>NZ_JBQSXM010000003.1:0-433847 GCF_052378285.1 Brachybacterium sp. AOP3-A1-3 | reverse complement strand
GCTGCAGGCGCTGCTGCGCCGCCAGGACCGTCGGCGGGCGACGACCGCACCTGCCGAGGGGCCTGGTCCCGACGACGGGCCCGGACTCGACGAGGGCACGGGGACGACCGACGGGCCAGACGCCCCGCAGGCGGGGGGCGCGGCCGCATGAGCACGCTCATCCACCTGCCGGTGTTCGGCCTCGCCCTCACCCTCAGCGCCTACCTCCTGTCCCTGTGGCTGTACCAGCGAACGGGGCGGCCCGGGCTGCTGTCCCCGGTGCTCGTCACGGTCGTGATCGTGGCCGGGGTGCTGCAGCTGACCGGGCTCCCGTACGCCGAGTACCTCGAGCAGGTGACCGTGCTGACCCTCCTGCTCGGCCCTGCCACCGTGGCCCTTGCCCTGCCGCTGCTGCGCAACGGCCGGGCGCTGGCCACGTCGGCCCCCGCCGTGCTGGCGACGCTGGTGGTGGGCGGCGCGCTGAGCGTGGCGCTCACCGTCGCGGTGCTGACCGGGTTCGGGGTGGGGGACAACCTGCTGCGCGCCGCCCTGCCCCGCTCCGTGACCTCGCCGGTGGGACTGTCGATCGCGGAGCTCCTCGGGGCGTCCGTGCCGCTCGCGGTGGTGCTCACCCTGATCTCCGGGGTGCTCGGGGCGGTCGTCGGCCCGGCGCTGCTGACCCTCGTGCGGGTGCGCGACGAACGCGCTCGCGGTTTCGCCGTCGGCCTGACCTCCCACGGCATCGGCACCTCGCGCGTGCTCGCCGAGTCCACCGTGGCTGGCGGCTGGTCCAGCGCGGCGATGGTGATGAACGCCCTGGTCATGACCGTTGTGCTGCCGATCGTAGCGGCGCTGGTCACCGGCTGAGGATCTGCAGATCAGTGGCCGCCGTCGAGCTTGCCGGACAGCCGCTCCAGGCGCTGGAGGCTGGCTCCGTCCAGGCCGATGATGCGGGCTTCCTTGCCGCGGGCGGAGTATTTCGACTGGACCGCGTCGAGGGAGGCGACGGTCGAGGCGTCCCAGACGTCGGCGTCGGTGAGGTCGACGATCACCGTGGTGGGGTCGCCCGCGTAGTCGAACTGGTAGACGAGGTCGTTGCTGGAGGCCCAGAACAGCTGGCCCGTCACGGCGTAGCGGCGGATATCGACGGTGTCGTCGCCGTCCACGTCGGTCTCCCACACCTTCTCGATGCCGACCAGGTGAGCGACGCGGCGGGCGAACAGGATCATCGCGGCGATCACGCCGAGCACAACGCCGATCGCGAGGTTGTCGGTGGCGACGGTCGCGACGACGGTCACCAGCATGACCGCGGTCTCGGACCACGGCATCATCCGCAGCGTGGTGGGGCGGATGCTGTGCCAGTCGAAGGTGCCCACGGAGACCATGATCATCACCGCGACCAGGGCCGCCATCGGGATCAGGCCGACGATGTCGCCGAGGGCGACTACCAGGATTAGCAGGAATACGCCGGCCAGGAAGGTGGAAAGGCGGGTGCGGGCCCCGGACTGCTTCACATTGATCATGGTCTGGCCGATCATGGCGCAGCCGCCCATGCCTCCGAAGAAGCCCGTGACCACGTTGGCGATGCCCTGGCCCCAGGTCTCGCGGGTCTTGTCGGAATGGGTGTCCGTGATGTCGTCGACCAGCTTGGCGGTCATCAGCGACTCCAAGATCCCGACCAGTGCCATCGCGAGGGCGAAGGGGCCGATGATCTGCAGGGTCTCGAGGCTCAGTGGAACGTTCGGGAAGAGCAGCTCCGGGAGCGACTCGGGCAGCTCGCCCTGGTCCGAGACGTTCGGCATCGTCCAGCCGGAGGCGACGACGGCGAGGGTGATCAGCAGGATCGCGACCAGCGGCGCCGGCACCATGGTGGTGAACCGCGGGAGCAGCACCATGATCGCGATGCCCGCGGCGACCAGGGGGTAGACGATCCAGGGGATGTCCTCACCGAGGAGGTGGGGGAGCTGGGCGAGGAAGATGAGGATCGCCAGGGCGTTGACGAAGCCGGTCATGACGCTGCGGGGAATGAACCGCATCAGCTTCGCGACGCCGAGGAGGGCGAGGACGACCTGGAGCACGCCGGCGAGGATGACCGTGGCGATGAAGTAGTCCATGCCGTGATCACGGGCCACCGGGGCGATGACCAGGGCGACCGCTCCGGTCGCGGCAGAGATCATCGCCGGTCGCCCGCCGACGATCGAGATCGTGACGGCCATGGTGAAGGAGGCGAACAGGCCGACCTGGGGCGGGACGCCCGCGATGATCGAGAACGAGATCGCCTCGGGGATCAGGGCGAGGGCGACCACCAGACCGCCGAAGATCTCGGTCTTGAGCAGTCGGGGGCTGCGCAGGGCGCTGCGCACCGTGGGCGGTTCCTGCTGGGAGTGCTGGGGCGCGCTGTCCGCAGGCGCCGTGCTGAGTGATGACACGTGGGGAGTCCTAGGGGAGAGGGCGGGCCCCGGAAGCACGGAACGTTTCCATGAGAGACCCGGCATGCAAACCTCACGTTACGTGAGAGTTGGCCGGGTTGACAGGGGGTCGTGCATCACATCCCGCGCGGTGCTGCTCGCCTGCTACTCGCTCGCCGAGTCGTCGTCGGGTTCACGCGAGGACAGGGACGGAGTCGTGGAGAGCTCGCGGAGACGGGTGAGGAATTCGTCTGCCATCTCGACCTTTCTCGCGAGCCGTTGGCGGCGCTCGATGGCGATCTCCTCGAACTCCTGGACCCGACGCCGGGCGTCCTCCGAGGCGCCGTGCGTGGCGGCGGCGTCAGTGGCCTCGAGCAGCTCGCGCATCTGGTCCAGCGTGAAATCCAGCGGCTTCATCCGACGGATCAGCAGGATCCGCTCCACGTCGGACTCCGAGTAGAGCCGGAACCCGCCGGCGGTGCGCTCCGAGGGGGTGATGAGGCCGATCTCGTCGTAGTGCCGCAGTGTGCGGAAGCTGAGGTCCGTGCGCTCCGTGACGGCGCCGATGTGCATCAGCTGTGGCATCTCCTCGTTCCCGCTCATTGCCCCAGTCTGCCCCACGCGAGGCCGGCGCATGGAGCTGCAGGGCCGTGACGCCGGTGGCGATCAGGGCGGTGCGAGCCAGGATCGTGTGCGACGCGACGACGCGGCGCACGACGATCTCCGAGGAGTTGGCGCCCGTGAAGCGCTGCGCGAGGTCATCGGTGATCGCGTGCAGAGCGTGATCGGTGCTGAGTAGCGACGGGGTCCCCCCGCGAGGGTGTCGTGTCAGCCACCGAGGCCCGAGGGGGCGGCCGGTGCGTTCCGCGGCAGGAGGCTCGCGATGAGTTCCTTGACCCGGGTGCGGATCTCGTCGCGCACCGGGCGGACCTCCGCGACGCCTTTGCCGGCAGGGTCCACGAGCTCCCAGTCCTCGTAGCGCGTGCCGGGGAAGATCGGGCAGGCGTCACCGCAGCCCATCGTGATCACCACGTCGGACTCCTTGACCACATCGGTGGTCAGGATCTTCGGGCTCTGGGCTGCGATGTCGATGCCGACCTCGGCCATGGCTTCCATCGCGGCCGGGTTGACCTGGTCGGCCGGGGCCGAACCGGCGGAGCGGACCTCGATGGAGTCGCCGGCGAGATGGGAGAGCCAGGCGGCGGCCATCTGGGAGCGGCCGGCATTGTGGACGCAGACGAACAGGACACTGGGGCGAGCGGTCGTAGGGGGCTCCTGGGGGTGAGTGGCGGAGGGCGCAGGTCAGGAGAGTTCGAGGAAGGCGCGCAGCTCGGCGAAGGCCGACGGTACGACGGAGTAGTGGGCCCATCGCCCCTTCTGCTCACGGGTGAGCAGGCCGGCGTCGACGAGCTTCTTCATGTGGTGGCTGACGGTCGGCTGGCTGATGCCCAGCGGCTCGGTGAGATCGCAGGCGCAGACGTCGCCGCATCCCTGGGCCGCCACATGGGAGAGCAGCTGGAGGCGCGTCGGGTCCGAGAGGGCCTTGAGGCGCGATGCCAGGTGCTCCGCCTCGGTGGCATCGATCGGGCCGGCCCCGAGCGCGCAGCAGTCGAGCGTGGCGCGCTCGTCCGGTGCGCGCTCGCGCGATGTGCACGACGGCGCGGTGCTCTCCGGGAGCGGGATCGAGGGCGCGATCGAGGGGGAGGTCATGCGATCACCTTACATTGACGAATGTCTATACGGCAGGCTAGCGTTCGCATCGATGTTCGTCTATAGGAAGAGGTGGCCCCCGTCATGACGACGACCACAGCGCCCGGTGCGCCGACCCGCGTGGCCGGGGAGATGTCCTTCCTCGATCGGTTCCTGCCGGTGTGGATCATCGTGGCGATGATCCTCGGACTGGCCCTCGGCCGCTTCGTGCCCGGGCTGAACCAGGTGCTCGAGAGCATGTCCGTCGCCGGCATCTCCGTGCCGATCGCGATCGGGCTGCTGGTGATGATGTACCCGGTCCTGGCCAAGGTCCGCTACGACGAGACCCGCCGCGTGACCGCCGACCGCAAGCTCATGGTGCTGTCGCTGGTGCTGAACTGGATCGTGGGCCCCGCGATCATGTTCACCCTGGCCTGGCTGCTGCTGGCCGATCTCCCCGAGTACCGCACCGGACTGATCATCGTGGGCCTCGCCCGCTGCATCGCCATGGTCTTCATCTGGAACGACCTCGCCTGCGGCGACCGGGAGGCCGCGGCCGTGCTGGTGGCCATCAACTCCGTCTTCCAGGTCCTCGCCTTCGGGGCGCTCGGCTGGTTCTATCTCCAGGTGCTGCCCACCTGGCTGGGACTGCCCGTGACCTCGGCCGAGTTCTCCGTCGGCGCGATCGTGCTCTCCGTGCTGGTCTTCCTCGGGATCCCCCTGCTCGCCGGCTTCCTCACCCGGGTGCTCGGCGAGCGCGCCAAGGGACGGGACTGGTACGAGAGCCGGTTCCTGCCCCGCATCGGCCCCTTCGCGATGTACGGCCTGCTGTTCACCATCGTGCTGCTCTTCGCCCTGCAGGGAGACGCGATCACCTCCAATCCCTGGGACGTCGCCCGGATCGCCCTGCCGCTGCTGGCCTACTTCGTGGGCATGTTCCTGGTCTCGCTCTTCGCCGCCCGCGCCGTCGGGCTGACCTATGCGAAGTCCACCACGGTGGCTTTCACGGCATCGGGCAACAACTTCGAGCTCGCGATCGCCGTCGCGATCGGCACCTTCGGCGTCACCTCCGGGCAGGCGCTCGCGGGTGTCGTCGGCCCCCTGATCGAGGTGCCCGTGCTCGTCGCCCTGGTCTACGTGTCCCTCTGGCTGGGCCCGCGCCTGTTCCCCGGTGACACCACCGTCCCCGCCCGCACCACCGAGAAGGTCTCCGCATGAGCTCCCAGAACTCCGCCACGCCGTCCGTGCTGTTCGTGTGCGTGAAGAACGGCGGCAAGTCCCAGATGGCCGCCGCGCTCCTGCGCCACCACGCCGGAGACGCCGTCGAGGTGCACTCCGCCGGGACGAAGCCCGGCAGCGCGATCAACGCACTCTCTGCCGGCGTCGTCGCCGAGGTCGGCGCGGACATGTCCGCCGGATTCACCAAGCCGATCGACCCCGCGCTGCTGGCCCGCGTGGACCGGGTCGTGGTGCTCGGCGAGGAGGCCGTCGTCGAGTCGGTGCGGGGCATGGCGGGGACGATCACCACGTGGGTGACCGACGAGCCCTCCGAACGCGGGATCGAGGGCGCCGAGCGGATGCGCCTGGTGCGCGACGACATCGACGCCCGGGTGCGCACGCTCCTGGACGACCTCACGCAGACCTCGTCCTGACGTCCCGCACCCAGGAGACCACCGAGTCCACCACCGGAACCACCTCCACGCGCCCTCTTCCGGCGAGCAGGCCCACTCCCACCTCGAGAAGCACGGCAGCCCCGCTGCTCGAGGAACGGCAGCAGCCGTTCGGTGGCCGCACCGAACAGGCGTACGATTCCGCGCGTGCCACCACTCGGCCTCACCCCATCCCGCGCCGTCGACCGGCGTCCGCGCCCCGCTCGGACCGTCTTCCTGGCCTTCGCCGCCTGCGGTCTCCTCGGGACCCTCCTGCTCCTGCTCCCGTCGGCCTCCACGGGGGCCAGAGGAGCCACACTCGTGGAAGCCCTCTTCACAGCAGTCTCCGCCCTCTGCGTGACCGGGCTCATCGTCGTCGATACCCCCGTCTTCTGGACCACGTTCGGCCAGGTCGTGATCCTGGTGCTGATCCAGATCGGCGGCTTCGGCGTGATGACCTTCGCCTCCGTGATCGGCATCGCCGTGATCCGGAAGCTCTCCCTGCGCTCGAAGCTCACCGCCGCGGCAGAGGTGAAGAGCTTCGGCATCGAGGACGTGCGGACCCTCGTGCTCAGCGTCGTGCGGATCTCCCTGATGATCGAGGCGGTCGCGGCGGTGATCCTCACGCTGCGCTTCGCCCTCGCCTACGGCGAGACATGGGGCGACGCCGTGTGGCTCGGCGTCTTCCACGCGGTCTCCTCGTTCAACAACGCCGGGTTCGCGCTGTACAGCGACAGCCTCATGTCCTTCTCCGATGACCCGGTCATCCTTCTGACCGCCAGCGGTGCCACGGTGCTGGGAGGTGTCGGCTTCCCCGTGCTGATGCAGCTGAAGAAGCATCTGGGCACCGTGCGCCTCTGGTCGATGAACACCCGGATCGTGGTCGCTGCGACGCCGCTCCTGCTCGCCCTGGGAACCCTGTACATCACTGCTCTGGAGTGGAGCAATCCGGAGACGCTGGGAGGGATGCCGCCCCATCTGCGGATCCTGAACGGCTTCGCCATGTCCGCCCAGACGCGGACCGCCGGCTTCAACACCGTCGACACCGGGGCGATGGATCCCGCCACCTGGGTGGGCATGGACCTGCTGATGTTCATCGGCGGAGGACCCGCAGGAACCGCTGGTGGCATCAAGGTCACCACCTTCGCGGTGCTGTTCTTCCTCATGCTCGGCGAGCTGCGCGGCGCCGGCGCCGTCACCGTCTTCGGCAAGCGCCTCTCCCGGGCGGTGCATCGCCAGGCCATCACCGTCATCGTGCTGGCGGCCGGCCTCATCGTCGCCGCCACCATCGTCATCATGCTCCTGACCGACCTCTCGCTCGACGTGATCCTGTTCGAGGTGGTCTCGGCCTTCGCCACGGTGGGTCTGTCCACCGGGATCACGGCGGATCTCCCTGCCAGCGCGCAGCTGATACTCATCGTGCTGATGTTCATCGGCCGTCTGGGCCCGATCACGGCGGCCACCGGCCTCGCGCTGCGGCAGCGGACCCTTCTCTACGACCTCCCCAAGGAAAGGCCGATCATTGGCTAAGCGCAGGTTCTTCCGGTCCGTACCCTCCTCCTCCGTCACTTCGGCGAACGCGGTGGCCGTCATCGGGCTGGGCAGGTTCGGTCAGTCCCTCGCCCTCGAGCTCATGAAGGACGGCGCCGAGGTGCTGGGCATCGACGTGCGCGAGGACGTCGTCCAGGCCCTCAACGGGCAGCTGACCCACGTCGTCGCGGCCAATGCGACCAATGAGCAGGTGCTGCGTCAGCTGTCCGTCTCGGAGTTCGATCGGGTGGTCGTCGCGATCGGCAGCGACATCGAGTCGAGCATCCTGGTCACGTCGCTGCTGCTGCGCTTCTCGGTCCCGCAGATCTGGGCGAAGGCCGTCAGCGACGCGCACGGCCTGATCCTCGAGCAGCTGGGGATCCCCCACGTCGTGTACCCCGAGAAGGACATGGGTCGCCGCGTCGCCCACATCGTGCTCGGCAGCATGCAGGACTTCATCGAGATCGACACCGATTTCGCGATGGTCAAGACCGCGCTGAATCCCGAGTACGAGGGAACACGGCTCGGTGACAGCGGCATCCGCCGCAAGTTCGGAGTCACCGTCAGCTCCGTGAAGCACCGGAACGGGGCGTGGCAGCCAGCGACGGAGAACACCGTGCTCACGGAGGGAGACACCATCCTGGTCACCGGACCCACCCGGAAAGCCGAACGGTTCAGCAGATCGTCGTCCTGACCCGGAGATCCCCGAACCCATGACCCCGCGATCCTCGTCGTCAGAGGACCGCAGGGGTGTCGAGAACAGGTTCTCGGGGTCGCTGCAGCCTGGAGGACGCAGAAGCGCATGGCCTGACCACGACCAGGAATGGGAAGCGAGACCCCCTCATGACGTCGATCGCCGACCACGACGCCTGTATCGCGTAGGCGCCCGAACAGTTCCAGCCCTCTCTGCACCGGTTGCGCGAGATCCTGCGCCGCGTCCTGCCGGAGGCCGAGGAGATCGTCGCCTGCACCATGCCCGGGTTCACGATCGACGGCACGGTCGTGGCCAGCTATGCAGCATTCAGCAGGCAGTGCGGGCTGTATCTGCGTCCCCACGCCCTGACCGAGCACGCCGAGGAGATCGCGGCCGCCGGTCTGAAGGCGACCAAGACCGGCATCACGTTCACCCCGCGCAAACCCATCCCGGACGACCTCGTCGAACGCCTCGTGCGGACCTCGCGACAGGGCGTCGAGGGCTGATGCCCCTCACGGCGCATCGGCGAGCGGGGGAGGAGATCCGCCGATCATCTCGTCGTACCCGGCGCGGAAGTCGGGCACCTCGAGAGAGCCGAGCAGATCGAGGAGAGCGGTGCCGTCGAGCACGGTGCCGACGCCGGTATCCGGCTCCTTGCGCGGGGGTGCAGGCTTCCCGAGCCGCCGTGCGATGTGCGTGACGACCTCGCCGAGGGTCGACGGGACGCCGTCCACGGCGTGCAGGAGCTCCGGCGGATCGGGTGTGCCGAGCAGCGTCACGACCGCCCGGGCGAGGTCGACCTCGTGGATCCGATTCGTGTGCCGGCCGTGTTCGACAGGGCGCCCCTCAAGGACGGCCCTGATCAGGTGATCGCGCCCGGGCCCGTAGATGCCCGCCGGCCGCAGGACGCTCGCCCCGAACAGCTCGCGCGCGGCCTGTTCCCCGTCGAGGAGCACGTGGGCCCGCTCCGACCGGGGACGGGCGGGATCGGACTCGGTGAGCGGGCGGGAGGAGTCGTAGCCCTCGAGCACCCGGGTCGAGGAGACGAACACGGTGCGCCGGGGCGCCGCAGGGAGGGCGGCGGCGAGATGCTGCAGCGGTTCGCGATAGCTCGCGGCGACGGACGGGGTCAACGTGATGACCATGGTGTCGACCGCGGGCAGCGCGGAGGGGAGGGGCTCGCTGAGATCCGCGGTGATCGGCGTGAACGCGAGCGGCAGGGCGCTCGGGTCGCGGCGGAGTCCGGCGATCTCGCGGCCTCCGGCGACCTCTCTGTCTCCGTCGACCTCTCTGCCCTGGGCGAGCAGCAGCTCGCCCACGCGGATGCCGACGCGGCCGCAGCCGACGAGCAGGGTTGTTGCACTCACGGTCGCCTCCTCCGGGGTGTTCGTCCGCGGGGGATCGTCTCTCGGTGACCTGACCGCCACCTGAGGCTCCACGTCCTCGGTCCCAGGTTCCACGGAACCCCGCTGAGTGCACAGAAAGATGCGGTCCGCGACCTCCTCCAAAAGTCGGGTGCGGTGCGCCGTGCACTCCGAAATAATGGACTGTTGCCGCCCTACCCGGGTCGTGTCGTGTCCTGCCGTGCCGCGCTCGGGCTGCGGCTCGCTTCGCGGACAGGATCTGTCCGCCACTGCCCCTACCGTTGCTCCTGCCGCCGATCGCGGTGCGAGCACTGCCGTGCCCCAGCCTGATCCCTCACCAAGGACCCTCCATGCTCTGGACCGTCATCCGGCGACACCTCCGCCCCTATCTCCCGCACGTCGCCGCCGTGATCGTGCTGCAGCTCGCGACCGTGCTGGCCACGCTGTACCTGCCCAGCCTCAACGCGGACATCATCGACAACGGCGTGGCCACGGGCGATACCGACTACATCTGGCGCATCGGCGGAGTCATGCTGATCGTCGCGATGGTGCAGGTCATCACGGCAGTGATCTCCGTCTGGTTCGGGGCACGCGTGGCGATGGGCATGGGGCGGGACATCCGCCGCTCCATCTACACCCGCGTGGACCGCTTCTCCACCGAGGAGATGGGACGCTTCGGCGCCCCCACGCTGATCACCCGCGGCACCAACGACGTGCAGCAGGTGCAGATGCTCGTGCTGATGACGCTGAACTTCATGGTCATGGTGCCGATCATGTCCATCGGCGGGATCGTCATGGCGATCCAGGAGGACCCCGGCCTCTCCTGGCTGGTGTGGGTGGCCGTCCCGGTGCTGATGGTCATCGTGGGCCTGCTGGTCACGAAGCTCATGCCGCTGTTCCAGCGCATGCAGGACAACATCGACTCGATCAACTCCGTGATGCGCGAGCAGATCATGGGCATCCGCGTGGTGCGGGCCTTCGTGCGCGAGAAGCACGAGACCGCCCGCTTCGAGGACGCCAATGCGACTCTCACCGACACCTCGGTGCGGATCGGCCGGCTGTTCGTGATCATGGGCCCGGCGATCACCGTGGTGCTGCACCTGGCCACCGCCGCCGTGCTCTGGTTCGGCGGTCACCGCGTGGATGCGGGGCTCGTGCAGGTCGGCTCGCTGACAGCCTTCATGCAGTACCTCCTGCAGATCCTCATGGCGGTCATGATGGGCACCTTCATGTTCATGATGTTCCCGCGCGCGATCATCAGCGCCCGCCGCATCGGCGAAGTCCTCGAGACCACGCCCACCCTCGCCGAGAGCTCCCGTCCCGTCTCCCTGGATCGGGCCGGCGGCGGTGCGACGGTCGAGTTCCGCGATGTCACCTTCTCCTATCCGGGCGCCGAGGCCGCCGTGCTCGACGGCGTCTCCTTCACCGCCGAGGCGGGCCGCACCACGGCGATCATCGGCTCCACCGGCTCGGGGAAGACCACGCTGATCAATCTCATCCCGCGCCTGCACGACGCGACCGGCGGCCAGGTGCTGCTGGACGGGGTGCCGGTCACCGACCTCTCCCGCGCCACGATCTCCGCGACCGTCGGCCTCGTGCCCCAGAAGCCGTACCTGTTCTCCGGCACCATTGCGCACAACCTGCGCTTCGGTGATCCGACGGCCGACGACGACGAGCTGTGGCGGGCGCTCGACATCGCCCAGGCCACCGAGTTCGTCGCCGACCGCACGACCGGCGAGGGGGAGGGCGTGACGAAGGGCCTGGAATCCCTCGTCTCCCAGGGCGGCACCAACGTCTCCGGCGGGCAGCGCCAGCGCCTGTGCATCGCCCGCACCCTGGTGGCCCGGCCCCGGGTGTTCGTCTTCGACGACTCCTTCTCCGCCCTCGACGTCGCCACCGACGCCGCGGTGCGCGCCGGGCTCGATGCGCACACCGAGGGGGCGACGCGGATCGTCGTCGCCCAGCGCATCTCCAGCATCACCGGCGCCGACCAGATCCTCGTGCTCGACGAGGGCCGGATCGTGGGCCGCGGGACCCACGAGGAGCTGCTGGAGTCCAGTGAGACCTACCGGGAGATCGTCGATTCCCAGATCACCGTGGAGGAGCCGGCATGAGCGCCGCGAAGAAGCAGAAGAGGGCCGGGACGGATCCGGCCGACGGAACCGGCTCGCAGAACCCGTCGGCCCCGTCCGCCACAGGGGCGACGCCGCGCTCCGGGGCGGCCGCCGCAGACCTCACCGAGGCCGAGATCCTCGAGATGCAGGACTCCATGAGCGGCGAGTGGGGCGAGTCCGCGCCGCGCAAGGCTAAGGCGTTCTGGCCCTCCGCGATGCGTCTGGCCGGCACCTTCGCCGACCACAAGCTCAGCCTCGGGATCGTGCTGGCCTTCGGGATCATCTCCACGGCGCTGACCGTATGGGCACCCTCGATCCTCGGCGACGCGATGGACGTCATCTTCGACGGGGTCCGCACCGGGAACGGCGTCGACTTCCCGGCGCTGGGCCGGCTGCTGCTGATCGTGCTGGGCATGTACCTCGTGGCGGCCCTGTTCGACTGGCTGCAGGGGCGGCTGCTCAACGACGTGGTCATGCGCATCGTGTACCGCCTGCGCGAGAAGATCGAGGCGAAGGTCAACCGTCTTCCCCTCTCGTACTTCGACACCCGCCAGCGCGGTGACCTGCTCTCGCGCACCACCAACGACGTCGACAACGTGCAGACCGCCCTCCAGCAGGCCTTCGCCTCCCTGGTCTACGCGGTTCTCACCATCGTGGGCATCACGGCGATGATGTTCTACCTCTCCTGGCAGCTGGCCGTGATCGCCCTGGTGGCCCTGCCGGTCTCCGGCGTGGTCATCGGCTTCATCGGATCGAAGTCGCAGAAGCTGTTCACCGCGCAGTGGCGCAACACCGGACGGCTGAACGGCCACGTCGAGGAGTCCTTCACCGGCCACGACCTGGTCACCGTGTTCGACCGCCAGGACTCGATGCTCGAGCAGTTCGATACGCGCAACGAGGAGCTGTACGAGGCGTCCTTCAAGGCCCAGTTCTACTCCGGCATGATCATGCCGATCATGCAGTGGGTGACCTACCTGGGCTACGTGGGGATCGCCGTGGTGGGCGGTCTGCGGATCGCCAGCGGGCAGCTCAGCCTCGGCCAGGTGGTCGCCTTCATCCAGTACTCGCGCGAGTTCAACGCGCCGCTGGGCGAGGTGGCCGGCATGGCGAACATGCTGATCTCCGGCGTGGCGTCGGCCGAGCGGATCTTCGAGCTGCTCGACGCCGAGGAGCAGGAGGCCGACGGGGAGATCACCGCCCCGGACGCCGCTCCCGACAGTGCCGCCGCTGCTCCCGACGGGTCCGCCATTCTCGACGGTCCCGTCACCGACGGTGCGCTCCCGCGCCGCCGCATCGAGCGAGCCGAGCTCACCGCCCCCACCCGCGGGCGCATCGAGTTCGACCACGTCGCCTTCTCCTACACGGCCGACAAGCCGCTGATCACGGACCTCGCCCTGGTCGCCGAACCCGGCCAGACCATCGCGATCGTGGGACCCACCGGCGCGGGCAAGACCACTCTGGTCAACCTGATCATGCGGTTCTACGAGATCGACGGCGGCGAGATCCGACTCGACGGCGTGGACATCCGTGCCCTGGACCGCGGCGCGGTGCGCAGCCAGGTGGGCATGGTGCTGCAGGATGCCGTGCTGTTCGGCGGCACGATCCGCGAGAACATCCGCTACGGGCGCCTGGACGCGAGTGACGACGAGGTGATCGCGGCGGCGACCGCCACCTTCGTGGACCGCTTCGTGCACACCCTGCCCGACGGCTACGACACCGTGATCGAGGACGAGGGTGCGAACATCTCCGCCGGTGAGCGGCAGCTGATCACCATCGCCCGCGCCTTCCTCGCCGACCCGGCGCTGCTGATCCTCGACGAGGCCACCTCCTCGGTGGACACCCGCACCGAGGTCCTCGTGCAGGAGGCGATGGCGGCGCTGCGCACCGACCGCACCAGCTTCGTCATCGCCCACCGGCTCTCCACCATCCGCGACGCCGACGTGATCCTCGTGATGGAGCACGGCGACATCGTCGAGCAGGGCGATCACGACGCGCTGCTCGAGGCCGAGGGTGCCTACCACCGGCTCTACTGGTCGCAGTTCGCCGGCGGTGTGGATCCCGACGCGGAGGACGCCGTGCTGGCGGGCTCCGCAGCCGTCACCGGCGAGGTGGCCGCCGTGGCCGGCGAGGCGCCCGACACCCCGGACGGCCTCGCTCACGCCTAGCCAGGCGCCCGACACCCCGGACGGCCCCGCTCACGCCTAGGGCGTGTCTCCCTTATGTGAAGCAGTGTCGCTTGAGGGCCTGGATGTTTGGCTACCGCGATGACTCGACATCAGGTCCTGTCCGGCGAGCAGTGGGAGCGCGTGATCCACCGCGAGCTCGCATCAATGCTGGACTCGGTGCCCCTCGAAGACTGGCCGATGGTCGCGTAGTCACCAACTTTCGCCCAGGATCCGCAGCATCGTGTTCCCGCTGGCCTCCGCCGCTGATAGATCTTGTGTATCCCCTTGTTGGCGACTCTGACGGGGTGGACGGCGAGAACCACAGGAATAGGCAGAGATGAGCACCATGACGAACCCACCGCGGACGGACGACGCGAGCAGCGTCGCCACGCCGGCAGCGATCGACGCTGTGCAGATCTCCAAGTCCTTCGCTGTTGACGGCCGCGAGTTGCCGATCCTGCACGAGGTCTCGCTGCAGGTTCCGGCCAACGAACTTGTCGCGATCATGGGCCCTTCAGGATCGGGGAAGTCCACCCTGCTGTACTGCCTGGCCGGCCTCGAAAAGCCCAGCAGTGGCGGAGTCCGCCTGAACGGCATCGAGCTCGGGCGCCAGTCGAGGACGGCCCTGGCAAAGATGCGCCGCCACGACATCGGTTTCGTCTTCCAGTCCTACAACCTGATCCCGACCCTCACCGCGTACGAGAACGTCGCGCTCCCGTACCTGCTGGCAGGGCACAAGCCGCCTCGCGACGAGCTGCTCGAGGTGATCGACCATGTGGGACTTGCGCACCGCCTCGACGCCCGGCCACCTTCGATGTCCGGCGGCGAACAGCAGCGCACCGCACTGGCCCGCGTACTGTCCCAGCAGCCGCAGATCGTCTTCGCCGACGAGCCGACCGGCGCCCTCGACAGCAGATCCGGTGAACTGGTGCTGTCCAGGCTCACCGACATCTCCCGCCAGCCCGGGCGCGCCGTTCTGCTCGTCACCCACGATCCGGCGGTCGCCGCACACTGCGACCGGGTACTGTTCCTCGCCGACGGGCGACTCGTCTACGAACTCCGCCCCCGTTCGGTGAGCGAGGTGGCCGACACTCTCGCCCGCCTGAGCACCGAGAGCCAGGAGGTCTGATCCGTGCATCGCCTCCAACTGGCTGAGCTCCGCGACTCCTGGACCACCTGGCTCGGCGTCAGCCTCGGCTTCATCACGACGAACTTCACGCTCGTCCTCTCGGCGCTCACGCTAGTGGCCGGTTCGCGGGCCGTCCAGAAGGGGCACCTCGATCCGCTGGACTCCACGGCCTTCGTCATTACCCCTGCGCAGAACCTTCTCTTCTGCGCTGTCGTGGGGATGGTCGTCATCAGCACCGCCACCAACCTGGCGCTGAGCGCGCGTCGAGGCGCCCTGGCGCGGCTCGCGCTCAACGGTGCCACCCCGCTGCAGATCGTCGGCACGGTCATGTTCCAGCTCGTGACGGTCAGCCTCGCCAGTTCGCTGATCGGTTCCCTTCTTGCCCTGCTCGCTCTGAGGCCAGCATTGGGGTTCCTGGCCTTCGAGCGCGTCCAGGCCGGAACCCCGATGCCGGCACCAGAACCGGTCTACTCGATCTGGCCCTTCCTCCTCACCACCCTGGGCGCCATGGCCATCGCGGCCCTCGGTGGTCTCCGACAAGCCGTGCGTGGAAGCCTGACCGCCCCGGTGGAGGCACTGCGTGAACACTCCGCTGACGGCCAGACGCTCCGTATGACGATCGGGCGCATCATCGGGACGGTACTGACGGCGCTGGTCCTGGCCGCTGCCTACGCGACGATCACGGTCTTCACGGCAGAGCCTGATTCTGAGACCGTCAGCAACTTGATCATGCTCAGCATGTCCGTCCTGATCGTCATGGCCGTGTTCCTCGCCCTCCTGGCACCGGTCCTCATCGGACCACTGACCCGAGCCTGGGTTCGCCTGCTTCCCCTGCCGTCCGCGAGCTGGCAGATGGCCCGACGGACCGTGACCTCACGGGCTCGACGGCTGACCCGATCAGTGGTCCCGGTGATGATGACGATCGGGCTCCTGCTGGGCATGCTGGGCATCTGGGGCTCGCTCGAATCCACCCTGATCGCGAACGGCTACGACATCGAGATCACCGCGACGGGTCCGGCGTCGCTGCTGGTCTTTCTCGGTCTCCCCTTGCTGATCTCCCTCGCCGGCGGCGTCGGCTCGCTGATCATGATGTCCCGGCAGCGCGATGCAGAGCTCGCTCTGCTCGGCATCGTCGGTGCCACACCAGGCCAACGCGTCCTCGTGCCCATGCTGGAGGCAGTGATCATCACGGTCACCGCGACCCTCCTGGGCCTGATCATGGCTGCGGGCGCCCTCGCCGTCCTCACCGTGGGCCTCCCAGCGGCGGGCATGACATACGCCTTTGTGCCGCCGACGGCGATGTTCGCTGTCACCGTCACCGCCACCATGGTGATCACCATCAGCGCGACCGTGATCCCAACCCTCCGCTCGCTCCGCGAGGTCGAACCAGCCCTCATCGCCCGCCTCGTCGCGGACTAGGGCATCTCCCCTACTTGCGTAGCCAGGCGATGACGGCGCAGAGGACGACGCTGGCGCGGTAGGTGATGGCGTGTTTGTCGTAGCGGGTGGCGATCCCGCGCCACTGCTTGGCCAGTCCGAACTGCCGCTCGACGACGTTGCGGCCAGCGTATGCGGTCTGATCGAGGCCGGGTGGGCGTCCGCCGCGAGTGCCCTTCTTCTCGCGGTGAGCGATCTCGTCGGACTTCTGCGGGATCACGGCCTTGATGCCCCGCGCTGCAAGCATCCGTCGGGTCTTGCCCGAGGAGTAGGCCTTGTCTGCGACCACTGCAGTAGGCCGGGACCGGGGCCTGCCGGGCCCAAGGCGCGGGACTCGAATGTCGTCGAGGACCTCGACGAGCATCGCGCCGTCGTGGCGTTGACCGCCGGTCAGCACGATCGCCAACGGCATGCCGTTGCCGTCGACCGCGGCATGGACCTTGCTGCCCAGCCCGCCACGTGACCTGCCCACCGCGTGGCCCTCGGGTTCCTCAGCGGTCAGATTCTTGTGGTTCGCTCCCGCCCCCTGTGGGCTGATCAGGACGAGTGGTGTTGGTCCCGTGCTGGTGGGCACGGTTGATCGTCGAGTCCACCGAGACCGTCCAGTCGATGTCTCCTGCCGCGTCGGCCTGCGCCATCAGCGCGGCATGGACTCGGTCCCAGACTCCGAGCCGAGCGTAGAGATAGTGGCGCTTCCATACCGTCTGCCAGGGGCCGAACTGCTCACGGGGCAGATCGCGCCACGGGATCCCGGTGCGGGACCGGTAGATGATGCCCTCGACGATCTTCCGATTCTCACGGAACGGATGCCCTTTGCGTCCCGTGTTCGACGGCAACAGCGGCTCGATCCGCTCCCACTGCTCGTCGGACAGGACCCGATATCGAGTCGTCGCCGTAGCCATAGACCCAGGCTCTCAAGCGAAACCGCCGCACATATAGGAGACACGCCCTAGTCAGGCGCCCGACACCCCGGACGGCCCCGCTCACGCCTAGCCAGGCGCTGCCCCGCCGAGCTGTACCTCGCGCTGCCCGGTCACGGATTCCTCGCCTGGGCTCACGTTCTGTACCCCCGACCCCGGCACGCGTCCCCCGCCTGGGGTGCAGGGCCAGCGGGGCAAAGTTGGGGGAATGAGCTCGCCATTCCCCCAACTTTGCCCCGCTGGCAATCGGTTATCGGTAGTCGGCAGCCGTGGCCGTGGCCGTGGCTGTGGCTGTGGCCGCGATCGTGGTCGCGGGGCATGGTGGCTGCGTCGGATTCGCTGGGGCGTGGGGCGTGGGGCGTGGGGCGTGGGGCGTGGGGCGTGGGACACGAGGCGGGGAGCACGAGGACCGGGGCGCTCAGCGACCGGTGCTGTGTGGTCTGGACCACTCGCGGGGAGTAGCGTCGGCGCATGGACATCACGATCGTCGGCGGCGGGGTCTGCGGCCTCGCGCTGGCTGGCCCATGAGCTCGGCCCCGACCATCTCGTCACCGTGCTGGAGTCCTCCCCGGGGCCACGCGGCGGCGGCTACATGATCGACTTCTTCGGCCCCGGGTTCGTCGCCGCGGAGCGGATGGGCGTGCTCGAGGAGCTGCGCCTGCGCGGGCACGTGTTCGACGGGGTCCGCTACGGCTTGCCGGACGGATCCGACAGCGGCACGATCGACGCCGGCCCCCTGGTCGAGGCCGCCGGCGGGCGCTACTTCTCGATCCTCCGCCCCGAGGTCGAGCTCGGGCTGCTCGCTCAGCTCCCGGACTCCGTGGACCTCCGCTACGGCACCCGCGTGGTCGAGGTGGAGGACGTCGGCCCAGGGCGAGCGGCAGTCGTCACCGCGGAGGGCGAGGTGCCGGAGTCCGATCTGGTAGTCGCCTGCGATGGCGTGCGCTCGCCGGTGCGCGAGCAGGTCGCCCCCGGCCACGGCCCGATCCTGCCGATGGGGTACCGCGCCGCCAGCTACCTCTTCGAGGATCGGCAGCTGGCCCGCGAGCTGGGGGAGCGGATGCTCATGTCCGACTCGATCCAGCGGGTGGGCTGGTTGTATGCGGCCGACGTCGATCAGGTGGGGGTCATGTTCGCCGAACGCGTCGACCGCCATGACACGGAGCGTCCCGTCCCGGACCCCGATCGTCTGCGTCGGCGGTTCAGCGGCCTGCACCCGCAGATCGACCGGGCTCTCACCCACGTCCCGGACTCCTTCTACGACGATCTCGTGGCCCAGAGCTATGCGCCGCGCTGGAGCCGCGGACGTGTGGTGCTCGCCGGGGACGCCGCCCACGCGCCGTCGCTGCTCGCCGGGCAGGGGACCTCCCTCGCGATCGCCGGTGCCGAGGCGCTGGCCCGGAGCCTGCGGGCCGCCGGTCCGCACATCGAGGTGGGCCTGGCGGAGTACGAGCGACGGTGGCGGCCCACGGCGGAGAAGGTGCGGCGCTCCGGTCGTCTCAGCGCGTCGGCCTTCATCCCGGCCACCGCGTTCCAGCTGCGGCTGCAGCAGGTGGGGCGCCGCGCGATCGGCCTGCCCGGCGTGAGCCGCCTGCTCAGCCGCCAGTTCGTCGCCGCCTGAGGCACGCTCACCCCAGAGGTGAGCGCCGTGCCCGCCTCACAGGTGCAGGGTGCCGCCGTTGCTGCGGAAGGTGCCGGGCGGCTGCCCGAAGTAGCGGCGGAACGCCGTGATGAACGGGCGCGCTTCGGGATAGCCGCAGGTGCGGGCCACCTGGGCGATCGGGTCGTCGGTCTCCAGCAGCAGGTGGGCGCCGCGCTCCAGGCGCAGCCGGCGCAGCATCGCCATGAGCGATTCCCCGGTCTCCCGCGCGAAGAGCCGCGCCGCATGCCGTGCGGAGAGGTGCACGACCGCGGCCACGTCCCGCACCTGCACCGGGCGTGCGAGGTTGTCGGCGAGGTAGCGCTCCATGGAGGCCACGCTCGAGGTGGTGCGGGCTTCCGGGTCGAGGGCGACGGCGAGGTCGTCGGGCGCGGCGAAGGCCCGTGCGGTCTCGATCACCAGAGCGGTGCCGAGCGCCTTGAGCTGCTCGCTGACCCCGGAGCGTGGAGCGGCGGCCTCCGCGGCCAGTGCCGCGATCAGCACGGGCAGGGACCCGAGCTCGGAGGAGACCAGCGGGCGGTCGGCGCGCAGCAGTCCGCTCCACCACCCGGGGGCCGAGGCCGACGTCGCACCCGTCGGCTGCAGGGTGAAACCCCAGAACGCGATCCCGAGCCCGTCGACGGGATCGGAGATGATCTCGTGCACGTCGCCCGGTCGCGCTACGAACTGGGCGCCCTCCTCGATCTCCTGCACGTCGCCCTCGACGCTGAAGGTGCCGGAACCCGAGTAGGCCAGGCACACCTCGAAGTAGGAGTGCGTGTGCGCGTAGTTGCGCCAGACGGCGGGCGCGTAGAAGCCCCAGCTGAGGTAGTCGACGTCGAACCCGTCGACCTCGCCGGTCACGAGCAGACCGGCGAGGTCGACGAAGGTCGTCGCACGGGCGACGGAATCGAGGGTCACCCGAGCATCATGCCTGCTCGGCCCGGCCCGTGGGATCACATCCCGCCAGGATGAGGCCCTGGCCGAGGGACTCCTTGTGCTGGTCGGTCATGGGCGGATCGGCGGGGTCACGGAACTGCACGAGCCACGTGGTGCGGGCCTCGTCGCTCATGTTGACGCCGGAGCTGTGCACCGTGAAGTAGGTGAAGAAGATGACGTCACCGGCCTCGGCCTCCATCGGGACGAGCTGGTCGGTGGGGAAGTCGGGGAGGTGGAAGCTGCCCTCCGGGTCGTGCTCGCGAGGCCCGGCCTTGTGGCTGCCCGGGGCGACGCGCACGCAGCCCTTGACGTCCGGGGCGTCATCGAAGTGGAAGATCGCCGCGGCCACCTTGTGGTGCTTGTGCGGGAAGAAGGGGTAGTCCTGGTGAGGAGGGAACGGGGAGCCGTTCTCCGGCGGCTTGATGAACATCTTGGTGTGATGCAGCTGCACGTTGGGGGTGCGCAGAACAGCCGCCGCGACGGACGTGAAGCGCGGATCCGTGAGCAGGCGGGTGTACGCGGCGTCGTAGAACTGGGCGTCGTGCAGGTGCTGGAGGCTGGTCTTCCGGCCCATCGCGCTGGCGGAGGCGGAGTCCCAGGTGGCGTCGTCCTTGCGGTCCAGGGAGGCGATCAGCTCGTGGCTGCGAGTGCGGTACTCGGCCGCCTCCTCCTTCGTGAGGAGTCCCTTGACCAGGACGTAGCCCTGCTCGTCATAGGAATCGGCCAGTGCGTCGAGGTCTGCGGGAGCAGTGGAGAGGGTGGTCATCATCGACCCTTCGTGGGAGTGGTGTGCGGTCAGCTGTGCGTGCTCCTCGAGCCTAGGAAGCTCTGCGCGGGCCCACCAGGCAGAGAGCGGACGCGGATGTTCGCGGGACGGCCATGCTCTCTGTGCGGCACCGGGCGGTGACCGATCTCGGTCGGGGCGCCCGGTGTCGATATCCGGGCCGAGCCGGTGATCCGGACGACGAGCCGGGGTGCCGCGAGGCTGGCCGGCCGCCTGCGCTCAGGGGCGCCGCACGTACTCGGTGAGCGCGACCCCGCTGTCGAAGTCACGTGTGCGGACGTGATCGAAGCGGACGGGCTCGTAGTCGCCGGGGGTGAACAGCGGGATGCCACCGCCGAACAGGAGCGGCTGCCGCTTGAGCACCAGGCGATCGATCTCGCCGCGCAGCTGGGAGGCGAGGTCGGCGCCCCCGCACAGCCAGATGTCGCCGGTGCCGCCATCCCTGCCGCCGCCCGAGCCCTCGCCGCGCTGCTTCAGCTCGCGCACGACCTCGACGGGGTTCGCGTCCGTCGTGGTCAGATTCTCCGCGGGCTCGAGCTCGCGGTGGGTGAACACCACCTGCTCGAGGTGCCGGTACGGGCTGGGCATGTCCGGCAGTCCCACGGCGTGGGTGGCCGCGCCCATCAGGACGGTGCTGAAGCGACCGCTGGACTGGTCGATGCCGAGATGCGCGGCGATGTCGGTGGGGATGGTGTCGGGGTACTCCTCGAGCAGGACGTCCATGTGGTCCCCTTCGGTGGGGAAGCTGTCGAACTGGCCCTCGGGGCCGGCGATATAGCCGTCCAGGCTCACGGCGACGTAATAGATGAGCTCACGCATGTCGACTCCAGGGGTGCGGGACGCCGTCGCGGACCACGACAGCTGTGGTGGTCGAGAGTACGACACCTGTGGTGGTTCGCGCTAGGGTGCTTCCATGGCTCGCAACGATGACCGCCGACGGGCACTGGCCGACGCCGGCCTGTCCGTCCTCGCCGACGAGGGGGCTCGCGGCCTGACCCACCGCGCCGTGGACCGCGCCGCCGGGGTTCCTCTCGGCACGGCGTCGAACTACTTCCCCTCACGCACCGCGCTGATCGAAGGCCTGGTGGGGCGCATCGGCGAACGACTCGCGCCGAGCGAGAAGTTCCTGCGCGAGCACGAGGGTCTGCCGCCGAGCAGGGAGCTGTTCAGTCAGTATCTGCGCGACATCGCACGCCGGCTGCTCGGCGACCGGCAGGTGGCGATCGCCCTGTTCGAGCTGCGTCTGGAGAGCACCCGTCGGCCGGAGATCGCTGAGCTCCTCGGTCGCTGGCGGCGCGAGGGCTTCGCCGCGGACGTCGCCTTCAACGCCCGGGCCGGACTCCCGGGAGGGGCCGACGAGATCGCGCTGTTCCACTACGCGATGGACGGCCTGATGCTGGACCAGCTCACGGACCCGCTGATGCCGGAGGAGCCGATCGACGACATCCTCGACGCACTGGTCGACAGGCTGTTGCCGAGATGACGGTCAGTCCGTCAGCATCCGCGACCTGGTCAGGAACCTCTTCCCGTCGGGAGTCTCGAGGCTGAAACCGCCGCCGCGCCCGTCGACCAGATCGATCGTCAGGTGCGTGTGGCGCCAATAGGCGAACTGCTCGCGACTCATCCAGAAGTCCAGCGGCGAGGTGCCACCGTCCGGCAGAGGGACCTCGACATGACCCATGCGCACGTCGGCGTCCCCGGTGATGAAGTCCCCCTCGGGGAAGCACATGGGGGAGGAGCCGTCGCAGCAGCCCCCGGACTGGTGGAACATCAGGGGGCCGTTGCGGTCGATGAGCCGCTGCATCTGCGCGACTGCTGCCTGGGTGAACGCGACCCGCGAGAACTCCTCGCCCTCGATCGTGGGCTCCGCCTCGAGCACGTCGTCGGCCGGGGTCGGTGGCGGGAGCCCGGGGCCGGGATCCACCGGCGCCGCCCCCTCGGAGCTGCTCGTCGTCGGTCGCGAGGGATCGGCACCGAGCGTCGTCGGCTGTGCACCATCGGGTCCGGCGGTCATCGGATCCCACCGCCCGTCCCGAAGGGAGTGGAGCCGGCCTGCCCGAAGGGGGTCGACGGGGGAGCGCCCGGGGGCGGCTGATCCGGCGGTGGCTGATCGGGTTCGGGCTCGGGTCGGGGCTGCTCGGGCGTCGGCTCGAGCGGCTGACCGGGGAAGGGCTGCGCGGGATGGCCGGGAGGAGGGCCCGGTGGATCCGTGGGCGGCTGGCCCGGCGGCGGCATCGGGGGCTCGTACGGCCCGGGGATGCTCATGTCGTGCTGGTTCGATTCCTCATGCATGATCTCTCCTCCCGCGATGGTGCCGACGGGCCGGTCCGGGGAGCCCTGGTGGGCAGGCCCGTCGGCCGTGCCGGTCGTGCCGGCCCGGCGAGTGCGGGCCGGCCGCGCCGATCAGAAGAAGCCGAGCTTCTTCTCCGAGTAGCTGACCAGCAGGTTCTTGGTCTGCTGGTAGTGGTCGAGCATCATCAGGTGATTCTCCCGGCCGATGCCGGAGGACTTGTACCCGCCGAACGCGGAGTGCGCCGGATACGAGTGGTAGTTGTTCACCCAGACGCGCCCGGCCTGGATGGCCCGGCCCGCGCGGTAGATGATGTTCTGCTGCCTGCTCCACACGCCGGAGCCGAGCCCGTACAGGGTGTCGTTGGCGATCGAGATGGCTTCGTCGTAGTCGGTGAAGCGGGTCAGCGCGAGCACCGGCCCGAAGATCTCCTCCTGGAAGATGCGCATCGAGTTGTCGCCCTCGAACACCGTGGGCGTCACGTAGTAGCCCCCGGAGAGCTCCCCGCCCAGATCGGCGCGCTCGCCGCCGGTGAGCAGCTTCGCGCCCTCCTTCGTGCCGATGTCGATGTAGGAGAGGATCTTCTCGAGCTGGTCGTTGCTGGCCTGGGCTCCGATCATCGTGTCGGTGTCCAGCGGATCGCCCTGCTTCGTCGCCTCGACGCGCTTCAGCCCGTCGGCCACGAAGTCGTCGTAGATCGAGTCCTGCACGAGCGCGCGCGACGGGCAGGTGCACACCTCGCCCTGGTTCAGGGCGAACATCGCGAAGCCCTCGAGGGCCTTATCGTAGTAGTCGTCCTTCGCCGACGCCACATCCTCGAAGAACAGGTTCGGGCTCTTGCCGCCCAGCTCGAGGGTGACGGGGATGAGGTTCTGCGAGGCGTACTGCATGATCAGGCGGCCCGTGGTGGTCTCGCCGGTGAAGGCGATCTTCGCGATCCGCTTGTTCGACGCGAGCGGCTTGCCGGCCTCGACGCCGAAACCGTTGACGATGTTCAGCACGCCGTCCGGCAGCAGGTCGCCGATGAGCTCGGCCAGCACCAGGATCGAGGCAGGGGTCTGCTCAGCGGGCTTGAGCACCACGCAGTTGCCGGCCGCGAGCGCGGGGGCCAGCTTCCACACGGCCATGAGGATCGGGAAGTTCCACGGGATGATCTGCCCGACCACGCCGAGGGGCTCATGGAAATGGTAGGCGACGGTGTCGTCGTCGATCTGCGAGAGCGCGCCCTCCTGGGCCCGGATCGCGCCGGCGAAGTAGCGGAAGTGATCCACCGCGAGCGGCAGGTCCGCGCCCAGGCACTCCCGGATCGGCTTGCCGTTGTCCCAGGTCTCGGCCACGGCCAGCATCTCGAGGTTCTCCTCGATACGGTCCGCGATCTTGTTGAGGATCACGGCGCGTTCGGCGACCGACGTCGTCCCCCAGGCCGGTGCCGCGGCGTGGGCGGCGTCGAGCGCCTTCTCGATGTCCTCCGCGGTGGAGCGGGCCACCTCGGTGAACACCTTGCCGGTCACGGGGGTGGGGTTCTCGAAATACTCGCCCTTGACCGGTGGGACCCACTGGCCCCCGATGTAGTTCTCGTACCGCTGCTTGAAGGTGACCTTCGCGCCGTCGGTTCCGGGGTGTGCATAGGCGGTCATGTGTTCTCCTCGGTGCTCGTCGTCGAGACTGGGGCGCGACCGGTCCGGTCGCTCCGCGGGGAGCCGACTGCCGCGCTATGACGTGGATCACTATCGTAAGCCCTGTCGGCCGACCGTAGGCTGAACGGCATGGAACACCGTCACCTCGGCCGCAGCGGCCTCAAGATCAGCGAGATCATCTACGGGAACTGGCTCACCCACGCCTCCCAGGTGGAGGACGAGCGCGCGCGGGCCTGCGTGCGCGCCGCGCTCGACGCCGGCATCAGCACCTTCGACACCGCAGACACCTATGCGAACACGGCCGCCGAGGTCGTGCTCGGCGAGGCGCTCAAGGGCGAGCGGCGCGAGTCGCTCGAGATCTTCACCAAGGTCTACTTCCCGACGGGCCGGAAGGGGCACAACGACACCGGGCTCTCGCGCAAGCACATCCGCGAGTCGATCGACGGCTCCCTCTCCCGCCTCCAGACCGACTACGTGGACCTCTACCAGGCGCACCGCTACGACGACGCCACCCCGCTCGAGGAGACGATGCAGGCCTTCGCCGACGTCATCCACTCCGGCAAGGCCCTCTACATCGGCGTCTCCGAGTGGAACGCGGATCAGCTGCGCGCCGGCCACCAGCTGGCCCGCGAGCTCGGCATCCAGCTGATCTCCAACCAGCCCCAGTACTCGATGCTGTGGCGCGTGATCGAGGAGCGCGTGGTGCCCACCTCCCGCGAGCTCGGCATCTCCCAGATCGTGTGGTCGCCCGTCGCCCAGGGCATCCTCACCGGCAAGTACAAGCCCGGTGCCGAGGCGCCCGAGGGCTCGCGCGCCCGCGACGAGAAGGGCGGCGCCGACATGATCAAGCGCTTCCTGGACGACCCGGTGCTCCAGGCCGTGCAGGGCCTCGAGCCGATCGCCGCGGAGCTCGACCTGACCATGGCGCAGCTCGCCGTGGCCTGGGTGCTCAGCAACGACAACGTGGCCGGCGCGATCATCGGCGCCTCCCGCCCCGAGCAGATCACCGAGAACGTCAAGGCCGCCGGCGTCACGCTCGATGCCGACGTGAAGGCGCGCATCGACGAGGTGCTCGGTGACATCCCCGAGACCGACCCGGCCAAGACCGTCTCCCCGGCGCAGCGCCTGTCCTGAGGGTCGGCGCCTGCGCCATGACAGAACGGCCGCTCCCCTCGGGGGGCGGCCGTTCTGCAGGTGGGGGGGGGGATCCGCGGAGGCGGTGTCAGACGTCGGTCGTCTCCTTCTTCAGCTGCTCACCGCTCTTGCCTGGCCGGTTCAGGCCGTCTGCGCGCAGCTCCCAGAACTCAGCGTTCTTGATGCCGAGCTTGCGGGGGTCGAACTGCGGGTCCAACCCCTGCTTCTTCTGCTGCCGGTAGTCCTTGAGAGCCTTCAGAGCGGGGCCCTGCAGGATCAGGATCGCCACGACGTTCAGCCAGGCCATCGCACCCACGCCGATGTCGCCGAGCGCCCACGCGTTGCCCGTGGTGGTCACCGAGCCGTAGACCACGGCAACCAGGATGAGCGCCTGGAGAGCCCGCACCAGGGCACGGCGCACCAGGCGGTTCGGGATCCAGCGGTTGAGGTACGTCAGATTGACCTCGGCCATGTAGTAGTAGGCGACGATCGTGGTGAAGGCGAAGAAGAACAGTGCGATCGCCACGAAGGTCGGCCCCAGGCCATGGAACACGGTCTCGAAACCGTTCTGAGAGAACTCTGGACCGTAATCGGTACCGGCCGGCACCGACCCCTCGTAGAGAAGCGTCTCCTCCGGCCCCTGGAACACCTGGTACATGTCCGTGGAGATGATGAGGAACGCGGTCGCGGTGCAGACGAACAGGGTGTCGATGTAGACGGCGAACGACTGAGCGAAGCCCTGTTTGGCCGGGTGGGAGACCTCAGCGGCGGCTGCCGCATGCGGGCCGGTGCCCTGTCCCGCTTCATTGGAGTAGAGGCCGCGCTTGACGCCCATCTCCACGGCCTTGCCGACGATCGCGCCGAACATCGCGTGCGCACCGAAGGCGCTGGAGAAGATCAGGCCGAAAACGTGCCCGATCTGGTCGAAGTTCACGAAGAACACCACCATGGCGGCGATGATGTAAAGAATCGCCATCACGGGTACGACGATCACGGCGAAGCGAGCGATCCGCTTCACGCCGCCGATGATGATGAAGGCCAGCAGGATGACGACGCCTACGGCGGAGATCCAGTGGGGAAGATTCCACGCTTCGTACGCTGCGGACGCCATGCCGTTGCCCTGCACGCCCGGGAGGAAGAAGCACATGGCGATCACGGTGACGATCGAGAATACGATCGCGTAGGCCTTGAAGGCCGGAGCGGCCTTGGTGTGCTTGAAGGCCTTCTCGATGTAGTACGCCGGGCCACCGCGGTACTCACCGGTGTCGACGTCCTTCTCCTTGTAGATCTGGCCGAGGGTGCACTCGATGAAGGATGTCGCCGCGCCGAGGAAGGCGATCAGCCACATCCAGAACACGGCGCCGGGGCCGCCGAGGGCGATCGCCGTGGCGACGCCGCCGATGTTGCCCATGCCGACGCGGCCTGCGAGGGACATCATGAGCGACTGAAGCGATGACGTGCCGTCCGGTGACGACTCGCCCTTTCTGAGCTGCTCGAGCATGTCGGGGATGCAGCGAATCTGCAGGAACAGAGTACGGAGCGAGAAGTACAGGCCGGTGATCAGCAGTAGACCGACCAAGGGGAGGGACCACACGAGGTTGTTCGCCCCGGTGATCAGGGTATCGAAGGGCATGAAACCTCCAGGGTCAGGGGGAGCGGTGGCAGCATCGGCACCGCGGGTGGTGACCTGGGTCACCGAGAATGTGCTGGAGGGAACCTACCTGAACAGGGCCGTGAAAAGCGCGCTATCCCGAGCGTGTTGCACGGTCGTGACCTGATTGCTCGTGAAACTACTCGGGGATTCCCAGGAGAAGGTGCCTCGGAGCCCGGCGATCTGCCCACGGTGAAGGGCGGAGCCGACGGGCGGGACGATGTGCGCGGGATCGCCTTCGCGAGGCTCGAAGTGCATGCGATAGAGCCGCTACACTGGGACACGACCCCTCGTGCGGTGTCATCTTGCTGAACTCCCCCAGGGCTTGACGGCAGCAAGGGCAGGTGAGCTCTGGCAGGTGCACGAGGGGTCGCTTCATGCCCTGACGACGTGCCCTGCCCCGTCGGCGTGACCCCGGGCGGATCCGAGGGGGATTGCCCCCGCTCGGCACGGCGGACCTCCCCGTACCGGAGCTCGCGGGCCCTTCCTAGCGTGGACATCGACGCTGCGGTCGCACCAGGCGCGCCGCACCCGGTCCCAGGAGCCCCCGATGTCCTCCCGCCCCGTCGTCCCCACCGATCCCGACGTCCCGGACGTCCCCGCCGATCCCGACGCACCCGCCTCCCGGCACCGGTCACCGGCCCCCTCGGCGCCACAGGGAGTCATCGACTCGCCGGCGCGCGTCGGCCTGTTCGTCCTGATCGCGACCGCGGTCGCCGCTGCCCTCTCGATCCCCCTCGCCACCGGTCTGCTGCCCCCGGCGGCGCTCGGTCTGGTGGTGCCCTTGGCCCAGCTGTCCCCGCTGCTCGCGGCGCTCCTCGTGCGCCGGCGCGATGAGCCCTGGTGGCGCTCCCTCGCCCTGCACGTGCCCTCGGGCAGAGCTCTGCTGATCGCGGTGCTCGCCGCGATCACCGCCTTCACGCTGGTGCCCGTGGCCCGCCTGCTGATCGGAGTCGTCGGCGGAGCGTCCCCGCTCGCGGACGCACCGCCCCTGCTCGGCCTGCTGCTCGCGGCGCCGGTGGTTCTGGTCATGCAGGCCGTCTTCGCGATCGGGGAGGAGGCCGGGTGGCGCGGGTGGCTGCAGAGCACGCTCGAGCCGCTCGGCTTCTGGCGGATGTCGCTGGCCATCGGCGCGTTGTGGGCTCTGTGGCATCTGCCGGTGGTGCTCGCGCTGGGTCTGTCCGGTCGCGCGATGGTCAGCTATCTCGGCACGATCGTCGCCGTCGCGCCGCTGCTGTCCGTGCTGCGCCGTCTCTCCGGGACGGCCTGGGCGGCGATCATCGGGCACGGCCTGCTGAACAGCCTGCGGGTCGCGCTCGAGCAGAACGTCCTGGGCCCCGTCGATCCGACCCTGCTGTGGGTGATGGATCTGAGCTCGTGGGTCCTGTGGCTCGGTGTCGCGTGGGTCATCCTGCGGGTGGCCGACGGGCTGACGCCGGCGGGGGTCGCGCCTATGGCCGCACCTGCCGGGCCCCTGGACCGCACAGCTCCGCACCCGGACTGAATGCTGCGGGCAGTGCATGCGGCAGGCCCTGGTCAAGGGCGCATGCTGTGCGTAGCGTGGACCGCACTACCGGCGAGGACCTGCACCGCCTGAGCGTGCGGCGCCGCCGAGGAACGGAGCAGTCATGAAGATCGAGACCACCCATTGGATCCCCTTCCCCCAGGCCGAGGTCCTGGCCTGGCACGAACGGCCCGGGGCGCTGGTGCGCCTCACCCCGCCCGGCCTCGCCACGCCGGATGATCCGACGGCCGGCGGCCTGCAGGTGGGCCGCGTCGTCGGCACCCGGCTGGGACCGTCCGCCCTGCCGTCGCTGCTGCGCCCGCACTGGATCCTGCGCCACCGCGAGCACCAGAGAGATGTCGAGGGCGAGGCCCGGTTCGTCGATCAGCAGGTGCGGGGACCCTGGCGCACCTGGAGCCACGAGCATCGTCTCCTGTCCGATCCCGGTTCCGAGGGCGGAACCCTGGTGCGGGACACCCTCGAGGTCGAGCTCCCCGCCCGCCTCCAGCGCCTCGAGCCGCTGCTGAGCCCCCAGATACAGCGGGTGTTCCGGTTCCGGGACCGGCAGCTGCGCGAGGACCTCGCCTTCCACGCTCGCTACGCCGACCAGCCCCGACGCACGATCGCCCTGACCGGATCCTCCGGGCTCATCGGCACCCAGCTCGCCGCCCTGCTCGAGACCGGCGGGCACACCGTGCGACGGATGATCCGCGAGGAGGACGTCGGCCCGGACGAGATCTCCTGGGACCCGCAGGGCGGGCGCCTGGACCCCGCCGATCTCGAGGGCGTCGACGTGGTCATCCACCTCGCCGGCCGCTCCATCGCCACCCGCTGGACCCACAGCGCGCGCGGCGAGATCCGCTCCTCCCGCGTGCACGGCTCGGCACTCATCGCCCGCACCCTCGCGAACATGGACAACGGGCCCTCGGCTCTCGTGCAGGCCAGCGCCATCGGCCTCTATGGCCCCCGCCGCCCCGGCGAGCTGCTCACGGAGGCCGATCCCGGCGGGGAGGGGTTCCTCGCCGATCTGGTGCGCGACTGGGAGCATGCCGCCCACGCGGCGACCGAGGCGGGGATACGCACCGTCTTCGTGCGCACCTCTCTCGTGCTGTCCGACGGGGGTGGGCCGCTGCTGCCCCAGCTGCCGCTCTTCCTCGCCGGGGCGGGAGGCCGCCTGACCAGTGCGGACTCGATGACCTCGTGGATCACCCTGGACGACATCGTGCGGGTCTACGCCCATGCGGCGCTCTCGGCGGACGTACACGGACCGCTCAACGCCGTCGCCCCGGAGCCGGTCACCGCCGGGCAGTTCGCGCGCACTCTCGGCGCGGCGCTGCACCGGCCGGCCGTGGTGCCGGTCCCGGCGTTCGGGCCGAAGCTGCTGCTGGGGGCCGACGGGGCGGACGAGCTCATCCAGGCCGATCAGAACGTCTCGGACGCGCGCCTGCAGGCGAGCGGGTTCCGCGCCGCGCACACCACTCTCGAGCAGGCTCTCCAGCACGTGCTGTGGCGGTGAGGGTCCGCAGGCGACGCTCCGTGTCGGATCAGAGGTGCTCGGAGGGCAGCTCGGTGAGTCGCCGGGCCTCCTCGAGGACCTCCTCGTCGGCCGCGGAGATCTCGGTGCCCGCGGGCGTGCGGCAGGCCAGCGCATTGACGAGGGCGGCGAGCACCACGAGAGCGGCGGCGCCGACGGGCAGCCACATGGATGCCTGCGATCCGGAGCTCTCGGCGACCGTGCCGGTCACGGCGGAGGCCGCGGACTGGCCGACGATCGTGGCCGAGCCCAGCATCGTCATCACGGTCGCGGAACGTCCCTGAGGGCTGCGGTCTGCGGCCAGGCTGTACAGCGTCACGATCGTCGGCCCGATGCCGATCCCGGCGACCGCCATCGCGGCGATGAGTCCGGTGAGGCTGCCCGCGAGGCCGAAGGCGAGCATCGCGGCCAGCATCAGCGAGGAGAAGGTGAGCCAGCGCGCGTACAGCCGGAACCGCTCGGGGAACAGGGTGATGCTCAGGGCCAGGATCGTGGACCCCACCCCCATCACGCCGTAGACGAGCCCCGCCGAGTCACCGTGGCCGGTGTCGGAGAGGAAGGCCGTCAGCGAGGTGAGGACCGTGCCGAAGAAGAGCCCCACGCCGAGCGCACCGGCGACGATCACCAGCACGGGCAGGGTGAACAGCTCACGGGCCGGGGCCTGCGCGACGGGCTCCTCGGTGGTGGGCGCCGCCACCTTCGCCGTGGGGTGCAGGGCGAAGGCGGTGACGAACAGCAGCGTGAGCACCGCGGCGCCGATCATGGGGGCGGCCGGGCTGAGCGTGGTGGCGAGCAGGCCCACCACGACGGGGCCGAACACGAAGGCGGTCTCGTCGGCCGCGGATTCGTAGCCCATCGTCCCGTTGAGGCTCTTCGCCCGACGGTGGGAGGGCAGGCGGGTGAGGATGAGCTGCACCAGGCGGCTGCGGGAGAGCGGGCCGATCTGCGGCGACGAGGCGCCGATCAGGAAGCCGACGGCGAGCACCGCCGCGTCGGGCAGGGCGCTGAACGCCACCGCGGCCATCGCGAGCAGGGTCAGGGAGTTCACGATCCCGGAGACGAGGATGACGGGGCGCTGGCCGATCCGGTCCGCCGCGGCACCGAGCAGGGGGCCGACGAGCGCGGAGCCCAGGCCCACGACCGCGGAGTTCAACCCGCCCAGCGCGATCGAGTCGCGAGCGGAGACGACGAGGGTCAGAGTGCCCACGACCATCATCGCGAAGGGGAAACGGGCGACGAAGGCGATCGGGAAGTAGGCAGCCCCGGCGACGCTGCGCAGGGTCGGGGAGGACTGCTGCGGGGCGGGGGCTGTGGTCTGCTGCGTGGACATCGCTGCTCCGGACGGTGGGTGCCGCCTTGGACGGTCCGCCGAGGGACCCGAGGTAGATGCACTGCGGGGGCCCGTGGAGCCGGGCCGATCTGACAGCCTCACTCTAGGGGCGGCGCGAGGGTTGGGCCAGAGCTCCGAGGCGTGCGGTGCGCGGTTTCACCCAGGAGGTGGCGCTCCCCGGCGCGGGAGCTCCCGGTCGTGGGCCGTCGCTCCCCGGCGCGGGCGCCCCTTGCGCGCTCTCCGTCGAGGGCGCGCCGAACGAGACCACCGATATGTATCAGTGGAGGTATATATCGAGGGTATCGGTGGGCGCGTCGCGGTCTGTCGAACGCCGAGGCGAGGCTGGGCGGGGCAGTTGGCGTCGCGGGGCACAGAGCGCGCACAGATGATGCCCCGGCCCCTCGACGGTGATGTCGTCGAGGGGCCGGGGCATCATGCGCGCTGCGGTGCCTGCGCGTGGCGGCCGGTGGGCGCCGATCAGGCGGTGGCGGGCTGCTTCTCGCGGTCCGCGTCGGACTCGACGCCTGCCGTGGCCTCCGTGTCAACGTCAGCGTCGGCGGCGTCCTGCGCCTCCTCGGCCTGGATGGCCTGGAAGGAGGTGCGTCGGGCGTCGTCGTACGCCGGCTGATCGAGGATCTTCTCGCGCTTGGAGACGATCACGGCGACCAGCGACTGGCCGGTGACGTTCAGGGCGGTGCGGCCCATGTCGAGGATCGGGTCGATCGCGAGCAGCAGGCCCACACCCTCGAGCGGGAGGCCCAGGGTGGACAGGGTGAGGGTGAGCATCACGGTCGCGCCGGTCATGCCGGCGGTCGCGGCCGAGCCCAGCACGGAGACCAGCACGATCAGCAGGTAGTCGGTGACGCCGAGCGGCACACCGTAGAAGTTCGCGACGAAGATTGCGGCCAGAGCCGGGTAGATCGCGGCGCAGCCGTCCATCTTGGTGGTCGCGCCCAGCGGCACCGCGAAGCTCGCGTAGTGGCGCGGCACGCCCATGCGCTCGGTGACGGACTGCGTCATCGGCATCGTGCCCAGCGAGGAGCGGGAGACGAAGCCGAGCGAGGTCGCGGGCCACACGCCGCGGAAGAAGGAGCCGATCGAGAGGCCGTTGAGCTTCAGCAGTACCGGGTAGACGACCAGCAGCACGAGGAACAGGCCGATGTACACGTCGGCCACGAAGACGCCGAGCTGACCGATCGCGTTCCAGCCGTAGCTGGCCACGGCGTTGCCGAGCAGGCCGACGGTGCCGATCGGGGCGAGGCGGATGACCCACCACAGCACCTTCTGGACGATCTCCAGCGCGGAGCCGGTGACCTTCAGGAACGGCTCGGCCTTCTCGCCGACGGAGAGCACCGCGATGCCCACGGCGATCGAGATGACCAGGATCTGCAGGGCGTTGAAGCTCAGGGAGACGGTGCCGTCGTCCCCGGCGCTGCCCTCGATGCCCAGGAAGTTCGTGGGGACGAGGCCGGTGAGGAAGTCCATCCATCCGCCCTGGGTGTCCGAGGCCTGGGCGGCGTCGGCCGAGATCCCGGAGTTGGCGCCGGGGGAGGTCACGGCGCCGAGCGCGATACCGATCGACACAGCGATGAGGGACGTGATGGCGAACCAGAGCAGCGTCTTCCCGGCGAGCCGGGCGGCGTTGGTGACGCCTCGCAAGTTGGCGATCGAGGTGATGATCGCGAGGAAGATCAGCGGCGGCACCAGTGCCTTCAGCAGAGTCACGAAGATCGTGCCGATGGTGTTCAGCGTGGTGGTCAGCCAGTTGGCGCCGTCCGGGTTGGCGTCCGTGACGGCGACGGGGCCCATCTGGGCCGCGACGAGACCGAGGGCCACGCCGAGGCCGAGTCCGATGAGGACCTGCCAGCCGAAGGGGATGTGGACGATCGCGCGCAACGGGTTGCGCGTGCGCCGCGGTGTCGTGGGGGAGGGGGTGGTCGATGTGCTCACGGCAGGCGACGTTACGCGGGCATCGTCAAGAGATCAATCAAAACGCTAAGCGGTCACATTAGGAGAACTAGGGGGTTTCGGGGAAGTCATCGGCGTTCCCCTCGGTCCTCGCCTCAGCAGGTGCATCGGCGGCACTGCCGTCCTCGCGCGGTGACGCCATCGCGGCCCGCTCGGCGTCGGACTTCAGCACGCAGAACTGGTTGCCCTCGGGATCCGCCATGGTCAGCCATCCCGACCCCGGGCCGTACTGGCCGCGATGATCGGCGACCGCCACCGCTCCCTGCTGCTCGAGCCAGAGGATCTCCTGCTCCTGCGTGCGCTCGCGAGGGCGCACGTCGAGGTGGATCCGCTTGGCCGGCAGCTCGTCGTCGAGGACCTCGAGGAACAGCAGCGTGTGCCCGGTCTCGGGATCGTGGATCGCGCACTCCTCGTGCCCGGGAAGGTTCGGATCCTCCGGGTCCATCTCGTAGTCGAGGATCCGACGCCACCACTGGGACAGGGCGAAGGCGTCATGGCAGTCGATGCTGGTGTGGGAATGGCGAACGCTCATGCGGAGAGTCTTCGGGAACGCCTGAATTCGGTCAACGGAGTTGTCGGGCCCCGCTGTCGGGCCCCGCTGTCGTTCCCCGCTGTCGTTCTCACGGTTGCGCTCCCGTCGTCCCGCCCCACCGCTTCGTCCGCACGTCATCGTCCGCTCGGCCGATGCGGGAGCTGCGGTCACGGCCCTGCGGGGGATGCATGCCGGGCGGGCGGCTGACATCGTGAAGACATGAACGATCGACCCTCCATGCGCGACACCTCCGCTCCGGCCGACGAGGAGAAGCCGGTCGCCGACGAGGAGAAGCCGTTCGGCGAGCAGGAGCCGACCCGGTTCGCGTCGGACGTCGAGTACCGCGGCCGCGCCGGCGGTCATGACTACCTGGTGCGCGTGCGTCACCGTCTCCTCGACACCTCCTTCACCGTGGTCATCGACGGCATCGAGCACGACCCGGCTGCGGAGGAGAAGGCGCGGAAACAGGCGACGAAGAAGGGTCGAGCGGACGGTCCGGACGACGAGGACGACGCCGACGGTGCGGGTTCTCGCAGCGGGACGGACTCGGCAGCCGAGTCGGACTCCGATGACCTCCGGTTCCGCCTCGACGAGAGCTTCACCGTCGTGCGCTGCACGGTGCGTCGCCGAGCCGACGACGTCGACGGAACCGACGACGCGGAGGACGCGGACGACGCCGACGGGGCCGACGACGCGGACGGGGCCGACGACGTGGGCGACGCCGGCGGGGCCGACGGCGCTGAGGCCAGCGAGGGGGAGGAGCCGGACCACTCGGATGCCGAGGTGATCTCGGTGCACACCGCCGGGCTCGGCGGCGCCGGGGAGGTCGACGTGCGCCACGGTCTGGAGAAGACGCTGCTCGTCCCGACGGCGGACAGCCCGTCGGCCGTGCGCGACGAGAAGCGCATCGCGCACCCCGCCAAGTACGCGATGCTCTCCGCGCTGGCGAAGGCCGCCGGCTTCCTGATCCCGCTGCTCGGTCTCGGCAGCCTGTTCAGCGGCCTGCTCGACCCGGTCCAGGAGTGGGTGGCAGCACGGGTGCGGCCTGTCGTCGACGCGATCTCCGAGGCCACCGAGCCGATCCGGACCTGGTTCGGCGAGCTCCTGCGCCCCGTCGTGGAGTTCTTCGACGCGCTGTTCGCCCCGATCAGGTCGGCGATCGCCGCCGTGCTCCGCCCCATCGTGGACGCCTGGAACTGGCTGGCGGATCTGCTGTTCGGGTGGATCCCGGATTTCTCGCTGCCGTTCACCGTGCCCGAGTGGGTCGTGGACGCCGCCCTGCCGGTGATCGTGGTGCTGATCGCGTTCCTGGTGACCTTCGGGAGCCTGCGACATCGCCGCGAGAAGCTCGACGCGACACGGGCCGCCACGCAGGCCAGCACACGGCTGAACACACGGGTGAGCACATCGGAGAACCCACCGGAGGACGAGCAGGAGAACGAGCAGGAGAATGCAGGGGCGAACGAGGTCGCTCAGGGGATTCCGACGCCGTCGGACCGGCCCTCCACAGAACCTGCTCGTCCCCAACGGTGAGGAACGTCGGGCACCTCAACTAGCCTGTACCGGTGGCCACAGCTCTGTACCGTCGTTATCGTCCCGAGTCCTTTGCCGAGGTGATCGGCCAGGACCACGTCACCACGCCTCTGCAGCGTGCGCTGCGCGCGGGCCGGATCGGTCACGCCTATCTGTTCTCCGGGCCGCGAGGCTGCGGCAAGACGACCTCCGCGCGCATCCTGGCGCGCTGCCTGAACTGTGCGCAGGGGCCGACGGACATTCCGTGCGGGGAGTGCGATTCCTGCCGTGACCTCGCTAACGGCGGCTCCGGCAGTCTCGACGTGGTCGAGATCGACGCCGCCAGTCATGGCGGTGTGGACGATGCCCGCGAGCTGCGCGAGCGCGCCTCCTTCGCGCCCGTGCGCGACCGCTACAAGGTGTTCATCATCGACGAGGCCCACATGGTGACCTCGGCCGGCTTCAACGCCCTGCTGAAGCTGGTGGAGGAGCCGCCGGACCACGTGAAGTTCGTCTTCGCGACCACCGAGCCGGACAAGGTCATCGGCACCATCCGCTCGCGCACCCACCACTACCCCTTCCGGCTGATCCCGCCGCAGGTGCTGGGCCCGTACCTCGAGGAGGTCTGTGTCGCCGAGGGCGTGAACGTCGGCGAGGGCGTGATGCCGCTGGTGGTGCGCGCGGGCGGCGGGTCCGCCCGTGACTCCATGTCGGTGCTGGATCAGCTCATGGCCGGCGCCGGGGAGGACGGTCTGGACTTCCCGACCGCGATCGCCCTGCTCGGCTTCACGGATACCGCGCTGCTGGACAGCGCGGTCACCGCGATCGCCGAGCGGGATGCCGGCGCGCTGTATGCCGCGGTCGAGCACGTGCTGGCGACCGGTCACGAGCCGCGCCGGTTCGTCGAGGACCTGCTGGAACGCATGCGTGACCTGATCATCCTGGCGGCCGTGCCGGACCGTGGCAGGGATCTGCTGCCGCAGGTCCCTGCCGATGAGCTCGAACGCATGGTGGGCCAGGCCGGTCTCTTCGAGCCTGCGGATCTCTCGCAGTGCGGCGACCTGGTCCACGAGACGCTCTCCACGATGAGCGGTGCGACGTCGCCGCGTCTGCACCTCGAACTGCTCGCCGCGCGCCTCGTGCTGCGCGACGAGCGTGCCGCGCTGGCAGCCGGGGGAGACGGTGCCGCTCCGGCGGGGCGGAATCTGCCTGCCGGAGGTCAGCAATCTGCAGGGGGCCGACAGGGCACACCGCTGCCGGGCCGTGGGGCGCCGTCTCCCGGCGCCGCCGGAGCAGCCGCTGTCGGGGGTTCCTCGGGGCGCGAGGAAGCGCGGCGCATCGCGCAGGAGAAGGTCGAATCCGCCCGTCAGTCGCGCGGTGGGCGCCCAGCGGCGCCAGCGGCGGAGCGCCAGGGCCAGCCCCAGGCACCGGAGGGTCGAGCGGACGCCGCGACAGCCTCACCAGGCTGGGACACCCCGGTGTCGCGCCCGGGAGGCCGCCCAGCGGAGCAGGGGGCCCCTCAGCAAGGAGCCGCCGCCCCGCAGAACGGGTCGCAGCACGGTGCGCAGGGTGGTGCCGAGCAGCAGTCGGCCCCGCAGCAGCCGTCTCCGCAGCACTCCGCCCCGCAGGAGCCTGCTCCCCAGGGCGCTCCTGCCCCGGCAGCCTCGGATACCGGCGGGAGCCAGGGACTGAACGCGGATTCCGTGCGGGAGCACTGGTCCGCGATCCTCGACGAGCTCGCGCAGATCCGTCGTCCCAGCTGGGCGCTCGTCGGCCAGAACGGGCATGTGCACGGCTCCCAGGGGTCGACGCTCCTCATCGGGTTCCGCACCGAGGGCCTCGTCGCCGCCTTCCGTCGGGGCACTGCGGCGGAGAACCTGGCGGATGCCGTGCGTCGGATCATGCATGTCGAGATCTCGGTCGACGCGGTCGTCGGAGAGGATCCGGGCCCCGGCGGTTCAGGACCGGGATCGTCAGGGCCAGGCTCATCGGGACCAGGCTCAGCGGGATCGGGCGCTCCGGGTCCGGGTTCGGCAGGCTCCGGCGGCGCGGGAGACGGTCCTTCCCGCGGTGCAGGCGGCTTCCAGGGCGACCCGGGCCGCGGCAGCGCCGGAGAGGGTAATGCTGCGCCCAGCGGCACGCCGGTTCCCTGGGGTGACGCCGTAACCCAGATGACGCCATCGGCAGCAGCCCCCACGGCACCGGCCTCCGCCTCGGCGGCCTCGGCCGCGTCGGCCCCGTCGGCCTCTGCTGCGCCCGCAGATCCGGTCGGGGCGCTGGCCCCGTCGGCGGCACCCGGAGGGCAGACCTCCGCGGAGGAGCCGCCCGCCTCGCTCGGTCAGCGCGCCGCTGATCGCGCGATGCAGGCGGCCGCTCGCGCCTCTCGCGGACGCGCCACGGTCCCCGGCGGCGCTGACCGTGTCGAGGACTTCGCCCCGGAGCCCGATGACCCGTATCCGCCGGACCCCGAGGACTCCTACCCGCCCGTCGACTATTCCGCGCAGGGGGCGCCCGCCGCTCGCCACGGGGGAGGCCAGCAGGATCCGGCGCCGTCGCCGGAGCGTGCGCCGCGCTGGTCGGACGCCCTTCAGCCTGCCGCGGGAACGTCGGCAGCAGCGCCGGATGCTGCCACCGGTACGTCGGCATCTCCGACACCCTCGACCGCGTCCGCAGGTACCGCCGATGCCGGCGACATCCCGGTCGTCGACGACGCCGGCCGCGACTCCGTACCCGCTGACCAGCCCCGGACCTTCGGACAGAACGCCCTGAAACAGGCGATCGCCGAAGGCCGCGTCGTCCGCTCACGTGCTCCGCGCACGGACGCTGCGCCGGACGCGACATCGGACGCGACATCGGACGCGACATCGGACGCGACGCCGGACGCACCGGTGAGCAGCATGGATCCGATCGACCCCCCGAACGACCCCGACCAGGGGTGGGGTGGCGCGCCCGGCCAAGCACAAGGGGAGGGCGTCGCCGACTCCGCACCGGACGATGCGCACGACGGCCCGGCACCAGCGGCCCGCTCTGAACAGCCTGCAGGCTCCGAGCTCTCAGCCTCCGCCGAGCCGTCATCGGGATCGGCCACCGGATCTGCCACTGCGCGCGCAGCCGCCTCCTGGGGCACGGCGACGGTCGCGGCTCCGGGGTCCGGACAGCCAGAGCAGCCCGGCTCGTCCGGTCAGGACTTCTCGGGCCAGGATTTCACGGGCCAGAACGTCACGGGTCAGGGCGACCCGTCCGTGGTTCCGACGGACACCGACCCGACCGGAGCAGCGCCGGCGGGCGCCCCGGCCCGCAGCGGCGCGGCACTGGTCCGCGAAGCCGCGCAGGCATCCCGCACAGCAGGCCTGCGCACCCGGGGGAGCCGCGGAGGCGCTGAGGAGCCCCAGGTCGACGCCGATCCGACCGGCGGCGCGACGCGCGACGATGACGATGCCGTGGTGTCGAAGCGCAATGGCCGCGAGGTCATCGAGACCGTCCTCGGCGGCAGGGTGCTCGAGGTCATCGACGAGACCAACAGGTACTGACCGATCGCCTGACCTGGGCCGCGAGGGACCAGTCCGGCTTGGGCCGGGAAGGACCAGTCTGATCTGGTCCGCGAGGGGTCAGACCGCGCGCGGCTCGAGCAGGCTGAACAGGTCCGTGCGCAGGGTTGCGGGGTTCGTATCGGGCGTCGGCGGAGTCACGTAGAACTCCCAGAACGGGTACGTCATCTGCTCCTCGGACTCGCCGATCTCCTCGGTGAACGCGCCCCAGCTCTCTGCGAGCGCACCGTATCCGCCCACGTGGCTGACCCATGCCACGCGCCCCGCGGGCAGCGTCGAGGCGATGACCTCGTAGGCGCTGGGCAGGGTGATCGGCGCGGACAGGGGAGTGTCGACCGGGAACCCGACCTCGACATCCGCGGTCGAGACCGGCGCCCGGTGATGCAGCGCGAAGGCAGGCCCGATCGGGTGGATCCCGGCCTCCTCGAGCGCCGCTCCGAGGTGGGAGAAGGTGCCGTCCATCAGGGACGAGATCTGGTACATCGGGAAGTCACGCTGGGACACCACTGCGGTGGGCACCTCCGGCGCATCGGTCACCCGGCAGGTGGTGGCCGGCTCGGCGGCGTCATAGGGATGCGGCAACGACGACATCGTGCAAAGTCCTGTTCAGAGTCGCGAAAGGGCCGTGCATGCTGCGACGGCCCGGGCTCGACGGTACCCCTCCGGCCCGGGTCTGACCAGTGCCGTCGTCGCGGGCCCGCCGCCCGGGCCGAACTGTCACAGGGAGGCGGCGCCGACCTCCCGGTGCACCCCGGCCATGTCCAGCGCCAGCTCGCAGAACATCGAGTTGGACCAGGAGAACCATTCGCGCGTGAAGGTCGACGGATCGTCGACGTGCACGCCCTCGTGCATCATCCCCGTGCCGCCGTCGGTGCGGATGAGCTGTTCGAGGATCCGCAGCCGCTCGGTGTCGTCGACCGAGGTGAGCCCCTCGACGTTCTTCCCGATCGGCCACACATGGTCCTTGGGCGTGTGCGGCGACCCCACTCCCTCGAGGTACAGGCCCGAGTAGTAGTACGGGTTCTGCCGCGAGAGCACCGCGGCGCGGGTCGCGAGGTAGGTCGGATCGTCGGCCGCGACGCAGTCCAGGTAGGGCAGGCCCAGCAGGCTGGGCACGTTCGCGTCGTCGAGGAACACGTGATGGCCCAGGCCGTCGACCTCGTACGCCCAGATCGGCGTCCCGTCGGCCCCCTCGATCAGACCGTGCTGCTGGAGCGCGTCGCGGATCTCGGTCGAGAGCCGGCGCGCCTCGGCGGCGTCCTCCGCCTGGCCGGCGACCTCCTCGAGCAGATCGCCCAGCCGTTCCAGGGAGAGCGCCAGGAAGTGGTTGCCCGGGATGTTGTAGCCCAGCTCGCAGGCATCGTCGCTGGGTCGGAATCCTGCCCAGACCAGGCCGTTCGGTGCGGTGAGCGAGCCGCGACCCTCACGTGCCAGGGTGTCCTGGGGTGTGCAGTTCGCACGTCGGAAGAAGTACTCGGAGCGCTCCTCGTGATGCTGCTCGGTGCGCACGGTGGCGAGGATCGTGCGGGCGGCGTCGAGGAACTGCTCGGTCGCCCAGGAGGTGTCCCCGGTGGCCTTCCAGACCCGCCAGGCGAGGTCCGGGCCGTAGGAGAGGGAGTCCAGCTCGAACTTGCGCTCCCACGCCCAGGGGTTGTCGAGGTTCGTGTCGTCGCTGTCCCACTGGAAGGCGTCCGCGGTGCGGTTGAAGGCGTTGGCGTACGGATCGATGACGATGTACTGCCAGTGGCGGCGCAGCAGGCCGCTCAGCAGGGCGACCAGCGTGGCCCGGTCCTCCTCGGCACCGACCCCGGCGATGACCAGGCGCAGCAGCGGGGTGAGCTGGGCGGCGGAGTCCCGCAGCCACATCGCCGGGATGTCACCCGTGATCACGAAGGTGGTGCCGTCGTCCTCGACGTTCACCGTGGTCTCGGCGGTATTGCGCAGGTAGCTCACCACCCGGCGGGCGATCTCCTCGCGCTGGGCGGATTCGCCCAGGCCGCTGAGGACCCGTTCGTGCACGGCGTCGAGCAGAGAGGGGGGCAGCTGGACCATGGGGCTCCTCGTCGAGATCGGCTGGTCGGCCCAGGGTAACCGAATATGTCACGGCGATGGACATATTGCGCGCAGTGCGGACGCCGACGGGCGCAGTTCCGGAGCCGACAGGCGCAGTTCCAGCGCCGACGTGCACGGTTCCGGAGTCGACGTGCGCGGAGGCACGTCGGCGCGGGCGTCCTGGGTCGGGCGGGGCAACTACAGTTGAGGGCGTGTATGAAGGCATCGTCCAGGACCTCATCGACGAGCTCGGCAAGCTGCCGGGCATCGGCCCCAAGTCGGCTCAGCGGATCGCATTCCATCTGCTGGACGCCGACGACGCTTCTGTGCGCCGGCTCGCTGAGGTGCTGGTGACCGTCAAGGACACCGTGCGCTTCTGCGAGATCTGCGGGAACGTCTCGGCCGACGAGACCTGCAGGATCTGCGCCGACCCCCGCCGCACCAGCGAGATCATCTGCGTGGTCGAGGAGTCCAAGGACATCGTCGCGATCGAGAAGATCCGCGAGTTCAAGGGCCGCTATCACGTGCTCGGCGGAGCGATCGACCCGATCGGTGGCGTCGGCCCGAACGACCTGCGCATCACCCAGCTGATGAGCCGCCTGGGATCGGGGGAGACCCAGGAGGTCATCCTCGCCCTGGACCCCAATATCGAGGGCGAGGCCACGGCCGCCTACCTCTCTCGGCTGCTCGGGCCGCTCGAGCTCACCGTCAGCCGTCTCGCCTCCGGCCTGCCCGTCGGCGGCGACCTCGACTACGCCGACGAGATGACCCTCGGCCGGGCCTTCCTGGGCCGCCGCAGCGTGTGAGAGCCGAGCTGGAGCCCCGATGACCTCCCCGTACTCGCAGGCCATGCCGCCGCTGACCGACCTGCCGGCTCCCCGCGAGCTGCCCCGCGACGCGACCCATCTGGTGCCGCCGGCGGAGATCATCGCCGATTCGAAGGCCGCGCTGCGCCGCCGTCTGCTGCGGATCTCCTGGGCCCCGGGCCTGCTCCTGCTCGGCCTCTGGTACGTGCTGCTGGCCCTGTACGTCGTCGGCGCATCGCCGACGTTCTGGCTCCTCACCCTCCTGGTCGCCCTCGGGGAACCGGCGATGCTGCGGGCGACCACCTCCCAGCTCGGCTTCACCAGCGGTGGCCTCGGGACGGCGTTCCTCCTGCTCCCGCTGTTCGCCACCGTGGTGAGCCTGGCCGTCACCGCACTGGCGCCGAGCGTGATCGCGGGCATGGATCCCCGGCGTCACCTCAGCGAACGCGGATTCCAAGCCGACGTCGCCACGCGGATCACCGCCTTCCTCCTGGGCCCGAGCGTCCTCGCCGTGGCGGCGCTGCCGCTCAGCGTCGCCGTCGGGCTCCCGCAGCCCTGGAGCGGACTGGGCGCGGGTCAGCTGATGGCCTGGGCCCTGGCCGTCGGCGCACTCCTGCTGGCCTGGATCCTGGTGCGCCGCACGGTGAGCGCCCCGACGGTGCTGGGCATCGAACCGGCCGCAGCCCTGGAGACCACCGGGCGCCTGGACCGTGACCCCGTGACCCGGCGAGCCGCCGCCGCGCAGGTGCTCGGACAGGACCGTCGGCACCTGCCCCCGAACCCCGGCACCGCCGCCGCCGGGCGCGCCCTGACTCCGCGCGGGGCGCTGACCGCGCTGGCCCTCATCGCCCGCGCCTGCCTGACCTGGGTGGTCCCCGCCGCCGTGGGCCTCGGCGCGATCATCTTCGGGATCGCCGACGTGGTCGTCACCTTCAACGGGCTCCTGCAGAGCGACCTGGTCCAGGTGCGCTCCGCGCTGCACTGGCAGATGGTCGCCGTGGGCGTTCCGGTGCTCGCCCTCGTGGCCCTCGCCATGGCGTTCGCGCCCGGTCTCGCCGTGCTCGCCGCCTCGGGGCAGCGGAGCGCCGTGATCGACCAGCGCACCTACCCGTCGTGGGAGCACCGGAAGCGGGTGAACCCCTGGGAGTCGCTCGTGGTGGCGCTGACCGGCTGGTTCAGCGCCGCGCTGGCGCTGCTGGGACTGGTCCTGTTCGCCGTGGTCCTCGCGCTGCTCGACGCCGCCACGGCACTCGCCTGGGTGTGGATCGTGGTGGGCGGTCTGACGCTGATCCCGCTGCTGGGCGCCGGGGCGTCGGCCGCGATGCGCCGGGGCCTGCGCGATGTGCTCTACGGACCGGCCGGGGACTACATGCGGCGCGAGACCCCGTACTCGCTGGTCGCCCCCGACATCGGCACCCGCGCCCAGCGCGCCGAGGATCCGGCGGTGCGGGCCGAGCAGCGCCGGCGCCTGCAGGCCCGGGGCGGCGATCACGCCCTGGCGATCTTCGATCTCGACGCCTCCGGGGAGCGGCTCTGGGTCGACGACAGCGCCCCGGGGGCGAAGGACACCGCCGTGCGGCAGGCGGAGCTCGCCGTCGGGACGCTGCCGGACTTCGGCGGCGACGGCTCGCCCTTCACCCGCGGCGACGGAACCGGCGACGGGCACCACGGGGCCGACGGACGGCACGGGGCCGACGGGCAGCAGAGGGCCGACGGGCAGGGCGGTCGCCATGGGATCCCGGAGTCGATGACCGACCTGCGCGAGCGCTGAGCCGACGGCGCCCTCTGCGGGCGCTGAATCCTCCGCTCCCGCTGTGCCCGCTATACCGCTGTGCCCGCAGTGCCTGCAGCGCCTGCAGGTCAGGCGATCCGTGTCCCGGCGCCCAGGCGTTTGATCGGCACCGCCAGGCGCAGCACGGCCACAGCCAGCGAGAGGAGCGCGACGACGCCCCACGTCGCCATGCCCATCGGCCACATCGGGATGCTCAGCGGCGTCCCGAGATCGTCCGGATAGTTCTCGTCGGCCGGGTCGCAGTGGTTGTAGTCCGAGGGGTGCGGCGGGCTCGAGACCTCCCGCATCCCGAACTTGATGATGCTCAGCGCGTCGGGCGTGCGGCCGTCGTCGAACTGGTCCCAGTCCTCGTCGACGTCGATCGTGGGGGCCGTCTCGGCCAGCATGATCAGCGGGTTCGGCCACATCACGGGCTGAGCGAGGTCCATCCGCCAGACAGGCTGCTTCTCGGTAGTGGCGATGCAGACGCCGGACTCGCTCGAGCTCTCGTAGTCGTACTGGGTGTAATAGGTCGTGACCTCGCGCTCCGTGGTGAGGAACGTGGCGGAGATGCCCCACAGGATGGGGCCCACGATGGTCACGCCGAACACCAGCACATAGGCGAGCACGACCGACCCGAGCTGGCGCTGGGTGATCGCGGACAGGCCCAGGCCGAGCGCGGTCACACAGAACGTCAGGAAGCAGATCATCACCACGACCCGCAGCAGGTAGAACACGCTGACGTGCCCGAGCAGGGCGAGCGGCAGGGCCGACGGCATCGCCAGGACCATGAACGCCAGGCCGGTGAGGATCCCCGCCAGCAGCTTGCCCAGCACGATCTCGACCGGGCTGAGCAGGCTCGCCTGCAAGGTGGCGAGGGTGCCGGCGGTGCGGTCGCCGTTGATCGATCCGGCCGACAGTGCGGGCGTGACCAGCAGCATCGCGATCAGCACGAGGATCATCTGCAGGCTGAACATCACCCGCGCGACGGGCGCGACCGTGACCCACTGCGAGGTGTATATCGCGGGAACCAGGGCGAGCAGACCCAGCGCGAGCAGCACGAGGGTCCACACGCCGAGCGCGACGTACCAGCGCACCGAGCGGATCCGCTGCCGCAGCTCGAGGGACGTGACCAGCCACAGTCCGCGGGGGCGCAGGGAGAGGGTTCCGTTCCTCATCAGAGCGCTCCTTCACGGTTCGCGGCGTCGGTCGCCAGGTAGGCGGCCTCGAGGCGGCCGGTCGCCGGGCCGAAGGAGACCACGGCGGCGCCCTTCGCGGTGAGGTCCGCCAGGAGCCGGGCGGCAGTGGCCTCGTCGGGCAGATCGACCACCGTCTCGGCATGGCCGCTGGTGGTGTGCGCGGGATCCACGACCCCGTGATGGTGGACTCCGAGTTCGCCGAGGGCCTTGGACAGGGAGCTCGCATCGAGCGACTCGACCCGCCAGGGCCGTGGCCGCGCGGCGAGGTCGCGCACGCTGCTGGAGTCGACGACATGACCGCCGTCGAGGAACACGACGTGATCGGCCATCTCCTCGAGCTCGGTGAGGATGTGACTGGAGACGAGCACGGTGGAGCCGTTCTCGGCGACCTGCCGCACCACCTTCAGCAGACGCCGACGGGAGGCCGGGTCGAGACCGGAGGCCGGTTCGTCGAGGATCAGGATCTGGGGGCCGTGCACGAGGGCCCGGGCCAGGCCCAGGCGCTGCTTCTGGCCGCGGGAGAGCACGTGGGCGGGCTGCTGGGCCAGCGGCACCAGGTCCATGAGCTGCAGCAGCTCCTGGACCCGGGTGCGCACCTGGGCGGTGGGCAGGAAGTACGCCCGCCCCATCACCTCGAGCACCTCGGCCACGCGCAGCGAGTCCCAGGCCCCGAACTGATCGGGCATCCAGCCCACCATCGCGCGCACCGCCGGCGAGTCATGGGAGGGGTCGATGCCGTGCAGCAGCACCCGTCCCTGATCCGGAGCGAGCAGCGAGGCGAGCATCAGCATCAGCGTGGACTTGCCCGAGCCGTTGGGGCCCACGAGCGCGGTCACCTTGCCGCGGGGCGCCACGAAGGACAGATCCCGCACGGCGTGCACCGATCCGAAGGAGCGGCTGACGCGCTCGCAGACGATGCCTGCGCCCTGCTGCGACGGGGGGACCTGGCCGCCCGGATGGCGCTGGGCACTCGGCTGGCTCGGGCCGCCCGGACCCGGGGCCGTGAAGGCGCTGTCGGGACCCGGCCTGTCGTTCGGCTCCCCCGAGCCGGACGGCGACTGCTGCGTCGAGTCGTAGTCGTATCTGTCCATCTGTGCTTCCCCCTATGGAACCCGGCTGTTCCCCCGGCCGGGGACGCTTTCTGCGTCATGAGCACAGCGTGCCATGGGGTGACCTGCACGGAGAACGATTCCAGGGGCACGTTCCGGATACGAATCGTGGGGACATCGTGAAGAGGTGGCGACGGCGACGAGGCGCTGGGCCGAGCGACCAGCCATCCGGCAGAGCACCGGGGTGGGGCCTGCCGCTGCCGGCGAGCCCCACCCCGAGGCGTGGTGTCAGTCGGGACCGCTCAGTCGGGACTGCTCACTCGGACATCGCCTTGTTGCCCTCGTCCTGCGCCTGCGGGATGCCTTCTTCGGCGGTGAGGCGGCCGATGAAGACCTCCTGGAAGATCGGGATCGCGACGGTGAGGCCGGCGTTCGCGCGGGCTCCGATGTCCGCCTCGGCGGCATTCTTCGCGGCGTCGACGAACACGCTCACGTCGATGCCCTTGTCCTTCCAGAAGGCGAGGAAGGCGTCCTGCGCGTCGACGTGGGCGGGGAAGGAGACGCCCTTCTCGGCCAGCGGCAGCTGACCATCGAGGCTGCCCAGCCAGGTGAGCAGGGCGGTGATGCCCTCCTGCTGGTCGTCGTCGGCCTTCGCGTTGCCCACCGCGACCACGCCGTGCACGAGCGACTTCGCGCCCTCGGGGCCTGCGACCGGCGCGGCGAGCGCCCACTCGAAGGAGTCGGCCACGCCCTCGGCGATCGCCGAGAGGTTGTACGGTCCGGACTGGAACAGGCCGAGCTTGCCCTGGATGAACAGGTCCTTGGTGAAGTCGCCGTTCTCGTTGGTGTCCGCCGCGCTCGGGGCGATCTGCGCGACGTTGACCAGGTCGGCCATGTACTGGAACGCCTCGATGCCCTCGGGGGAGGCGAAGGTGTACTCGTTCTCGTCCTGCCACTGCGCACCGTTGGAGGCCAGCATCGGGCCGATGATCGCCTGCCGATCGGCCTGCGAGTTGAAGCCGAACTGCTCGCGGGAGTCCGCGTCGAAGCCGTCCTCGCCCGGGTGCTTGCCGGCCTTGTCGAGCGTGAGAGCCTTCCCGGCGTCGCGCAGCTCGTCCGTGTCGGCGGTCGGGTCGAAGGCCAGGGCCGACGGGTCCACGCCGGCCTTCTCGACCAGGGCCTTGTTGTAGAACACGGCGATGGAGTCCCAGATCTGCGGCACGCCCCAGAGGCCGCCGTCGCGCGTGTAGAGGTCCACGACGCTCTTCTCCCACTGCGCGGCTCCGTCGGGCACGACCTTGTTGATGTCCAGGAGGTCCTCGGAGTCCTTATACAGGACGTAGTTCGCGGAGTTCATCCAGTACACGTCGGCCGCATCGCCGCTGGCCACGTCGAGCGGAAGGCGGGTCCAGTAGTCGGCCCAGGGCACGAGGTCGATCTTCACGCCCCAGCCGCTGTCCGCGGTGAAGGCCTTGAAGGACTCCTCGTAGGCGGGCACGGCGTTCTCGTCCCAGAGGCGGAACGTCAGTGTGCCCTTGCTGCCCCCGCCGTCCGAGCCGCCGGAGCCGCCGTCGCCCCCGCCATCGCTCGAGGGGGAGCAGGCGGCTGCGGTGCCGAGCAGGCCGGCCGCGGCGAAGGAGGAGAGCAGGGTACGGCGCTTCAGCATGGGGTGTCCTTCCGAGGGCCGCGGACGCGGCGCAGGTGATGGCTCCATTGTGCCGCTCCGGTGCGGGGACCGGAGGGGATGTCGTCGAATCGAGACGCGGCGCGGCGTGCAGCCCGAGCAGGCCCGCCGCGGCAGGCCGGCAGCGACTGCTCAGCGGAGGTCGCTCGACGGCAGCTCGGCGGTGGCTCAGCGCATCGTCGTGTCGCCCACGGAGCTGGTGATCTGCTTCTGGAACACGATCATCAGCAGGACCAGCGGCAGCATCGCGAGGGTGGTGCCGGCCATCACCAGGGTCCAGTTGTTGTTGTACTGCGACTGCAGCGCGGAGGTCGCCACGGTGATCACGCGCCACTCGGGGCCGGACGTGATCACCATCGGCCACATGAAGTTGTTCCAGTGGGTGACCACGGTGATCAGCACGAGGGTCACGATGATCGGCCGATTCAGCGGCACCACCAGATGCCACAGCAGACGCAGGGTGCCGGCCCCGTCGATCCGCATCGCGTCCATGAGCTCGCTGGGCACCCCGCGGAAGTTCTCCCGCAGCAGGAAGATCGCGTACGGCGAACCGAGCACGAAGGGGAGGATCAGCGCCCAGAAGGTGTTGCGCAGGCCCATCTCGCTCATCATCAGGTACAGCGGCACCACCACGACCACCTGCGGCACCATCAGCGTCGCGACGTACACCCAGAACAGCAGGTCACGGCCGGGGAAGCGGAGCTGGGCGAAGGCATAGGCGGCGAGCACCGAGAACACCATCTGCCCCACCAGGATCACGGCGACCATCTGCACGGTCACCGCCACCGGGGTCACGAAGCCGTCCGCCGAGGTGAACAGCTCGATGATGTTGTCGATCACCGGCGGCGCGGGGATCGCGAGCGGCCCTTCCTGGGCGAACTGCGTGCTCGAGGTGAACGCCGTCATCACGGAGAACAGGAACGGGCCCAGGGTGAGCACGGCGGCCACGGCGAGCACCACGTAGGTGCCGGCGTAGCCCGCGAGCGTGCGTGCCTGCATCGAGCCGGTGCTGCGGGGCCGACGGGGCCGATGGGGCCGTGCGGGGGTGGCGGATTCGGTAGGGGTGTCGGGAGTGGTCATCGTCGTCCTCCTCTCAGCTCATGTCGTAGGTGATGCGGCGGGCGAAGTAGCGCTGCTGGATCAGCGTGATGACCACGAGCAGCACGAACAGGATCACCGCGACGGCGCTCGCGCGGCCCAGGCTCGAGGAGGTGAACGCCTCGTGGTAGACCAGCGAGGCGATGACCTCGGTGCGGTGCTGGGGCCCGCCGCCGGTGAGCGCGAAGACCATGTCGAACACCTGGAAGCTCGCCACCACCTGCGTGACGGCGAGGAAGAACGTCGTCGGCCGCAGCAGCGGGATCGTCATGTACCGCATGGTCCGCCAGGGACCCGCGCCGTCGATCCGCGCCGCCTCGTAGATCGAGCCGGGGATCCGGGACAGACCCGCCTGGAAGAACAGCGAGATGTAGCCGACGTTCTGCCAGATCGCCACGAACGCCACCGCGGGCAGCGCCAGGCTCGGGTCGGTCAGCCATTCGATGCGCACCCCGAGGATCTGGTTCAGCGCCCCGACAGACGGCTGGAAGATCCACTTCCACACCACGCCGAGGGCGAGCGGCGCGCACACCCACGGGATCACCACGATCACCCGCACGATCGCCGAGCCCGGCAGCGCCCGCACCAGCTGCGAGGCGAGTGCGAGGCCGAGAACGAGGGAGACCGGCACCGAGATCAGCGTGAACAGGGCGGTGACGATCAGGGAGTTCAGCAGCGCCCCGTCCGCCAGCAGGGAGGCGTAGTTGTCCAGGCCGATGAAGTCGCGCGTGCCCAGCAGGTCCCAGCGGAACAGGGAGACCACGAAGGCGAGCAGCACCGGCAGGATCAGGAAGGCGGTCACGCCGATCAGGCTGGGCGCGATCAGCAGCCATCCCAGCAGGGGCCGACGGGCGTTCATCGGCTCTCCCCTCGAGGCGCGGACTGGTGAGGATTCACCAGGTCACGGTATAGCAGTTGGGGCACGAGCGGCGGATCCGGCCGATGCCGGGCCCGCTGCTCGATTACGCTCGGCACATGAGCTCAGCGACGGATCCCGCAGGCGCCGACGCGCCGGTCACCGACCCCCACGCCAGCATCTACGACCACGGCTTCGTGCGCGTGGCCGCGGTGACCCTCCCGGTCGCGCTCGCCGACCCCGCCACCAACGCCGAGCGCCACCTCGAGCAGCTGCGCGACCTGCACGACCAGCAGGTGGGCCTCGCCGTGTTCCCGGAGCTGTCCCTGACCGGGTACTCGCTGGACGACCTGGTCATGCAGGAGCCGCTGCTGGATGCCGCCGAGCAGGCCATCGCCACGCTGGTCGAGGCGAGCCGCGAGCTGCTGCCGATCATCGTGGTCGGCGCCCCGCTGCGCGCCCGCGACCGCTCCCGGATCTTCAACTGCGCCGTGATCATCCACCACGGCGAGATCCTCGGCATCGCCCCGAAGCAGAACCTCCCCACCTATCGCGAGTTCTACGAGCGCCGCTGGTTCGCCCCCGGGGACGACGCCGACGGGGAGCTCGTGCGGATCGCCGGCGAGGACCACGAGCTCACCCCGCACTCGATCATCACGGTCCAGGACGTGCCCGGACTGCGCCTGTCCGTGGAGATCTGCGAGGACATGTGGGTGCCGGTGCCGCCGTCGGCCGAAGCCGCGCTCGCCGGCGCGACCGTGATCGCGAACCTGTCGGGCTCGCCGATCACCGTCGGCCGCGCGGAGGATCGCACACTGCTCGCGCGCTCCGCGTCGGCCCGCTGCCAGGCCGCGTACATCTACGCCGCCGCCGGCGAGGGGGAGTCCACCACGGACCTCGCGTGGGACGGGCAGACCTTCGTGTACGAGTGCGGCGACCTGCTGGGGGAGTCCGAGCGCTTCCCGCAGGGCCCGCGCGCCACGATCGTCGACGTGGACCTCGACCGGATCGTCGCCGAGCGTCGCCGCCAGAACACGGTCGACGACAACCGTCGCACCCACGCCGAGTCGCTCGAGAAGTTCTCGACCTGGCACGAGGCGTGGCTCTTCGGGCCCTTCGGCGAGGACTTCGAGGAGTTCGAGGACTGCGACGAGGGAGACGGCGAGGAGCAGGGCAGGAGCGTGGGCTGGTTCGCCCATGCACCGCTGTCCGGCGCGACGTTCCACGGTGGAGCCGTATCGGGCAGCGGCGGCGACGTCCGCGGCGAGGTGAGCGAAGCTTTCGAGCGCCCTCACCCTGCCACCGGAGCGCTGCGCCGGCCGCTGCACCGCTTCCCCTTCGTGCCCGACGATCCGGCCCGCCTCGCGCAGGACAGCTACGAGGCGTTCTCCATCCAGGTCGCGGGGTTGGTGCGTCGGCTGAGCGCGATCGGCGGCGACAAGCCCGGCGGTACGCGCCCCGTGCTCGGGGTCTCCGGCGGGCTCGATTCCACGCATGCGCTGCTGGTCTGCGCGCGGGCGATGGATCAGCTGGGCCGCGACCGCTCCGAGATCCTCGCCTACACGATGCCCGGCTTCGCGACCACCGAGCACACTCGTTCCAACGCCGAGTTGCTCTCGCGGGCGATCGGGGCGAGCTTCGAGACGATCGACATCCGTCCGGCCTCGACCCAGATGCTGAAGGACATGGGGCACCCCGCCGGCAGCGGCGAGGAGGTCTATGACGTGACCTTCGAGAACGTGCAGGCCGGCATGCGCTACGACTACCTGTTCCGCCTCGCGAACCATCACGGCGGCATCGTGGTGGGCACCGGTGACCTCTCCGAGCTGGCGCTGGGCTGGTGCACCTACGGCGTGGGCGACCAGATGTCCCACTACGGGGTCAACGCCGGCGTCCCCAAGACGCTGATCCAGCACCTGATCCGCTGGGTCATCGCCGAGGGGCTGTTCGACGAGGCGACCGGTGACCTGCTGCAGGCCGTGCTCGACACCGAGATCTCCCCTGAGCTGATCCCCACCAAGCCCGGGGAGAAGGCGCAGTCCACCGAGGACTCGATCGGGCCCTACGCGCTGCACGACTTCACGCTCTACCACCAGCTGCGCCGCGGCTACGGTCCCGCCAAGATCGCCTACCTCGCCCACCAGGCCTGGGGCGATCTCGACGCGGGGGAGTGGCCCGCCGGATACTCCGAGGGTGACAAGCGCTCCTACACGCGGGTCGAGATCAAGCACTGGCTGAGCGTGTTCACGCGCCGCTTCTTCTCCAACCAGTTCAAGCGCTCCGCCGCCCCGAACGCCCCGAAGGTGCTGGCCGGCGGCTCTCTCTCCCCGCGCGGCGACTGGCGGATGCCCTCGGACGCGACGAGCAAGGCCTGGATGGCCGAGCTCGAGAACGAGGTCCCCGGAGACTGACGCGCCCATCGGCCCCATCGACGTCAGCAACCCCAGCGACGTTGGCGACCCAGCGACGTCAGCAACCCAGCGACGTCAGCGACCCAGCGACGTCAGCAACCCATCGACGTCAGCGGGGCAAAGTTGGGGGAATGGACTGGCTATTCCCCTAACTTTGCCCCGCTGGCGCTGAGTTCTGGCGCTGAGTTCTGCCGCTGACGACAGGGTGCGCGGCCCGCTCGCCGCTTACTTCACCGCGCCCATGGACAGACCGCGCACGAGCTGCTTCTGGGCGATCCAGCCGGCCAGGACCACGGGCAGCGAGGCCAGCACCGAGGCGGCGGCGAGCCGGGCGAGGAACAGGCCCTCCGAGGTCATGGTCGACATGAGGAAGATCGGCACCGTCGCGGCGTTCGCGGCGGTGAGGTTCAGAGCGAAGAAGAACTCGTTCCAGGCGAAGATCACGCAGATCAGCGCGGTGGCGGCGACGCCCGGCGCGACCATCGGCAGCAGCACCGTGCGCATGGTGCGCAGCAGCGAGGCCCCGTCGATCGACGCCGCCTCGAGCACCTCACCGGGCACCTCGAGGAAGAACGAGCGCATCATCCACACCGCGATCGGGAGGTTCATCGCCGTGTACAGCACGATGAGGGTGAAGATGTTGTCGAGCATCCGGATCTGGCCCGCGATCACGTAGATCGGCATGATCACCGCGACCACCGGCAGCATCTTCGTGGAGATGAAGAAGAACAGGAAGTCCTGCGTGCGCTTCACCGGCCGGATGCTCACCGCGTAGGCGGCGGGCACCGCGAGCACCAGCACGAGCAGCGTCGAGCCGACGGTCGCGATCATCGAGTTCAGCAGGTACGAACCCGCCCCGGAGGAGCCGATGATCGAGGCGTACTGGTCCAGCGTGGGCGTGAAGAAGAAGGTGGGCGGGTTCGAGGCCGCCTGGCTCTCCTGCTTGAAGCTGGTCAGCACCATCCACGCCACCGGGGCGAAGAAGATCAGACCGGCCGCCCAGGCCAGGATGGTCAGCAGGATTCCGCCGGTCCTGCCCTTGGGTCGGCGCGGGCGGATCGGTGCAGCGGGGCGCGTCAGGCGCGGGGCATCAGCGGTGGAGGTGCTCATGACTCCGTCCCCTTCCGGTCTGTCCTCACGGGTCGTCGACGAAGGATGCTCATGACTGCTCCTTGGAGTTGATGCTGGTGAAGATCAGGCGCAGCGCGAAGGTCGCGATCACGATCGTGGCGATCACGGTGACCACGCCCATCGCGGCGGACTGCCCGATGTCGAAGCCGAGGAACGCGCGCTGGTAGATGTAGAACGGCAGGTTGGCGCTCGCGGTACCCGGGCCGCCCGCGGTCATGAGGTAGATCTGGTCGAAGGTGTTCACGACGTAGATCGCGCCCAGGAGCACCGACAGCTCGAGGTAGAACCGCAGGTGGGGCAGGGTGATGTGCACGAAGGTCTTGCCCGGGCCGGCGCCGTCCATCGAGGCGGCCTCGAGCACGTCGCCGGTCTGGGACTGCAGGCCCGCCAGGAGCAGCAGCATCATGAACGGCGTCCACTGCCACACCAGCGCGATGATGATCGAGACCATCGGGAACTGACTCGTCCAGTCCACCGGAGAGATCCCGACGGTGCCGATCAGCCAGTTGACCAGCCCGTACGTCGGATCGAACATCGAGATCGACCACAGCATCGCACCGGCTACCGGCATGATGAGGAACGGCGTGATCAGCAGGGTGCGGATGAAGCCGCGCCCGAAGAACTTCCGATCCAGCAGCAGCGCCAGGCCCAGCCCCAGCAGGAGCGAGACGACCACGCAGCCCAGCGTGAACAGGATCGAGTTCAGTGCCGCGGTGCGGAACGTGGAGTCGACGAAGAGGTCGAGGTAGTTGCGCAGTCCCACGAACTTCTCGCCCTCGGGGCGCAGCAGGTTGCGTGAGCGCAGCGAGTACCAGATCGTCAGCAGGAACGGGATCTGGGTGCAGACGACCACGAACAGGAACGCGGGCATCAGCGGGAGCCGACGGCGCCACGCCTCGGCCTTGGAGTAGTCGCCGTCGTGCGGGGCACGGTCGCGGGGCTTCTGGGCCGACGAGGTGCGCGGTGCGTCCGGTCCGCGGCCGACGGGAGTGTCAGTGGCTGTGCTCATCGGTCCCTCTCCTCCCGCTCTGTTCTGGTGCTCTTGCTCTCGGTTCGTCGTCGCGAGGTCGGCATCGCTCAGCCCTCCCAGCCGTAGGTGCGGGCGACCGATTCGGCGAACCCTTGAGACTGCTTCAGCGCGTCGTCGACGCTCTTCTGCCCGGCGATCGCGGCGGAGAACTGCTGGCCCACGCGCGTGCCGAGGTCCTGGAACTCGGGGATGACCACGTTCTGGAGCCCGTCGTACGGGACCTCCACGGTCATCGAGTTCTCCTGCGTCGAGTTCTCCATCGAGTCGAGCGTGGGCTTCGCGTAGTTCTTCGAGAGCTCCGCGTACTCGGGGATCTCGTACGTGGATAGGCGGGAGCCGGGCGGGAGCGCCTCCCAGCCCACCTCGTTGCCCACGAGCTGGAAGTAGTCGGGATGGGTCATCCAGGCGATGAACTCCCAGGCCGCGTCCTTCTTCTGACTGGTCTCGGGGATCGCGAGAGCCCACGAGTACAGCCAGCCGGCGTAGGGCGTCTCGAGCGTCGGCCCCAGGGCGTAGCCGGTCTTGCCGACCACGGTGGAGGAATCGGGGTTCTCCACGCCGGAGACCATGGAGGAGGCGTCGAACCACATGGCGGCGTTGCCCTGGCTGAACCGGGTGAGGCACTCGCCGAAGCCGGAGGTGGCGGCGCCGGGCTGCCCGTAGGAGCGCAGCGTGTCCACGTACATCGAGACCGCGTCGTACACCTCGGGTGAGCTCAGCTGCGGGGCCCAGTCCATGTTGAACCAGCAGCCGCCGAAGGTGTTGATGACCGTGCTCATCGGCGCGAGGTTCTCGCCCCAGCCGGCCAGACCGCGCAGCGCGATGCCGCTCATGCCGGCGTCGGGGTCGTGCAGGGTCGAGGCGAAGTCGCGCACGTCGTCCCAGCTGGGGTGCTCCGGCATCGTCAGACCCGCCTCGTCGAACAGGTCCTGGCGGTACACGAGGAACGCGCTCTCGCCGTAGAAGGGCACCGAGTACATGGAGCCGTCCACGGTGAGCGCGTCCTTGATGGTGGGCACGAAGTCGTCCGGCGCGTAGCCGTCGGTCTTCGCGATGTAGGGCTCGAGGTCGGTGAGCCAGCCGTTGGGCGCCCACAGCGGGGTCTCGTAGTTGGAGATCATCACGACGTCGAACTCGCCGCCGCCGGAGGCGACCGACGCGGTGATCTTCGCGCGCGCCTCGTTCTCGGGCAGGGACACGAACTGCACATCGATGTCGGGGTGCTTCTGCGTGAAGTCGTCGATGAGGCTGATGGCATCCTGCATCTGCGGGTTCGAGACGATCGCGACGACGATCGACTCCTTGCCGCCGCCGGAGCCGGAGCCGCAACTGGCCAGGGCTGTGGCACCGAGCCCGGCGGTGAGGCCGGCGCCCAGGACAGTGCGACGGCTGGGGCGTATTCCTGCAGGTGCAGGTGCAGGTGCAGGTGCAAATGCAGGTACGGGTGCGGTTACGGGTGCGGGTGCGGGCGCGGTCGTGGCGGGGTCCGGGGGCCGAGGCGGGCTTCCGGGTCGGGCCTGTCGTGCCGCGCGGGGTGGTCGTGGTCGGAGGTGTCCCATGCGCTGTTCTCCTCTGAACGGCTGAGGCTGGACGGGCCCTGAGATGGGGAGGGGCTCGCGTCGTGGCCGCTGTAGAACGGTGGGTCCGGCGGGTCCTGCGTGACCCTGAACTGCTCAGGGCTGGTCCTGAGCTGTCCCGGGTGTCCGGGGGCTGTCTCAGGAGGGGTCGACAGTGGCCCGCTGGGATGGTGTGCCTCGGCAGCAGTGCCGTGCACTCATGTGATCGCTGAATATTGCTCAACTGAGAGTGAGCGTAGTCATATACGCTCAGGTGAGCAACAGTCCGCGAGCAGATGTTCACGACGTGAGATCTTGGAGGAGGGTTCCCATGGCGCACCACGGCACGATGTCGGACGGGGAGCCGCAGGTCGGCACGGAGATCGAGGTGCCCCCGACGGCCCTGCTCAAGGTCCAGCTCGCCACCGGATATTTTGTGGACGGCCAGTCCAAGGTCGAGCTCGCCCGCCGCCATGGGTTGTCCCGGTTCCAGGTGGCCCGACTGCTCGACGAAGCGCGCGACGAGGGCATCGTGCGCATCGAGATCGTCGACCCGACGGCCACCGGACGCACCCACGCGCAGCTCGCGCAGCGCCTCGGGATCTCCTCGGTGACCATTGCCGCGTCCCGCCCGGGCGAGCCGATGCGAGACGCGATCGCCCGCCAGGTGGCACGCCTGCTGCCCGTCGCCCTGCGCGAGGGCGGCCGCCTCGGTGTCGCCTGGTCGCGCACCCTCATGCATCTGCCGGACCACCTCGGCGCGCTGCCCCCGGCGGACGTCGTCCAGCTCGTCGGCCCGCTCAGCGCGCCCGGCTTCTCCACCGCCCTGTCCTCGGCGCTGGTGCACACCCTCGGCGCCCGGGCCGGCGGTCGGGTCTGGGCCCTGCCCACCCCGCTCATCGTCGACTCCGCCCAGGTCGCCTCGTCACTGCGAGCCATGGAGGAGGTGCGCACCGCGCTCGATGCGGCCGACGACCTCGACGTCGCCGTGGTCTCCATCGGTGCCTGGGCCGCCGGTGCTTCGACGCTCTGGGCGCGGCTCGGGGCCGACGAGCAGCGCCGTGCGCACGACGCCGGCGTCGTCGCCGAGGTGTGCGGGATCCTCCTGGACGGCTCGGGGGCGGTGTGGCACTCCGCGATGGAGGATCGTGTGATCGGTGTGCGGGCCGACCAGCTGCGACGCGCCCGGGTGATCGCTGCGGCCCCCGCCGTCGGCCGCCCCGAAGCGGTCGTCGCCGCAGCTCGCTCCGGTCTCGTCGACGACATCGTGCTCGCCCCCGAGCTCGCCGACCAGGTCGCCGCGCTGCTCGGGTGAGGGGTGGGGCTCCGCTCGCCGCTCGCCGCTCGACGCTGGCAGCTCGCCGCTCGCCGCCTTCACCTGGGCGTCGTCGTCTCTCTGTGTCCCGATCGTCGGCGCTCAGTCGATTCGATCAGATGAGCGTCAACCCCTGCTCATCTGACGCGGGAGTGTGTATCGTCAGTGCTCCGAGCACTCGCCGACGAAGGATGAGCCATGACCGCGTTGACCTCCGCTTCCCTCTCCGACATCGCTGCGAAGGGCGAGGTCGCCGTCCCGACGTACCCGCTCCAGGAGCGGAAGGTCGGCATCGTCCACTTCGGCGTGGGCGGCTTCCACCGCGCGCACCAGGCCATGTTCCTGGACCGGCTGTTCAACGCCGGCCGTGACCGCGACTGGGCTCTGTGCGGCGTCGGCCTGCTGCCGGGCGATTCCCGCATGCGCGATGCCCTCACCGCCCAGGACGGCATGTACACGCTGGTCACCAAGGCGCCCGACGAGACCCGCGACCCCCGCATCATCGGCTCGATCGCCAAGTACCTCTTCGCCCCCGACGACCCCGAGGCCGTGCTCGCCCAGATGGTCGACCCGGCGGTGCGCATCGTCTCGCTGACCGTCACCGAGGGCGGCTACAACTACAACCCCTCCACCGGCGAGTTCCAGTACGAGACCGAGGCGGTCGCCGCGGACCTCTCCACCGATTTCGCCGACGGCTCCGGCACCCCGCGCACGATGTTCGGTTACGTCGTGGAGGCGCTGCGCCGCCGCCGCGAGGCCGGCACGGAGCCGTTCACGGTGATGTCCTGCGACAACGTGCGCGGCAACGGTGACCTCGCCAAGCGCATGATCCTCGCCTACGCGCGCCGCCGCGACGAGAACGGCCTGCACGGCGAGGCCACGCTCGGCGACTGGCTCGAGAGCGACGTCGCCTTCCCCAACTGCATGGTCGACCGCATCACCCCGGTCACCGCGCCCGAGGACATCGAGATGATCTCGGAGGATTACGGCATCGAGGACGCCTGGCCCGTGGTCAGCGAGGACTTCGTGCAGTGGGTCCTGGAGGACGACTTCCCCGCCGGCCGCCCCGCCTATGAGGAGGTCGGGGTGCAGATGGTCGAGGACGTCGAGCCCTACGAGCTCATGAAGCTGCGCCTGCTGAACTGCTCCCACCAGGCCATCGCCTACTTCGGCCTGCTCCTGGGGCAGACCTACGCCGACGAGGCCGCCGTGGACGAGCATCTCGCGCCCTTCACGCGCACCCTCTACATGGACCACGAGGGCACCCCCACCGTGCCCGAGGTGCCGGGCATGGATCTGACCGCCTACAAGGATGAGCTCATGGCGCGTTTCGCGAACCAGAGCGTCAAGGACACACTGGCCCGCCTCGCCGCGGAGTCCTCTGACCGCATCCCCACCTGGCTGGTCCCCGTGATCCAGGAGAACCTCGAGGCCGGACGCGACGTCACCGCCTCCGCCGCGATCGTCGCCTCCTGGGCCCGCTACGCCGAGGGGACCGGCGAGAACGGTGAGGAGTGGCCCGTGGTGGACCGTCTCCACGACCGCGTCATGGCCGCCGCCGCGAAGCACGACGAGGACCCGCTGGCCTTCCTCCGCGACGAGGAGCTCTTCGGCGACCTCGTCGACCAGGAAGCCTTCACCACGCCCTACCTCCACGCCCTCGAGGTGCTCCGCACCGACGGCGCCCGCGCCCTCCTCACCGAGCTCGTCGAGAAGGGCTGACCCAGCGCCCCGCGTGCCTCGCCCTGCCCCGGCGCTGTCGCGACCTGCCCGGCCTCTGCGTTGTCGTGCCCAGTCCTGCCTCGGTGCTGCCGTGCCCAGCCCGCTCTCGAGTGTTGCCCAGCCCTGCCTCCGCACCGCCCGAGAGAGGCAAAGATGGGGTTATCCGGTATCGATTCCCCCAACTTTGCCTCGCTGGCTGCGGGTCGTCGTGTCGGGTGACGGGCTGGGGACTATGCCTCGGTGTCGTCGGGTCGTCGGGTCGTCGAGGAGTCGTGTCCGCTGGCGGGGCACGAGGCCAGGTCCTGAGGGGGTTGAGGCGTCGGCGGTGCTCAGGCAGCTGCGCTGCGCCGCCAGCCGTGACGCGTGAGCGCCTCCTCCAATCGCCGTATCCCGCGTCGGCATCCTTTGTGGAGGTCAGCGGCCACCGTCTGCACCTCGATCCATCCGGCTGCCTCTCGATTCTCGCGTCGGGCGATGTCGTTCTCCTGCTGCTTCGGAGTGCGGTGCCTCGGACCGTCATGCTCGACGCACACCCGCCACCGCGGCCAGGCGAGATCCGGCTCCCCGAGGTCGTGACCCCCGTCGAACTGACGTGTATTGAGTTCGGGCTCCGGTAGCTCTGCCCGTGCGGCGGCGAGCCTGAGCCTCGTCTCGGCGGGGGAGTCGCTCCCCACTCGGACCAGTTCGAGTGCTTCCAGCAGGCGCAGTCTTCCCGAACCCGAGTATTCGCGCGCCGCCGTGCCGAGCTGCTGCGGCGTCGCGTAGGCGTGGGTGCGATGTTCCAACCTGCTGCGTGGGTGACGCACCAGGTGGTCGCCGATCTCGACGAGTTGGTCGAGGGTGAGATCCCGGGCGAGATCGAGCCAGGTGCGCACCCTGCTGGTGACCCGCAGCGCGCCGATTGCGACGAGCTCTTCGCCCCGGAGGCGCTGTCGAGTCCAGCGCACCAGTCGTGTGTCGCGTCTGAGGTGTCCATTCGCGGTCATCTGAATCGACGTGGTGCGCGACTCCACGCTCCAGGTCTCGACGGGCAGGGGGAGCGGCAGTCCCCAATGCCGCGCGGCGCTCGAGCCCCGGACCACAGCCATCGGGTCATTGCGGGTCAGCGCGGTGATGATCGCGGCTTCGGTGAGGTCGGCGTCCGCACGGACATAGATGCCGTAGCCCAGCCGGCGGAGATCCTGTGCCCGCAGACGGTCGGTGCTCACCCCTGCGCGCCGCGCTTCCGCAGTGGTGAACACGGCGAACGGCAGCGAGGGCGGCAGGGGTGAGGGGTGGCGAGGCATGGGTGAATGCTCCGATGAAGGAGGCGCTGACGCGGGACGCCGTCCACAATCCCGAGGTCCACGGCGTGCGAGAAGCTTCCTCCCCAGGGCGTTCTGGTCATCGCCTCTCGCGCGCAACCCGCTGCCGCTGCCGCTGCCGCTGCTGCCGCCGCGGGTGCTGCTGCCGCCGCGGGTGCTGCTGCCGCTGCTGCCGCTGCCGCTGCCGCTGCTGCCGCTGCTGCCGCCGCGGGTGCTGCTGCCGCCGCGGGTGCTGCTCCTGCTTCCTCCCAGCGATACGGAAGCCTCTCCTACTCGCAGGGCCGCCGAGAGCGGTCTGCCGTCCCGTTAGCGAGGCAAAGTTGGGGGAATCGAGGACGCTATCGACCAACTTTGCCTCGCTCGCCGTGACGAGGTCGTGGGGAAGAGCGGCGAAGGCCAATGAGGTCGTGGTCCGGGGAGTCGCCACGGCGCGCGCGGGGGAGTGTTGGGTGGGCCACGTCTCGAAAGGGCTGTGACCTGGGGGTGCGTCTCGATGGGTGGGGTCATGAGCGTCTGGGCGAGAGCCCTCGTAGACTGGGCGGCGGTTCCGTGTGCTGGGTCGACGAACAGGTCAGCGCCCAGGTCACGGAATGTGGGGCCCGCTCGTCGGTGTCCCGCAGCGGGGCAGTCCGATGCCTGGTCAAGCACCCGGGCTGACGCCTGGTGACGTTGACCGTCCCTGGGTGGACGCCGGTGGTGCAGCGCCCGGGCCGACGCCTGGTGACGTTCGCAGTCGCTGGGCTGGTGCCCGACGCAGTACCCCGCTCGATGTCTGACGCAGTACCCCGCTCGATGCCTGATGCCTGATGCCTGATGCCTGATGCCTGATGTTTTGCCCGATGCCCGCAACCGTGAAGGAACCCGTCTCATGAGCCTGGTCGTCCAGAAGTTCGGAGGATCCTCCGTCGCCGACGCCGACTCGATCAAGCGTGTCGCCCAGAGGATCTCCCTGTACTCGAAGGCGGGCCACACAGTGGTCGTCGTCGTCTCTGCCATGGGCGATACCACCGATGAGCTCATCGATCTCGCCGAGCAGGTGAGCGACGAGCCGCCGGCCCGAGAGCTCGACATGCTGGTCACCGCGGGCGAGCGCATCTCGATGGCGGTGCTGTCGATGGCGCTGAACGATGCGGGCGTCGAGGCGCGTGCCTACACCGGTTCGCAGGCCGGCCTGATCACGGACGAGGTGCACGGCAAGGCCCACATCCTGCGCGTCACCCCCGGTCGTATCCAGGAGGCTCTGGACGAGGGATCGGTCGCGATCGTCGCCGGTTTCCAGGGCGTCTCGCAGAGCACGAAGGACATCACCACGCTGGGTCGCGGCGGCTCGGACACCACCGCCGTGGCGCTCGCCGCCGCGCTCGACGCGGACGTCTGCGAGATCTACTCGGACGTCGACGGCGTGTTCAGCGCGGATCCCCGGGTCGTCCCGGCCGCTCGCCGCGTCCCCTACATCTCGTGCGAGGAGATGCTGGACCTCGCCGCCAACGGCGCGAAGATCCTCATGGTGCGCAGCGTCGAGTACGCGCGCCGCTACGGGGTGCCGCTGCACGTGCGCTCCTCGTACTCGGGCCGCTTGGGGACGATCGTCTCCGACGATCCCGAGCGCATGATCCCCATCGACCCCGACGTCACCATCCGCACTGCGGACGTCGCCCGCCGCGACGCCGCCGACCCGACCCAGGAGCTCCCCATGGACGACCATTCCGATCCCGGCCTCGAAGCCCCCATCATCTCGGGCGTCGCGCATGACCGCAGCGAAGGCAAGATCACCGTCGTCGAGGTGCCGGACGTCCCCGGCCGTGCGGCGCTGCTCTTCGATGTCGTCGCCGGTTCCGGGGCGAACATCGACATGATCGTGCAGAACTCCTCGACGGTCGACGACACCGTCGCGATCTCCCTGACCCTCCCCGAGGAGGACGTCCCGGCCGCGCTGAAGGCCATCGAGGCGTCCCGCGAGGCGATCGGCTACTCCGAGGTGCGCTACAACGACCAGATCGGCAAGGTCAGCATCGTCGGCGCCGGGATGCGCTCCCACCCGGGCGTCTCGGCGACCCTGTTCCGCAGCCTCGGCGAGGCCGGTATCAACATCGACATGATCTCGACCTCGGAGATCCGCATCTCTGTCGTCACCGAGCAGTCGCGGCTCGACGACGCGGTGCGCGTGATCCACTCGGCGTTCGGCCTGGACTCCGAGCAGACCGAAGCCGTCGTGTACGGAGGGACCGGACGATGAGCACCCAGAACCCCGAGGAGCGGACCATCGTGGCGAACGACTTCCAGCAGGACTTCCCGAGCGACTCCGCGCACGGGGTCCCGGCAACCAGCACGTCCGGCGCGGCAGCCGGCACGACCCCCGGCGCGGCAGCCGGCGCGCACTCCGTGGACATGACCGCGACCCCCGGGTATGCGGCCGACGGGCCCGTCATCGGCGTCGTCGGCGCGACTGGTCAGGTGGGCAGGGTGCTGCTGGCCCTGCTCGCGGAGCGGGCCGTGCCGCACAGCGCGGTGCGCGCGTTCGCGTCGGCCCGCAGCGCCGGCTCGACCGTGCAGTACGCGGGCGGTGCGCTCGTGGTGGAGGATGCCACGACCGCGGACATCACGTCCGAGGGCAGGGCGGTCGACATCGCGATCTTCTCCGCCGGCGGCTCGACCTCGACGGCGCTGGCCCCCCGCTTCGCCGAGGCCGGCGCGACCGTCGTGGACAACTCCTCGGCCTGGCGCCGTGACGGCGAGGTGCCGCTGGTGGTCTCCGAGGTGAACCCCGAGGCCATCACCGATCTGCCGCGCGGGATCATCGCGAACCCGAACTGCACCACGATGGCCGCGATGCCCACCCTGAAGGCGCTGCACGACGAGGCCGGTCTGGCGCGGCTGAAGGTCGCCACCTACCAGGCCGTCTCCGGGTCCGGCGTGGCCGGGGTCGCAGAGCTCGCCGGGCAGATCCGTGCCGGGGCCGACGACGTGGAGAAGCTCGCGCTGGACGGGTCGTCCGTCGACCTCGGCGAGCCCGCCGTCTACGCGAAGCCGATCGCCTACAACGTGCTCGCGCTGGCCGGGAACCTGGTCGAGGACGGCTCCGGCGAGACCGACGAGGAGCAGAAGCTCCGCCATGAGTCGCGCAAGATCCTGGGCCTGCCCGAGCTGCCCGTCGCGGGCACCTGCGTGCGCGTGCCGGTGATGAGCGGACATGCGCTCGCGATCCATGCGGAGTTCGATCGCGAGATCACCGCCGACCGTGCCCGTGAGCTGCTCGAGGAGGCCGACGGCGTCACCGTCGTGGACCTGCCCAACCCCCTGGAGGCCGCCGGCCAGGACGGCACGTTCGTGGGCCGGATCCGTCAGGATCAGTCGGTTCCGGGCGGAAAGGGTCTCGTATTCTTCGTCGTAGCGGATAATCTGCGCAAGGGCGCTGCCCTGAATGCCATCCAGATCGCCGAACTGATCGCGAAGGGACAACCTCGATGACGCTTGCCGCGACGAGTGGCCCCCCGGGTGCGGGGACCGGGCCATCGCCGTTGTCCGCCGTCTTCTCCGATCGTGCCGGCGATGAATCGTTCGACGGGAACTCGGTGAACATGAGCGTGGACCCCCTGGCGCAGGCGCTGCGTACTTTGGACTCGATCTCGGCCGCGGAGCTCGAGGTCGGTACCGATCTGCGGACCATCGTCGGCGCTCCGGCCGAGGTCTCGGCGGTGGCGCCGCCGGCCACGACCGGGGATGCCGCCCCTGATCTCGCGATGGTCCTCCAGGAGCCCGAGGTCGTCGAGGCGCCGTTGTCGACCACCCCGGGCCAGGCCCGACGGGAGGCGATCCTCGACGGTGCCGCGGCCCTGTTCGCCGAGCGCGGCTATCACGGGGCGAGCCTGCGCGACATCTCGCGCCGCGTGGGCATCTCGCATCCGGGGATGCTGCACCACTTCGCCTCGAAGGAGGTGCTGCTGGGCGCGGTCGTGGACCGGCTGGAGGCCCATGCCCAGGGCCTGCTGGACTCCGTGGAGTCGCTCCAGGGATCCCCGAAGGCGCTGCTCGCGGCGCTGGCCGGCCCGTGGAACCCCACGCAGCACTCGATGGCGCTGCTGGCCACGCTGGCCGCGGAGACCGTGAACCCGGATCATCCGGGCCGCTACCGCATCTCGCGGCTGCGCCTGGTGCACGAGCATGTGCTCGAACAGGTCTTCACCGGGCACGCCGAGCGGGGTCTGCTGCTCGAGGGCGTGGAGCCGGCGTTCATGGCACGCAGCCTGTTCTCGCTGCTGCTGAGCCTCACGGTGCGCGAGCATTCCGTGCGTGAGCTGCAGCAGGACCGCACGGCCGACCCCATCCGCGACGTGCACGACTTCGTGCGTCTCTGCATCGTCGACTGAGGCGGGCGCGAGCGTGGCGGAGGTATCCGGAGGCACGGCAGCCACGGAGGGGACGGCCGGGTCCGACGGATCCGGCCAGGCCGACGGAACCGATCAGGCCGACGGTTCTGGCCAGGCCGACGGTTCTGGCCAGGCCGACGGAGCCGGCCAGGCCGACGAGGCGACCCCTCACGGTGATCCGGGAGCCGGCGCTGCGGGACCACGGGCGCGGCTGCTCGCCCTCGCGGGACTCGCGGTGCTCGGCAGCGAGGGCGATACGGTGGGTCGCGTGCGCGATATCTACCTGCACGATGCCACCGGCGAGCTCGCGGCGGTCTCCGTGGTGCGTCGTCAGCTCAGCTCCCGCCACGGGGTCATCCCGTCGGCCGCGATCGCCGAGCTGCCTGCTGCGGAGCCCGACGAGAGCGCGCAGTCGATCCGTCTGCTGATCTCCGCCGAGACCGCTCGCACCGGGATCCGCCCGCCGCAGACCGGCCACCTCACCCCCGAGCTGCTGCGCGAGGCGCACCAGGTGCTCGGGCTCGAGGAGTCCGCGACCGCATGAGGATCCTGCTGCTGACGCACTACTACGCGCCCGAGTTCGGGGCGCCTCAGCGTCGATGGTCCGCCCTGATCGAGCGCTTCATCGCCGCCGGCCATCGGGTGACCGTGGCGGCGCCGGTGCCGCACTATCCCAGCGGACGGCCCAACAGCACCCAGCGGCGCACCCATCGCGTGGGCGGGGTCGAGGTGGGCCGGCATGGCGAGACCGTGCTGCGCACCGCCTATCTCCCGCACTTCGCAGACATCGGCACCCGCACCGCCGATCACCTGGTGGCCGCCGCGGATGCGCTGTGGCGCCTGCGTCGGCGGTTCTCCCGGCCCGATACCCGACCCGATGTGGTCATCGCGACCGCCCCCGCGATCCCGACGCTCATGGTGGGGCGCGCGCTCGCCTCCCTGTGGGACGTTCCGCTCGTGGTGGAGATGCGTGATGCCTGGCCGGATCTGGTCACGCACGTCGGCCCGGCCGGCGCGCTCGTGGCCGAAGCGGTGCACGCCCCGCCTCGGAACGCCGCCCGGACCAGCATGCGCTGGGCGGTCGCGCTGGCCAAGGGCGTGGTGCACCAGCAGGTGACCAGCTGGCAGAGCGGCGCGCAGGCCGTCGTGACCACGACGGATCGCTTCGCCGAGGTGCTCGAGGAGCGCGGCGTCACCGAGATCGACGTGGTGCGCAACGGCACCGATCTGTCGAAGGTCACCCCGCGTCACGACCACCTGCCTGGTGACCATCCAGAGCTGCGCTGCCTGTACCTGGGCAACATGGGGCGCTCGCAGGGACTGGACACCGTGGTGCGGGCCGCGGCGCAGCTGCGTCGCGAAGGTGTGGACCTGCAGGTGCGTCTCGTGGGCCACGGGGTCGAGGCGTCGGCCCTGGCCGCTCTGGCCGAGGAGCTGGACGCGCCGGTGGAGGTGCTGCCGCGCATCCCGCACCGCGAGGTCGGCGCGCAGTACCACTGGGCGGACACCGTCGTGGTGTCGCTGCGGGACTGGGCGCCGTTCCAGTGGACCGTTCCCTCCAAGCTCTACGAGATGCTCGCGACCGGGCGGCACATCACGGCGCTGCTGGATGGCGAGGCGGCCGACGTGGTGCGGGCGGCCGGCGCCGGCCACGTGCTGCCCCCGCAGGACGTCGACGCGCTCGCGGACCTGTGGCGGGGGCTCGCCGCGGACCGGTCGCAGGCGGGCGTGCGGGCCAGCGGCAGAGCCTGGGTCTCCGACCACGCCGACGACGACGTCCTCGCGCGGAGGTACCTCGACATCCTCGCCCGCGTGATCCGCCGGGCCGCGTGATCCGCCGGGCCGCCTGACCCGTCCGAGCCGTCGGACTCCGCCGACCGTGGACCGATCTGCCGGATCCTGCACCGACGCGGGACTCGTCACGCGACCGTGCGTTGCGCTTCCCCTGGAGCGCGCGGCGCGGAATATACTCCACGGCCCGAGGACATCCACGGGAAGGACACCAGTGAGCGCTCACGCCAGAGCAGCGGCCGGGACGCCCGCCGCGACGAAGTCCGGGTTCCGTCCCGACGTCCAGGGGCTGCGGGCGATCGCCGTGCTGTTCGTGGTGCTCTACCACGCCGGGGTCCCGCTGATCACCGGTGGTTTCGTCGGGGTCGACGTCTTCTTCGTGATCTCCGGATTCCTCATCAGCACCCATCTGCTGGAGATGCTGGAGACCCACGGGCGGATCCGCTTCGGGAGCTTCTACGCCAAGCGCGCCCGACGGATCCTGCCGGCGTCCCTGCTCGTGGCGCTGCTGACCGTGCTGGCGGCCTGGATCTGGATGCCTCCGCTGCTGATGAACGAGGTGGCCAAGGGCGCAGTGTCCGTCGCGCTGTACGTGCCCAACATGCTGTTCGCCGTGGAGGGCACGAACTACCTGGCCGAGACCAGCCCGTCGGTCTTCCAGCACTACTGGTCCCTGGGCGTCGAGGAGCAGTTCTATCTGTTCTGGCCCGCGATCCTCGCGCTCGGCTTCTGGCTGTGCCGGCGCAGCGAGCGGCGCCTGCTGATCGTCGTCTCGGTCCTCACAGCGATCTCGTTCGTGCTGTGCGTGGTGGGCATGGCCATCTCCCAGCCGTGGACCTTCTTCGCCCTGCCCACGAGGGCGTGGGAGCTGGGCGCCGGCGCGCTGGTCGCGTTCCTGCTGCGCTCCGGGGCGCCGTGGCTGCGTTCGGTGCGCACCGGTCTGCTGTCCTGGCTGGGGCTGGCGCTGCTGGTGGCGGTGGGTCTGCTGTACACGGACGTGACCCCGTTCCCCGGATACACCGCGGCGCTGCCCGTGATCGCGACCGCCCTGCTGATCGTGGGCGGTGCGGCGCCCGGCGGCGCGAACGCGAATCGTCTGCTGAGCGTGCGCCCGATGCAGTTCGTCGGTGCGATCTCCTATTCGCTGTACCTCGTGCACTGGCCGCTGCAGGTGATCCCGCAGGTCGTCGCCGGGGAGGAGTCTCCGCTCCCGCTGTGGGTCAAGCTGCTGCTGGGCGCGGCGGCGTTCCCGCTGGCCTGGCTGCTGTTCCGCTTCGTGGAGCGCCCCGTGATCGCCTGGGCCCCGCTGCGGCAGCGTTCGCAGCTGTGGACCGGCGCCGTGGCGCTCGCGGCGTCCGCCGCACTGATCGCCACGGGTGGCAGCAGCTATCTCCTGACCCAGGAGGAGGCGGCGACCGATGTCGCGGCGGCCGCGGAGGCCCCGAGCCCGAACCCCGAGGGCACCGATTTCGTGCCCGAGAACCTCACGCCCTCCCTCGAAGAGGCCGAGGACGACAATCCCACGATCTACGCCGACGGCTGCCACCGCCAGGAGCCCGACACCGACCCCAGCGGCTGCCAGGTGGGGGACAACGAGGACGCTCCGCTGGTGTTCCTGTTCGGAGACTCCCACGCGGCCAGCTGGTACCCGGCCCTCGCGGAGCTCGCCGAGCAGGGGAAGATCCGCCTGGACACGAACACCAAGAGCTCGTGCACCTCGGCGGACCTCCGGCAGCTGGACAAGGGCGTGGAATACACCGAGTGCGACGAGTGGCGGGCCGGCGTGATCGACCGGATCAACGCCGAGCAGCCCGACCTGGTGCTGCTGACGAACTACCCCGGCGCCCCGCCCGAGCTGGTGGGCGGCGACGACGACTTCCCCGCGAAGTGGCAGGCCGGGCTGGAATCCACGATCGGGAAGATCGACGGGCCGGCCGTCGACGTGCTCGCCGACGTCCCCAACCAGGGCAGCACCTCCGCGGTGTGCCTCTCGGCGCATCTGGAGGACGCCCAGGAGTGCGCGATCCCGGTCGGCGAGGCGTTCGACGCCCCTCTGGTGAAGGCCACCGAGGCCCCCGCCACGGACAGCGGTGCGACGTTCCTGGATCTCGGGCGGTACTTCTGCAACGACACGAACTGCCCCGCGATCATCGGGAACACCCTGGTGTACCGCGACGGCCACCACCTCACGGCGCACTTCAGCCGCCAGATGGCCGAGCCGCTGTGGAAGGAGCTCGAGCCGACGATCGGCTGAGCCGGGCCGACGCCGACGGGCGGCCGGGCCGCTACAGCACCGTCTCCGCGCCCATCACCACGGTGCGCGTGGGCGGCAGGTGCAGCACGTGCGTGCGGTTGGCCGAGGCCCGTTCGAGCTGACGGAAGATCGCCTTCTGCCAGCGTGGCATGGAGCTGTCCTGGCCGGGTTCGATGCGGAACACGGACAGGAAGTAGACGGCGTCCTCGGGATCCAGCACCAGCTCCGGGACGTGCTGCGTGCAGTCCGGTGCGCAGTGGTCGTGGAGGTGCCCGCGCAGCTCGATGGCGGCGCGCAGCGCGGCGGGGACGTCCTGCGAGTCATGGAAGCCCACCTGATAGGTGACCTGCACGATCCCGTCGGAGCTGTCGCCCAGCACGTCGACCAGCACCCGGTCGTCGCGGTGCACGCGCGGCACCCAGAGGTGCTTCATGGTCACGATCACCACGTGCTCGTGGAGCACGCCGTTCATCTCCACGCCGGTGCGCAGGGCCAGCGGCACCGTCGTCGGATCCCCGTGGGGGTACACCGCGAGGCCGTGGACCCGCGGGACGGCCCGGGCGGGCCCGGCCACGAAGTCCGCGATCGGTCCCTCCATCTCACGGCGCCGCCCGAACAGGATCCGCGAGCCCCGCTTCCACACCAGCATGATCGTGGTGAGCACGGCGGCGACCACCAGCGGCAGCCAGCCCCCGTCGGGGATCTTCACGACGTTGGCGGCGAGCAGCACGAGCTCCAGACCGCCCACGACCACGGCCATGGTGATCACGCGCCACAGGGGCCACTTCCGGATCCGTCGGGCGTAGAGCAGGAACAGGGCGAGCACCAGGATGATCGTCCCGGTCACCGCGAGGCCGTAGGCCGCGGCGAGCGCCTCGGAGCGTCGGAAGACGACCACCAGCACCACCACGCCCACGAACAGCAGCGCGTTGATCGAGGCGACGTAGATCTGCCCGCCGTGCTCGGCGGAGGTCTGCGTGACCTTCAGCCGCGGCAGCAGGGACAGGCGCGTGGCCTGGCGGGACACGGAGAACGCGCCGGAGATCACGGCCTGGGAGGCGATCACGGTGGCCATGGCGGCGAGCACCACCAGGGGGATGCGCAGGGCGTCGGGCACGAGGGAGAAGAAGGGGTTCGCGACGGCGGCGGGGTCGGCGAGGATCAGGGCGCCCTGGCCGAAGTAGTTCAGCAGCAGGGCGGGCAGCACGAGGCAGATCCAGGCCAGCGCGATGGGCCGTCGGCCGAAGTGCCCCATGTCCGCGTACAGCGCCTCGGCGCCGGTGATCGTCAGCACCACGGCGCCCATCGCGATGAACGCGACCACGGGTCGGTCGATCATGAACGCGATGGCGTAGTGCGGGGACAGCGCCCGCAGGATCGACGGGCTCGCGAGCACGTGCGGCAGACCCATCGCCGCGAGCGTCAGGAACCAGATGACCATCACGATCCCGAAGGAGCGGCCGATGCGGGCGGTGCCCCAGCGCTGCACCGCGAACAGCGCCGTGAGCACGATCAGCGCGCCGGGCAGGATCACTGTGTTCGGGACGGAGCTGGCCACCTCGATGCCCTCGAAGGCGGAGAGCACGGAGATCGCAGGGGTGATCAGCGAGTCCCCGAAGAACAGGGCGGCCCCGACCACGCCGAGCACGAGCGCGACCGCCGCTTCCCGGGAGCCGATGAGCGAGCCGCCGGTGCCGAGCTTGCGCAGCACGAGCGCGGTGAGGGCGAGGATGCCGCCCTCACCCTGGTTGTCGGCGCGCAGGATCAGCCCGATGTAGGTGACGCTGACGATGATCAGCAGGCACCAGGTGACCATGGAGATCACGCCCAGCACGTCGGACTCGGAGGGGGCGACGGCGTTGTGGTGGGTGCTGAAGACCGTCTGCAGCGCATACAGCGGGCTGGTGCCGATGTCCCCGAACACCACGCCGAGCGCACCGGTCATCAGGATCGCCAGCGGTTCCCGGGTGCGGGGCATGCCGCGCTGGTCGAGGTGGTGATGGGGGTGCTGGTGCGGATCAGGTGCGTGCGCGGGGTGCGGTCCCGGGGCGTGACGTGCGGCCGACGCGCGCTGCGCGCGGTGCGGGTGCTCCGGGTCGGTGTCGGTCGACGGAGGGACCGGTGACTCGTGGTCGTCGGTCTGGGGGATTTGCTCGTGATCAGGGTCAGATGGCTCGTCGGAGCGGGGCGAGCGCGAGGAGTTCTCGGGCACGACGCTGATCCTGCCACTGCCCGGGCCGTTTGCACCCGACCGGACCGCAGCAGTTCTGTTCCCTGCGCCTCACCAGGGGCGGCGCAGGCCTGCGCGCCGCGAGATCATCAGTCGGCCTCGAGGGGGAGCCACACGCGCATCGGGCCCACGCTGCGGTTGCCCCAGGCGTAGTACGGGATCGCGGTCCAGGTGGTGGGCGTGCGGGTGACCTCCGCATCGGCGCTGCCGTGGACCGGGTAGGGCCAGGCGGCGGCCGCGGCGGAGACGGCGACAGCGCTGCCGCGGACGGCGAGCGGCACGGCGCCGTCCAGCGCGGGGAGCGGATCACCGGCCGACGGGGCCTGGTGCGGATCCACGGCGGCGTCGTCGACGCTCGCCGCGCCGTCCTGGTCCTCGTTCTCGAGCGCGTAGACCAGCGGGCCGCGCTCGAGGGCGACGGCGCCGCGGGAGGCATCGAGGCGGTGATGGGCGCCGACGAAGCGCGGGGAGAGATCCAGGTCCAGCTCGATCACGTCGCCGGCGGTGAGGACCGCGCGGACCTCGGCGGGGGAGCCGTCGGCCGGCACCGTGATCGGCTGCTCGGGCGCCGCGGCCGCCATCCCGCGGAAGGTGACCTCTGCGGTACCGCGCGACCAGGCCGGGATGCGCAGCGACACGGTGCGCTCCGTCGCCGGGGCCTCGAGGACCTCCACGTGCACGCGGCCGTCCGTCGGATAGTCGGTGGTGACGCGGACGCTCAAGGTGTCCGTCCCCTCTCCGGCGCTCCAGGTGCCGGAGGCGAACTGATGGAGCTGCAGGCCGTCGGCGGTCGCGGTCGCCGCGAGATGGTCGAGGCTCGCGAAGGTGCGCATGATGTTGGGCGGGCAGCAGGCGCAGTCGAACCAGCCGCGCCTGCCGTGGGCGATCGAGCGGCCCTCGTCGGCCGTGGCGCCCTCGCGCAGCTGCAGGGAGTTGACGTAGAAGTACTCGGTGCCGGCGAGGGAGACACCGGGCAGGAAGGCGTTGAACAGCAGGCGCTCGATGACGTCGGCGTAGTGGCTCTTCCCGGTGGCCAGGAGCAGGCGCCAGGCCCACTGGATCGCGCCGATCGCCGCGCAGGTCTCCGCATAGCCGCGGTCGGTGGTCATCTCGAAGGGGTCCCCGAAGGCCTCCCAGTCCCAGCGGGCGCCCATCCCTCCGGTGACGTACGTCTTGGAGGCCAGCAGATCGGCGAAGACGGATTCCGTGGTGGCGAGCAGGGCGGCGTCGCCGTCCTCGACGGCCTGGTCGGTGGCGCCGGCGAAGAGATAGAGCGCGCGCACGGCATGCCCCTCCGCGGTGCGCGCCTCGCGCACCGGGACCGCGGCGGAGAAGTAGCCCGGCCCGGGGTTCACGCCGTCGAAGCGCTCCTCGCGGCCGCGCATGTCCAGGAAGAAGCGGGCGAGGTCCTTGATCTCCTCGCGGCCGGTGAGGCGGAACAGCTCCACGAGCGCCATCTCGATCACGGGGTGGCCGCCCGTGGAGTGGCGCAGCTCGGGGCCGAACACGGTGCGCAGGTGCTCCACGATCCGCAGCGCGACCTCGAGCAGCTCCTGCTCGCCGGCGTTCCGGGAGAGGGCGACGGCGGCCTGGATCAGGTGGCCGTAGCAGTACAGCTCGTGGTTCCAGGCCATGTGCGAGTAGTGCTCGTCGGGGGAGTGGCGCAGGGTGTGGACGGAGTTGAGGTAGCCGTCCTCCTGCTGTGCGCCGGCGATCATCGAGGTGACCTCCCGGGCCATGCCGCGCAGCTCGGGATCGTCCTCGCGGCCGAGTTCGAAGGCGACCGCCTCGAGCCACTTGTAGACGTCGGAGTCCTGGAAGATCATCCCGGAGGCCCCGCCCTGCTCCGTGCCGCCGACGATGCGGAAGTTGCGGAACGTGCCCGAGGCCTCGAGCTGTTCATAGCCGGAGCGCAGGCCGGCCGTACGGTTGCGCTGCTGGCGGGTGTGCCAGAAGCCGCCGGTGATCCGGGCGGCCCCGGGCTGCAGGGGACGCAGCGTGACGGCGGCCTGAGCGGTGGGGACCGCCGGGGCGGCAAGCGTGTTCGGGGACGTCGTCATCAAGGACCTCGCAGGTGAGCTTCGTTGCGGAAAGTGCGGAAACCAAGTTTCTGTGTCGATAATGGCATGCTCCCTCCAGCGGGACAACCCCCGCCCCGGAACGCACGTCACCGCACGCCACGCGTGCCACCGCACGCCACACACCGCACACCATGCACGAGCCCAGGAGGCCCCGTGAAGACCACGCCGATGCGACCGTCGATGCCCTCCCCCCGCATCGCCGACGTCGCCGAGCTCGCCGGGGTCTCGATGAGCACGGCGTCCAAAGCGCTCAACGACACCGGGCAGCTGCGCGAGGACACCCGGGCACGGGTCAAGGAGGCGGCGGCGCAGCTCGGCTTCGTGGTCGGCGCCTCCGGCCGTGGGAGCGCCGATACCCGCACCTACACCGTGGGCCTGCTGACCACGGACAGCTTCGGCCGCTTCACGATTCCGCTGCTGATGGGCGTCGAGGACGCGCTCGCCGGGGGCAAGATGGCGATCATCCTGTGCGACACCCGCGACGACGTGCTGCGCGAGCAGCACTACCTGCAGTCCCTGCAGGAGCGGCGCGTGGACGGCCTGATCATCACCGGGCGCACCACCGATCCGCGACCCTCCATCTCCCTGCCGATCCCGACCGTCTACGCCTTCTCCCCCTCGGAGGACCCCGACGACTACGCGGTGGTGGCCGACGAGGGCGCCGGGGCGACGATGGCCGCCGAGCACCTGCTGGCCATGGGCTCGCGGCGCATCGCGCACGTCACCGGACCGCAGCGGCACCATTCGGCCGACGCCCGGGCGCTCGCCGTGCAGCAGACGCTGGGGGATGCCCTGGTCGCGCCCACCCTCTTCGGGCACTGGTCCGAGGAGTGGGGCCGCGCCACCGTGGACATGCTGCTGGCCTCCCACCCCGATCTCGACGGACTCCTCTGCGGCTCGGATCAGATCGCGCGCGGGGTGACGGATCGCCTCCGGGAGAAGGGGATCGACGTCCCCGCTCAGGTGCGGGTCACCGGCTTCGACAACTGGGAGGTCATGGCGCTCGCCTCGCGCCCGCCGCTGACCACCGTGGACATGGGCCTGACCGAGCTGGGCCGCCTCGCCGGCCGCACCCTGCTCGACCTGGTCGAGGGGAAACCCGACGTGCCGCACCAGCAGGTGCTCACGCCCCGCCTCGAGGTCCGCGCCTCCAGCCTCTGACCTCGGACCGAGGCGCAGAACTCCGGGCCCGTGCGGGACGGTTCGGGGCGTGGGGATGCGCGAGCGCGGGACTGCCGGGGTCAGGCCTCGCGGGCGGCGCGGAAGGCGGGCAGCACGACCTCTTCGCGCAGCGCCCGACGGTGCGGCTCGGGGGCGAAGCCTGCCTCGAGCCCGGTGAGCACGACCTGCTCGAGGTCCTCGAGCGTCCAGTCGAAGGTCTCGGTCACCAGGGTCATCTCCCGGGAGGTGGAGGTGCGGCTCATGAGGCGGTTGTCGGCGCTCAGCGCGAGGGTGAAGCCGAGGTCGTGCAGCGGCCCGACGGCGTGACGGGCGACGTCCGTGGTGTCGCTGGTCTGCAGGTTCGAGCTGGGGCATACCTCGAGGCAGATCTGCTCGCGGTGCACGCGCGCCGCGACGGGGCCGAGCTCCTGGCCGTCGATGTCCTCGATCAGGCGCACGCCGTGGCCGATCCGCTGCGCGCCGCAGTCCAGGGCATCCGCGATCGAGGAGGGGCCGTCGGCCTCCCCGGCGTGGATCGTGACGTGGATGCCGTGATCGCGGGCGAGGTCGAACTGGGCACGGAACCGGGACGCCGGGAAGCCCTCCTCGGGGCCGGCCAGATCGATGCCCACCACGCCGCTCGAACGCCGATCCATGGCGAGCTCGACCAGGTCATCGGTGGGCTCGAGGTGGCGGAGGTAGGCCAGCAGCTGACCCACCACGATCCGTGCGCCGGAATCCGCCGCCGCAGCGACGCCCTCGTCCAGTCCGTCCTGGACCGCCTGCACGGCCTCGTCGAGGCTGAGCCCGCCGGCGGTGTGCTGGTGCGGTGCCCAGCGGGTCTCGGCGTAGACGACGTCGTCGGCGGCCATGTCCTCCACGAACTCGCGGGCGATGCGCCGCAGCGCGGGGGCGGTCTGCATCAGCGCGAGAGTGCGGTCGAAGGTGGCGAGGTAGGCGGGCAGGGACCCGGAGTCGGCGGCGTCGTGGAACCAGTCGGCCACATCCTGCGCAGTGGGGACCTCGGCGCCGCCGGGCACGTCGACGCTGCCGTCCGCCTCGCGGGCAGGAGCGATCGGCGGCGGGGCGATGCCCAGCTCGGCGCACAGCTCGAGCACGGTCGCCGGGCGCAGCCCGCCGTCGAGATGGTCGTGCAGCACGACCTTGGGCAGGGATCGCACAAGAGCGGGGGAGAGGCGCATCCGTGCAGGATACGCCGGAGAACTGGGCGTGAATCGCGTGCTCGGGCCGGTGTCGTCGAGTCCGGGAGTCGGGCCGCGGGCGGTCGAGGCTCGGGGCACCGAGCTTCCCGAAACCATTCACGGGACTTTCCTCGTTCGTCATGCGCGCGAAACCCCCCTGTGGTCGGATCGGACGTGGACACGCTCGACACGGAGAGCTCGAGCGACCTCCCCGAATCCCTTCTCCCACACCCCCACGCCCAGGAGACCCCATGCCGGCATCCGCCGCGCCCGCCACTGCCACCGCGACCGCCCCCGTCAGCCGCCGCCGGCTGCTCCAGGCCAGCGGTGCCTCCGCCGCCGTGATCGCCCTGGGCATCACGGCCCCGAACGCGAGCGCCGAGGAGGGGCCGCAGCCCGAGGGCCTGTTCTCCCTGGGCGTGGCCAGCGGGGCGCCCCGGCCCGACGGCGCGGTGCTGTGGGCCCGGCTGGCCCCGGAGCCGCTCGCCGAGGACGGCCACGGCGGGATGGAGCTGCGGGATGTCACGGTGCGCTGGCACGTCGCGAAGGATCCTGAGTTCCGGCAGATCGCGGCCCGCGGGCAGGCCCTCGCCCAGCCCGAGCTCGCGCACGCCATCCACCCCAAGGTCGAGGGCCTCGACCCGGCGACGGACTACTACTACCGGTTCTCGGTGGGGCGCACGAACAGCCCCGTCGGCCGCTTCCGGACCCTGCCCGCGCAGGGCGCGGAGGTCGAGTCCTTCAGCGTCGGTGTGGTCTCCTGCCAGGCCTGGTACCACGGGCATTTCACCGCGCACAAGCATCTGGCCGCGGAGGAGGAGCTGGACCTGGTGGTGTTCGTGGGCGACTACATCTACGAGTACGGCATCACGGAGGCGAACCTCTGGCGCCAGGGCGCCGAGGTGGGCCCCGCGCATCAGGTCGAGACGGAGACCCTCGAGCAGTACCGGCTGCGCTACGCCCTGTTCAAGCTGGATCCGCACCTGCAGGCGGTCCACGCCCGGGTGCCGGCGGTCGCCGTGTGGGACGACCACGAGGTGCAGAACGACTACGTGGGCGGCGGCTCCAGCACCGGCATCCCGGAGGATCAGTTCGCCTATCGCATCGCCGTCGCGTACCGCGCCTTCTACGAGAACATGCCGCTGGACATCGAGGCGCTGCCGGAGGGTCCGGATTCCGACATCACCACCGGGTTCGACGTGGGCTCCCTCGCGCGGTTCTCGCTGCTGGACACCCGCCAGTTCCGGGACCCGGCGCCGACGGGCGCCGAGGACCAGCAGGATCCGGACCGCACCATGCTCGGCGCGGAGCAGGAGGCCTGGGTGACCGAGCGCCTCGAGCAGTCCCCGGCGCTGTGGAACGTGATGGCCAATGGCGTGGTGGTCGCCGCGATCACCGAGGACCGCACCGACATGTGGGACGGATACCCGGCGGCCCGGCAGCGTCTGCTGGACGCGATGGTCGCCAGCAGCAACCCTGTGGTGCTCACCGGCGACATCCACAAGCACGTCGCCGCGGAGCTGCTGGCCGACTTCACGGATCCGGGCAGCGGCACCATCGGGGTGGAGCTGATCTGCACCTCGGTGGGCTCCGACGGCGACGGCGCGAAGACCGACAACTACACCGATGACTGGACGCAGCACGAGTACGTCAAGCACTACGACGGCCGACGCGGCTACATCCACCTGCGCTTCACGCCCCAGGAGCTGGTCTCCAGCTTCTACATCGTGGAGTGGATCGAGGCCGACGACACCGCCCCGAAGCAGCTCTCGGCGCGCTTCACCACGCCCGCCGGCGACCCCCGCCTGATCCAGGCCTGACCCGGCCCGACCCCCGCCTGATCCAGGCCTGATCCCGGCCCGCCCCGGCCTGACCCAGGCCCGCCCCGGCCTGACCCAGGCCAGATCCCGGCCCGACCAGCCAGAGAAGAGCAGCCATGAGCCCGCGCCCCGACACCGTCACCGACCTGCACGCCGAACCCGCCCTGGCCAGGACGCTCCTGTCCTGGGAGCCCCTGGGATTCGACCCCCTGATCGACCACTTCCGGATCTACGCGGTCCGCGGCGAGAGCGCCCCGGAGGAGCCGCAGGAGAGCGACCTGATCGCCAAGACCGTCTACCCGAACGTCGCGCACACGAACCTCGACCCGGCCGGGGAGACCTGGACCTACACCGTGCTCGCGGTCTCCGACGCGGGCCGGCGCGGCCTCCCCAGCGCTCCGGTGACCGCGAGCTCCCAGCCCTCGGTCACCGCGACCGGGCGGGAGATCGCGACGATCGGCGCCTTCGACGGCCGCACGCTCGAGCACCACCTGGCCCCGAACTCGTACGCGAAGATCCCCGACGAGTTCCCCGACGCGCTCGTCGAGTACGAGCAGGGGACCGACGAGCCCGGCGCCGCCTGGCCGTACCTGCTGCCGGGCCCGGGCGACGCCTGGGCGGGGAAGAAGGCCTACCGTGCCCGCTGGACGTTCACGCTCGAGGAGGCACCCCAGGCGGAGTACGACCTCGCCGTGTGGCTCGTGGACACCACGCGGCTGGGTGGGATCCTGCGGGTCAGCGCCAACGACGAGCACGTCACCGATATCGAGCTGCCCGTGGGCAGCACCCGCGGCTCCCGCGAGGGGGACGCGACCGTGCCGGGCTCGACGCTGCGGCGCTCCTTCCACGAGCACGCGCTCCCGGCCTCGCTGCTGCAGGCAGGGGTCAACGTCCTCGAGCTCGAGCTGGCCGAAGGCGGCTGGGCGGCGTGGGACGCGGTGGGGGTGTTCGCGCGGGAGTAGCAGGAGCAGCGGGAACGGCAGGAGTGGCGGGAGCAGCCGCATCCCCGGGTCGCGGGATCTGTCGCTGCCCGTCGCCTCCCTCGAAGCACCTCGAGATCCCCGCGTGAAGAAAAGGGTGCAAAACGGACAAAGCGTGACATACTCCGTAGTATGCGAGGCATCATTCTGGCGGGCGGCACAGGCTCGCGGCTGCATCCTTTGACCATCGGCGTCTCCAAACAGCTCATGCCTGTCTACGACAAGCCGATGATCTACTACCCCCTGAGCACCCTCATGCTCGCGGGCATCCGCGACATCCTGATCATCACCACCGCCGATGACCAGCCCGCGTTCCAGCGCGTCCTCGGCGACGGCAGCCGCTTCGGGGTGTCGCTGAGCTATGTCATCCAGCCCGATCCCGACGGTCTCGCCCGCGCCTTCGTGCTCGGCGAGGAGTTCCTGGCCGGCGAGCCGGCCGCGCTCGTGCTCGGGGACAACCTCTTCTACGGGCAGGGCATGGGTGAGCAGCTGCGCCGCTTCCACGACCTCGAGGGCGCGGCCGTGTTCGGCTACTGGGTGAACGACCCCAGCGCCTACGGCGTGGTCGAGATGGACCGCGACGGCAACGCGATCTCGCTCGAGGAGAAGCCGATCCGCCCCCGGTCGAACTACGCGGTGCCGGGCCTGTACTTCTACGACGCCACCGTGGTGGAGCGGGCGAAGATGCTGCAGCCCTCCGCGCGCGGAGAGCTCGAGATCACCGACCTGAACCGCTCCTATCTCGACGACAGCATGCTGCAGGTCGAGGTGCTCACCCGCGGCACCGCCTGGCTGGACACCGGCACCTTCGACGACCTCGCCGCCGCCGGGGACTTCATCCGCACCGTCCAGCAGCGCCAGGGCCTGTCCATCGGCGCGCCCGAGGAGGTCGCCTGGCGGATGGGGTACCTCAGCGACGAGGAGCTGCGTGAGCGCGCCGAACCGCTCGTGAAGTCCGGCTACGGCCGTTACCTGCTGGACGTCCTGAGTCGCGAACGGGCCGATCGGCCCGTCTGACCCTCGGCCCTGCCCCACCTCTCGGCCCGCTCCACCCGTGGGCCCGTCACCCACCCACCGCGGAGGAATCCTCGATGTCGCGTCATCTGCTCGTCACCGGAGGGGCCGGCTTCATCGGCTCCGATTTCGTCCATTACGTCATGGCCCATACCGAGGACACGGTCACGGTGCTGGACAAGCTCACCTATGCCGGCAGCCGCGAGTCGTTGGCCGGGGTGCCGAGCGGCCGGGTGCGTCTGGTGGTCGGGGACATCGCTGATGCCGCGACGGTGGAGCCGCTGGTCGCGGAGGCCGACGCGGTGGTGCACTACGCGGCGGAGTCCCATAACGACAACTCGCTCGAGGATCCCAGCCCGTTCCTGACCACGAACCTGATCGGCACGTTCACGCTGCTCGAGGCGGCGCGGAAGCACGGCACCCGGTTCCATCACATCTCGACCGACGAGGTCTACGGGGATCTGGCGCTCGATGATCCCGAGCGGTTCACGGAGGCCACGCCCTACAACCCGTCGAGCCCGTACTCGGCGACGAAGGCCGGCAGCGACCTGCTGGTGCGGGCGTGGGTGCGGTCCTTCGGGGTGCAGGCGACGCTGTCGAACTGCTCGAACAACTACGGGCCGCGCCAGCACGTGGAGAAGTTCATCCCGCGCCAGATCACGAACCTGATCGACGGGATCCGGCCCCGGCTGTACGGGGCGGGGCAGAACGTGCGCGACTGGATCCACGCCGATGACCATTCCAGCGCGGTGCTCACGATCCTGGATCGCGGCACGATCGGGGAGACCTACCTGATCGGGGCCGACGGGGAGAAGAGCAACCAGGAGGTCGTGGAGCTGATCCTGGACCTCATGGGGCGTGAGAGCACGGACTACGAGCACGTCACCGACCGCGCCGGTCACGATCTGCGCTACGCGATCGACTCGACCCGGCTGCGCACCGAGCTGGGCTGGGAGCCCGCGTTCCAGGACTTCGAGGCGGGTCTGGCGGCGACGATCGACTGGTACCGGGGGAACGAGGCGTGGTGGCGCCCGCAGAAGGCGGCCACCGAGGCGAAGTACGCGAAGGCGGGGCAATGACGGTGCTCGCTGTGCACGAGACCTCGATCCCGGGTCTGCTCGTGATTGATCTGCCGGTGCATGGGGATGATCGGGGCTGGTTCAAGGAGAACTGGCAGCGGCAGAAGATGCTCGCCGCGGGCCTGCCGGACTTCGGCCCGGTGCAGAACAACATCTCCTTCAACCAGGCCGTGGGCGTCACGCGGGGTATTCATGCGGAGCCGTGGGACAAGTACATCTCGGTCGCGACCGGGCGCGTGTTCGGGGCGTGGGTGGATCTGCGCGTCGGGGACAGCTTCGGGGCGACCTACTGGCACGAGATCACGCCGGAGGTGGCGATCTTCGTGCCGCGCGGGGTGGGCAATGCGTTCCAGACCCTGGAGGCGCCGGCGGCGTACACCTACCTGGTCAGCGACCACTGGTCCGACGCCGCGCAGTCGCAGTACACGTTCCTGAACCTGGCGGACGAGACGGCGTCGATCCCGTGGCCGATCCCGCTGGACCAGTCGGAGCTCTCCGCGAAGGACCTCGCCCATCCGCGTCTGGCGGAGGTCACGCCGGTGCCGCCGCGCCGCACCCTGGTCATCGGCGGGGGCGGGCAGCTCGGTCGTGCGCTCGCGGCGCGCTGGACGTACCGGTCCGACGTGGACGTCGTGACGCGGGCGCAGCTGGATCTCGCCGATCCCGCGAGCGTCGACGCGTTCGACGTCTCCGGGTACGGGACGATCGTCAACGCCGCGGCGTACACGGCGGTCGATGCCGCAGAGTCCGAGGAGGGGCGTCGTGCGGCCTGGGCGGTCAACGTCATCGGGGTCGCGCGCCTGGTGGAGGTCGCCCGTGCGCAGCGGGCCACGCTCGTGCACGTCTCCAGCGACTACGTCTTCGACGGGACCGCCGAGGTGCACGGCGAGGACGAGGCCCCGAGCCCGCTGGGGGTCTACGGGCAGACGAAGGCCGCCGGCGACCAGCTCGTGGCGAGCCTGGGGGAGCACTACATCGTGCGCACCAGCTGGGTGATCGGCGAGGGCGGCAACTTCGTGGACACCATGGCGGGCCTCGCGGCGCGCGGCATCGACCCGACGGTGGTCGACGACCAGATCGGCCGGCTCACCTTCACCGCCGATCTCGCCGCCGCGATCGACCACCTGCTCACCGTGCGCCCTGCCCCCGGCACCTACAACGTCACGAACGAGGGTGAACCGGTCAGCTGGGCCCGGATCGCCGCCGAGGTGTTCGCGCTGACCGGCCACGAGCGGGGTCGCGTCACGCCCGTGAGCACGGGTGAGTATTACGCGGGCAAGACGGGGATCGCCCCACGACCTCGGCATTCCGCTCTGGACCTCGCGAAGATCCACGCCACCGGCTTCGCCCCCCGCGAGCAGTTCGCGGCCCTGGGGGAGCACCTCGCGGGCTGACCGCGCCGAGACGGAGGAGCTACGGAGAATTTCCTCGCGCTTCGCGGTGGCGCGCGCGACGTTCCCGGAGCAGACTTCTGGGACCTGCAGACGCCGATCCAGAGGGAGGGCACGATGACAGAGCCTGCACCCTTCGAGGTGTTCGACGAGGGCGTGTACCTGCACGGCACGAAGGCCGCGCTGGAGCCCGGGGAGCTGCTCACGCCGCAGCAGCCCTCGAATTATCGAGACGGCCTGGCGATGCGCCACGTCTACTTCACCGAGACTCTGGCCGCCGCGGCCTGGGGAGCCCAGCTCGCCCAGGGCGAGGGCCAGCCCCGCATCTATGTCGTGGAGCCGACAGGGGAGATCGAGGACGACCCCAACGTCACCGACAAGCGGTTCCCGGGCAACCCGACACGTTCCTATCGCACCCAGGAGCCGGTCCGCGTGGTCCGCGAGCTCGAGGGCTGGACCGGGCACAGCCCCGAGAGCGTGCACGCCATGCGGGAGGGCCTCGCCGAGCTGCGCCGAAGCAGGGATGACGAGATCATCGACTGACGGCAGACCCGCGCGCTCAGTGCAGCGAGAGCAGCTGCCGCAGCCAGGGCACGTGCGCGCCGATCAGGGAGATCGTGCCGTCCCCGAGCACCAGCAGCGCGATGAGCGCCAGCACCACGGCGAGCACGGCCTGCAGCGCGCGCCATCGCTCGACGAACCAGTCGGCGAGGCGCCGCACCAGGCGATCATGCTTCCCGGTGCTCGCGATGATCGTGAGGGTCACCAGCGGCGCCTGGTAGATGAGGTGCCACAGCACGAGGAGCCCGATCCGCAGGGGGAGCGACTCCTCCTGGGCGGCCATGCCCACCGCAAGCGTGAACGCCGGATCGGCGAGAGCGGTCATCGAGAAGGCGAGGCCGGCGGCGAGCAGGGGCCAGATCGCGAGCCGGGACGGCGTGCTGCGACTGCTGAGCCGGCCGGGGGCGGAGGGCTGCCGATGCACCGAGCGCCACTGGTGCAGCGCGAGCGCGCCGAGCGCGAGGCCGGCGACCACCTCGATGCTGCCGATCGCGTTGTTCGAGTGGAGGATCGGGCGCAGCCACGTGCCGAGCACGGTGAGAACGGGGTGCAGGAGGGCGGTGACCGGGATGATCACCAGCGCGTAGCCGCCGCAGAAGGCGAGCAGGTGCCGAAGCCGCCCACCGCGCAGGAGGATACCGGTCGCGATGACGCCGCCGAGCACGTCCATGGTGATCGCGCCGAGCCCCAGGAACGCGAGGACGCCGGCGAGAGTCATGATCCGAGCGTACGAGGCCGGACCGTGCGATGCGGCGCTGCTGGCGCCCGTTCGTGACGGGGGTTATCCAGATGTCAGCTTCCGGTGCACAGCACTCCGCACAAAGCACACCGCCGCCGCGCAGCGCCGCTGGACGGCCGGGAGGGGACGAGGCGGCGCGGCCTCACGCCTCGAAGACGACCTCCCCGTCCTTGATCGTGGTGACCACCTCGAGGTCTCGCAGGTCCTGCGGGACGGTGGTCAGAGGGTTCGCCGAGAGGATCACGAGGTCGGCGCGCATGCCCTCGCGGATCAGGCCCTTGGTGTCCTCTTCGCCGTACTGGTAGGCGGCGTCGGTGGTGACGGCGCGCAGCGCCTCCCAGGTGGAGATCCGCTGCTCGAGGCCCACGGGCCGGCCGGCGCGGCTGATGCGGTTCACGGCCGCCCAGATCGTCAGCAGCATGTCCGGGGGCGTGACGGGGGAATCCTGGTGCAGGGTGATGCGCACGCCGCGGTCCAGAGCGGAGCGGGAGAGGGAGACCCGGCGCCCGCGCTCGGGCCCGACGTTGCGCAGGTGCACGTCGCCCCAGAACCAGGTGTGCACGGAGAAGATCGACGCGATCATGCCCAGCGGCGCCATCCTCTCCAGCTGGTCGTCGCGCACGGTCTGGGCATGGATCATCACCGGCCGGGCCCCGAGCAGGGCGGGCACCTCGGCGCCGACGCGCTCGACCGTGGCGACCCACAGCTCGGCCGCGGCGTCGCCGTTGCAGTGCACGATCAGCTGACGGCCCTGGGCGGCGACCTCGCGCACGTACGTCTCGACCTGCTCGGGGGAGTGGATCGGGTACGCGCAGCCGGGGCACTCGTCCCCGGGAATCGCCGCATACGGCTCGCTCATCCAGGCCGAGCGTGCCTGCGGCGAGCCGTCGAGGATCATCTTGTACCCGCCCAGGCGCAGCCCGCCCACGTACTCGCCCGCGAAGTCCGGATGCGTGTCGTAGGCGACGGTGCCCGTCTGCACGACGGGATAGCAGACCAGGCCCAGGCCGATCCCGCCGGCCTGGGCGACGCCCACGAGGCTCGCGATCCCGGTGGGGTCCGCGGCGCCCTCCTGCGCGGTCGTGATGCCATGGCGCAGGTAGTCCTGAACCGCGAGCGAGACCGCTGCGGAGGGGTCGGCCGCGCCGCCGGGCAGCAGCCCGCCGCTGCGGTTTGGGTCGAGGGCTGCGGCGAAGGCGGCCATCGCAGGGTGCTCCTCGACGTAGCCGTCGGGGGTGCCGTCCGCAGTGCGGCCGAAGCGCCCGCCCTCGGGATCCGGGGTCTCGGCGGTGAGGCCCGCCCCGTCCACGAGCACCGAGTTCCCGACGGCCACGTGCAGGCTGCGGTGCAGGGCGAACACGGGCAGCTCGGTGGTGACGGCATCGAGGTCGAACCGGGTGGGGTGGCGGCCCTCGGCCAGCAGGTTCGGGTCGTACTTCGCGCCGATCAGCGGGGAGCGGTCGTCGGGCTCGCGCTGGGCGAGGCGCTCGCGGAAGGCGGCGACGATGTCGTCGATGCTGGTCGCGTGCTCGAGGTCGACGACGGCTGCCAGCGCGCCGTGCTGCAGCAGGTGCCCGTGGGAGTCGATGAACGAGGGCATCAGGGCGCGGCCGTCGAGGTCGACCTCGGTGGCCTCGGGTCCGAGCTAGGCACGGGCGTCGTCCAGGGCGCCGACGACGGCGATCCGTCCGTCACGGACGATCACCGCCTCCGGGGCGTCGTCCTGATCGACCATCGTCAGGATGGGGCCGGAATGGTAGAGCGTCTCCACGGTGAGCAGTCCTTCGATGCGGTGAGGCGGTCTCGTCGATCGTGTCATGCGGCCGACGGGGCGGGTCGTGCTCTGGTCCGAATCTGCGGCGCGACAGCGAACAGTCCGGTAACGATCAGCTCCGAGGGCTGGTCAGATGGCTGAGGGTCGGGTTCGATCGAGGGGCTGACTGGGCGGAACGCCCGTCACGCCTGCCCTCGCGGGGTAGTGTCCACCCAGCGAATCGACGACACGGGACGGAGCTCAAGCAGCTCATGAGTGACAGCGCCAGCGCGGCAGCGGCCGCCCGATCCTCCGCGGATCCTGGGTTCGCCGGGGGCTCCGATCCAGCAGAAGGCCCCGATCCCGCCGAGGACAGCGAGCATTCGACCCGGGTCGCCAAGGCGGCTCGGCGTGGCCGATCCCGCCGGCTGCGCCGCAACCGGCTCCTCCAGGCCAGCGTGCTGGTGGTGGTCCTGGCCCTGTGGTGGCTGATCACCGCGCTCAAGCTGGTGGACCCGCTGTACCTGCCCAGCCCTCAGGCCGTCTTCGGGGCGTTCGTCGACGCGAACCGGTGTATCGAGGTCGATGAGGCCACGGGGCGCACCGTCTGCGGGGTGCAGAACTACTACCTCTGGGAGCACCTGCTCGCCTCCCTGCAGCGCATCGGCGTGGGCGTCTCCCTGGCGGCCGTGGCCGGCATCGCGCTGGGCGGGCTGATGAGCATGTGGGAGCCCGCGAACACGGCATTCGCCCCGTACCTGAACTTCCTGCGCGCCCTGCCCCCGCTGGGCTACATCGGCCTGATCATCGTGTGGGTGGGCATCGGCGACCTCTCGAAGTTCCTGCTCCTGTTCCTCGCCGCCTTCCCGCCGATCGTCATCGCCACGATCGACGGCGTGCGCGGGGTGCGCGAGGACTACGTCTCCGCCGCCCGCAGCATGGGCGCGGGATCGCCGCAGATCGCCCGCTTCGTGGTGCTGCCGGCGGCCACCGCCTCGATCCTCTCCGGGGTGCGCCTGGCGATCGGCTTCGCCTGGACCACCGTGGTCGCCGCCGAGCTCAACAACGGCATCCCCGGCATCGGCGGTCTCGCCTACATCTCCGGCACCCAGCTGAAGACTCCGCTCACCATCGCCTGCATCATCGTCATCGGGCTCGTGGCTGTCGCCCTGGATGGTTGCATCCGATGGATCGGCGACCGCCTGGTGCCCTGGCACGGAAAGGTCTGAGACCTATGAATCCCCTTCCCACCAGGCGTCGCGGCATGGCGCTGCGCCTCACGGCGGCCGCGCTCGGTCTCACGCTGGCGCTGAGCGGCTGTGTGTCCTCCGGCCGCACCAGCCACCCGGACAACTTCGCCGGCGACGTCGCCTGCCCCGTCGACCCGGACCCGTCGATCACCACCACCGCTCGCGTGGGGTGGCAGGCGATCCCCAACGGGGACCTCGTGGTCAAGGACCTGGAGCTGCTCGAGGCGTGCATGCCCGAGGCGAACATCTCCTGGATCAAGATGAACTCCGGCGGTGACGCCATCCAGGCCTTCGGGTCCGAGTCGCTGGACATCTCCCAGGTGGGCTCGAGCCCCGCCGTGAAGTCCGCGTCCCCGCCGTTGTCCAAGGATGTCAAGGTGATCTGGATCAGCGACGTCATCGGCGACGCCGAATCCCTCATCGTGAAGGACCCGGACGTCGAGAAGCTCGCCGACCTGACAGGCAAGACGATTGCGGTGCCCTTCGGCTCCACCGCGCACTACTCCCTGCTCACGGCGCTCGGTGAGGAAGGCCTGACCGGGAAGGTGCGCGTCATCAACCTCGCCACCGACGCGATCCTCGCCGCCTGGCAGCGCGACGAGATCGACGCGGCCTGGGTGTGGGAGCCCACGCTCACCCAGCTGGTGGAGAGCGGTCACCCGATCCTCTCGAGCAAGGACAGCGCGGGCCTGGGCGCACCGACCTACGATCTGGTCGCCGGCACCGCCTCGTTCCTCGAGGAGAACCCTGACTTCCTGCGGATGTGGACCCTCGTGCAGGCCGAGGGCACCCGGCTGCTGACCGAGGAGCCCGACGAGGCCGCGGTCTCCATCAGCGTGCAGCTCGGCGTGCCGGTCGAGGACGCGCAGAAGCTGCTGGACGGCTACCTCTACCCCACGCTGCAGGAGCAGGCAGGGCCGGAGTACTTCGGAGGTGACGGACTGGCCGAGGCGTTCAGCGGCACTGACGAGTTCCTCGAGCAGCAGCGCGAGATCGACGCGCTCGCCGACAGCTCGGTGTATGCAGAGATGCCCTACGGCGATGCGATCGAGGAGGCGGCGAAGTGAGCGAGCAGCAGACGGGGACTGACGCGGCGGAGTCAGGCATGACAAGAACAGGCACGACAGGACCAGGCACGGCAGGGGCGGCTCCGGTCGTCACTCTCGACGGGGTCTCCCAGCGCTATGTCACCGACTCCGGGGACGTGGTCCATGCGCTCGCCGAGACGGATCTGCAGATCCCCGAGGGGCAGTTCGTGTGCGTGGTGGGGCCGTCCGGCTGCGGGAAGACCACGCTGCTGAAGATCATCGCCGGCTTCCTCGACCCCACCGGGGGCACCGCCCGCTACCGGGGCGAGCAGATCGGTGGCCCCGGCGCCGAGCGCGGCGTCGTGTTCCAGCAGCCCAACCTCTATCCCTGGTTCACGGTGCGCGACAACGTGGCACTGGGGATGCGGATGCGCAAGGTGGGGAAGAAGGAGCGCGCGCAGAAGGCGCAGGAGTACCTCGAGCTGGTGGGACTGCCGGACTTCGGTGATGCGAAACCCTATGAGCTCTCCGGCGGCATGCAGCAGCGTGCCCAGATCGCCCGCGTGCTCGCCAACGAGACCGACGTGATCCTCATGGACGAGCCCTTCGGCGCGCTCGACGCGATCACCCGCTCCCGGCTCCAGGGCGATCTGCTCACGCTCCAGCGCGAGCAGCACCGCACGGTCTTCTTCATCACCCACGACGTGGACGAAGCGGTGTTCCTGGGCGACCGGGTGCTCGTGATGAGCGCCCGCCCCGGCCGCGTCGTGCTCGACCAGGACGTCACGCTCTCCGCCGGCGCGGGCCGCGTGCTCGGCGAGGAGATGCGCAGAATGCCCGAGTTCATCGAACTGCGCGAGCGCATCGCGGGGGCGATAGAGCATTGAGGAATCACCGGTCAGTACCGCGAAGCAACGTGGCCTTTCGCATGGTCATGCTGTGCGACCTGCGGAGATGGCCCGTCGCAGGATCGGCACGGTCTTCTCGCTGGGTATTCTCAGACACGTGAACATTCCTGTTGCGCGTGGCGAGCTGAAGACGACATCGATCGTGTCGTCCGCGCAGCGAGCCCTCCGGAACGGAAGGCTTCTCGCGACGGCCGCGTTGCAGCATCTGGTCGACGATCCGGCACTTCTCGCCATCCAGGTGAGCAGGCGCCTTCCCTTCACTCCTCGGATGGCGGTGGGTCGGGCGCTGGAGCAGGCCGGCGCGATAGTGCCCGCTGTTGGTGCCCTGGGGTCCGTGATAGTCGGGCGTGATGCGCACGCCGAGCAGGCCGTCGAGCGAGCGAACGTCCACTCCGGGCGACAAATGTCCCGTCTGGCCGGTGAGGTGGCCATCCTCCTGGACCGGGTCGACCTGATCCCTTCCACCGCTCCTGCCGCTACACGTGCCCGTGCGGCCTGGTCCCGCGGAGGGATAAGCGAAGCGCTGGACGTCCTGGAGCGGGACGGGCAGCGCGACTCTCGCTACGCGCGCCGTCTCCGCAGCGAGCTACAGCTCCTCCAGCCGGGCTTCCGGCTCTCGACCCCGACACCCGCGCAGGAGTCTACGCCGACAGAGCGCCGCGACGGCGAGCCGCTGCGTGTGCTGCACCTACTGACTAACTCCTTGCCACATACCCAGTCCGGATACTCGCTGCGCAGCCACCGGATCCTGACCGCTCTGCGAGACCAGGGCATCGAATCGATCGCTCTGACCCGTACCGGGTATCCGGTGATGGTGGGTATCCCGACTGCTCATGACGAAGACATCGTCGATGGCATCCGTTACGTGCGCACCCTTTCTGCGCGGCTTCCGCGGACCCAGAAGGAGCGCCTCGAGGTAGAAGTCCACCGCGCTTTGCAGCTGGTCGACGAGTTCCGTCCCCATCTTGTGCATGTCACCACCAATTACTTGAATGCGCTGGTGGCCCAGGAGATCTCCACGAGGACCGGACTGCCGTGGGTGCTCGAGGTGCGCGGGTTGATGGAGAAAACATGGGTGGCATCGCATCGGAGCGAGGAGGGGCGTGCGGTCACCTCGCGTTCCGAACGTCGCCGTCTCATCGTGGCAAGGGAAAGCGAGCTGGCCCGCGACGCAGATGCAGTCGTGACCTTGTCGAAGACCATGGCTGATGAGCTCGCGGAGCGTGGGGTTGATCGGGAGTCGATCACACTGGTGCCCAACGGTGTGGACGATTCTCTCTTCGAAGACCACGTCAGCATCGGCCGCGCGAGGGAGATAATTGGGCTTCACAACACGCCCAATTTCGGTCAGGACGCTCTTCTCATCGGAGCGGTGAGCGCTCTGGTCGACTACGAGGGATTCGATGTGCTGCTTCGGGCTGCCGCACGGCTTATGGAGGATGAGCAGGTCCCTGCGGATCTGCGGAGTCGTCTTCGGATCGTCATCGCCGGAGAAGGAGTTTCGCGCCCTGGGCTGGACGCTCTCGCGGAGGAGTTGGGAATCCAGGATCGGGTTCTCCTCCCAGGCCGGATCGAGCGCGGAGAGGCGCGGCGATGGGTGGAGGCTCTCGACCTGATCGTGATTCCTCGGCTGGACATGGAGGTGACAAGGACGGTGACGCCGCAGAAGCCGGTCGAAGCCATGGCCCTCGGCAGGCCGCTAATCGTATCGGACCTCCCGGCACTGAGGGAGGCGGTCTCGCCTCCCGGCGGGCCCCCTGTGGCGGTCTGCGTGCCCCCGGGTGATCCTGAAGCTCTTGCTGAGGCGATCGAGAAATGGGCGGCCCCTCATTATCCAGTGCCTCGGGAAGGAGCCGATGGCCTTGCAGTAGCCCGGTCCCGATCATGGGGAGAACTAGTGAGACGATATAGCGGGTTGTACGAACGTGTGGCTGGGCAACGGAACGGAGGGCGGGGCGGTGGCGAATGACGTTAGAACTGCACGACAGATCGTCGAGGCTCTAGATGCTCGTGGACTGCAGGCCGAGGGCCTGAGCCCCGTGGGCGTCCGCCCCAGTCTCATCGAGTACCTCTCCCAGCTGTGGGATCGCCGTCACTTCATCTGGATGGACGCTCGCCACCGCGTGGCGACCCAGAACAGCAGGAACCGCCTCGGCGGCCTCTGGCTGCTGTTGCGACCAATTCTCGACGCGCTCATGTATTACCTGATTTTCGGCGTCATCCTTAGCAGGGTCCTTGAGGGGGTCGAGAACGTACCGGCGTTCATCATCGTGGGCATCCTGATGTTCCGTTCCACGATGCGAAGCATCAGCACGGGGCCGGCGATTCTGTCCTCAGGGCGCAGCATGATCCGGGCCTTTTCCTTCCCGCGGGCGTCCCTCGCGATCGCAGCGGAGCTCCGGGACACCCTGCAGATGCAGTACACGATCGCGGTCGTTCTGCTTCTGGTGATCCTGATCCCGCCGTACGAGTCTCCGGAGTGGACCTGGTTTTTGGTGCTCCCTATCTACGTCTTGCAGTTCTTCCTCAACCTCGGCATCTCGTTCTATACCGCACGGATCGGGTTCATGATCCCGGACGTCTCGCAGCTCATGTCCTTCGTGGGCCGTTTCATGATGTACGGGTCCGGGGTGATCTTCCCGATCGACCGATGGTCGGACCATCCGGCGATCATGGCGATCATCCAGGCGAATCCCGTATACCACATGATCGTCATGTACAGAGAAGTCATCATCGACGGCGTCGTCCCGGCCGCGGAGCATTGGATGGTGCTCGGGGCGTGGGCGGGCGGGTTGACGCTGTTCGGCTTCCTCTACTTCTGGCAGGGGGAGGCGACGTATGGCGACGAGCAGTGACGCGGAGGCGTCGGGCCGCAGCGACGGAGGCGAGTCGCCCAATGAGCGATGGCACGCGCCAGCCGAGTCCCCGGTGACCGTCGTGGCGCACAACGTCCGCATGCGGTACAAGGTAGTGCGCACGGATCGGACCCCTCGACCGGGTTTGCTCGGCAAGCTGACCCGAAAGCAGCACGTCAGCGTGTCTGCTCTCCGCGGAGTTTCGTTCACCGCGCGCTCTGGAGAGTTCGTAGGAATCATCGGGCGCAACGGGTCGGGGAAATCTACTTTGTTGCGCACGCTGGCGGGCCTTGAGAGCCCCAGTTCCGGCACCGTGATGACCTCTGCCAAGCCGGTATTGCTCGGAGTGAATGCCGCTCTCATTCCGGAGCTCACCGGCGCGCAGAACGTCAAGCTCGGGGCCCTGGCCATGGGACTGACCCCAGCGCAGGCGGATGAGATCTTCGAACAGGTTGTGGAAGTGTCGGCACTCGGAGAAGCGATCGATCTCCCAATGCGGACCTACTCGTCAGGGATGGGATCGCGACTCAAGTTCGCGATCTCGCTCGCCGCAGACCCATCCATACTGATGATCGACGAAGCGCTGGCCACGGGCGATGCCACATTCGCCGAGCGATCCAAGCGTGCGATGGACGAGATGCTTGAGAAGGCTGGCACGGTGTTCCTAGTCAATCACGCTGCGCAGACCATCGAGAGCATGTGCTCGCGCGCAATTTGGATGGAGCGCGGCCAAGTCGTTCTCGACGGTGATGCTGTCGAAGTGGCACGCAAGTACCGATGGTTTGCTCATAACCTTGCTCAGGGCAATGAAGAGACCGCCGCGGATCTTCTCCGCGAGGCCGTTCTCGACGGCGAGCCTAGCCGGCGAGTGGGTCAGCTCGTCCTCGACGCAGACCCCGAGCGAGCACCGTCGGCGATGAACGCCGAAGATGTCCCCGATTTCGAACCGGACCCCTTCACCAAGGTCTATGACCGGAGAAGGCTCTCTCCCAAGAAGTCGTTCCCCTCAACCATTCTTCCCAATATTGATGACTCACCGAGACAGACGCGACGCTGAGGAGCACAACATGACACTGCGCATCATGACCATCTACGGCACCCGCCCGGAAGCGATCAAGGTCGCCCCCATCATCAAGGCCATCGAGGCGGACGGGGAGCTCGAGAGCATCTGCGTGGTCACCGGACAGCATCGCGAGATGCTCGACCAGGTCAACACCGTGTTTGAGATCGTCCCGGATCACGATCTCAACATCATGAGCGAGGGCCAGACCCTGAACGGCATCATTACCAAGGTTATCTCCGGGATCGACGAGATTCTCGAGATCGAAAAGCCCGATGCCGTGATCGTCCAGGGCGACACCTCCACTGTGATGGGCGCGGCCGTGGCCTCTTTCAACCGCCAGGTCCCGGTGATCCACCTGGAAGCTGGTCTTCGCTCCGGTGACATCAACTCGCCTTTCCCCGAGGAAGCGAACCGCAAACTTACCAGCCAGATCGCTGCCCTCCACCTCGCTCCGACCGAAAGCTCCAAGGCGAATCTGACCCACGAGGACATCAGCGAGAACAACATCGTGGTGACTGGCAACAGCGTGATCGACTCGCTGATGTTCGCGACCAAGAACCTCAACGTGAGGTTCGCGGACAAGCGGCTCGAGGCGCTGCAGAAGGCGAAGGATGCTGACACCGCCGGCCGGGTGCTACTCGTGACCGCTCATCGCCGTGAAAATCTGGGCTCGGCCATGGAAGATATCGGTTCTGCGGTGGCCGGCCTGGCCCGCAGATACCCCGACCTGACCGTAGTGTTCCCGATCCATAAGAACCCTAAGGTGCGCGCAGCGATCCGTCCTGCCGTTGAGGGTCTGGAAAACGTCCTGCTCATCGAACCGCTCGCCTACGCCGAATTTACCCAGGCGCTGAACCTTGCAGACATCGTCCTGACCGACTCGGGAGGCGTGCAAGAAGAGGCGCCGAGTCTCGGCAAGCCTGTTCTCGTCATGCGCGAGAATACCGAGCGCCCGGAGGCCGTTGTCTCGGGGACGGTCAAGCTGATCGGTACGCACCGTCAGCGCCTCGTCGATGAGGTGGCTCTGCTACTGGACTCCGAAGGGTCCTACGCCGCTATGGCGAATGCCGTGAACCCGTACGGTGACGGCAGGGCTGCAGAGCGAACTGTCGCGGCAATTAAGTGGAAGTTCGCGGATGCCGAGCGCCCCGAGGACCTCGGGTCCGAGCCGCGGAAGGAACTGTCATGATCCGAAGAACTGTCATCGCCTTGCTTGTCGCCACTAGTATCATTGGGGTCGCGGCGCTCATTCTGTTCGCCTTGGGCATCATGACGAGTTCCGCGTCGGCCGCAGTGGTCGGAATGGTGCTCTTAGCTGTCGACGTCGCGCTCGCCATCGCCGGGCTTATCGTTGTAAGCAAGCGTGCAACGCGACGGCTAGATGGGATGGCGACTCGAATGTCCGGGCTGGACGCGCGGCTGCACGAAGAAGAGCGTCGCGGCCGCACCGAGGCCGTGCAGGCCACTGAACGGCAGGCGGAGGCATCGCAACGCCTGGACTCTATCGGAGGCATGGCCGCCCGGTCCCGCGCCGAGCTGCGGATCCTCCGCCGGCGCGTGCCGGCGCACTTCCTGGAGGGCCTCGAGACTTCGGTGACCGATCTAGGCACTCGATCCACCATGCCCCGGCGACTGGCCTTCGAATCGGCGTTGCAGCTTGGACGGGCGCCGGCCACCCTCATCGATCAGGACGAGGCACGTGCGCTCTACGCGGAGTACGTCGAGCGCGGTGATTACCTCGCCTTGCGCCCGCTGATCGAGAATTTCGACGTGCTCACGGGCCAGCGCCTCACTGACCTGCGGATGCTGTTCCAGTTCTTCCGCCGTACGGGTTATTGGGACCTCGCCGCTCGCGTCGCGGGATGCCTTTACGACGTCACGGGCCGAGACAGCGATCATCTGGCCGTCGAAAAGATGCAACAAGAGATCACTGTGTTCCGTGAGCCGACGCTTGTGAGAGCTGATTTGCCGGACGGGGAAGCATATGACCCCGCCGGCCCCATCATCCACATGGTGGGGCGTGTTCTGCCTGACACGCAGACCGGGTACACGCTGCGCACTCAGTACACGGCGTCCGCGCAGGCCGCCCGCGGCCTTCGACCTGTGATCGTGGGCCAGAGCGGCATCATGCGAGAGCCCTCCGCGGAACGTCAGTATTACGAGGTCGAGGGTATTGAATATTTTGTCCTGCCGGGCCGGCGTCGCAATGAATACTTCTTGGATGAGTGGCTCCGATCCAATATGGAAGAGTTCGCCCGTGTGGTGCTCGAGTTGCGGCCGAGTATCCTGCACGCGCAATCAGACTTCTTCAATGCTCTGATCGTCGACGTGGTGGGCAAAAGGTATGGGATCCCCACGGTGTACGAGTCACGAGGGTTCTGGGAGGAGTCGTGGCTTTCGCGCATCGTCAACGCGAGCGGCTGGGCCCGCGACCAGGACGCTCGTTTTAGCATCTATGGCCGCCCGCCCGCGTACGAACTGCGGAAGCAAGCCGAGGAGTCGGCGCGACTGCTGCCCGACCATGTGTTCACACTCGCCGAGGTGATGCGTAACTACATCCTCGAGTCCGCCTCCGGGGCGATCGACCCCGATCGTGTGACCATCGTTCCCAATGCGGTCGACACCGACGCCTTCCCGGTCCAGGAGCGGGACGAGGACCTCGCCGCTCAGATCGGTCTCCCGGAGGGTTCTGTCACAATTGGCTACATCTCTTCGATTGTTGAATACGAGGGCATCGACACGCTACTTGAGGCGTTCCGCATCGCCCAACTGTCCAGCGGCGTCCCCATGTGTCTGCTACTCGTTGGCGACGGCGACTATACGTCGACACTGCGCCAGCACGCCGCCGATGCGGGGATCGCGAACGTGTACTTCACCGGTCGAGTTCCCCACGAGGACATCTTGCGCTACTACGGTCTCATCGACGTTTTCGTGGTTCCGCGCAAAAAATCCGACGTTACCGATCTAGTGACCCCCCTCAAGCCATTCGAGGCATTCTCCACCGGGCGCACTGTTGTCCTCTCCGATGTGGGGGCGCTGCGGGAGATCGCTACCCAGTGCCAAGCGGTGGAACTATTCAGGGCGGGCGACGCCGAGGATCTCGCACGAGTTCTGCAGCGACTATTGGTCGATCCCGATCTCCGTGGTGATCTCGCATCTCGTGCCGCAAACTGGGTTCGTAATCACCGCACGTGGCTCGGCAACGTGGGCGAGTATTACCGTGTGTATCGCAAGCTCGGGTATGACGGGCCACGGAACGCGCTCGTGGAGGCTGAGCTCGCGTTGGCCGCCCGCCATCTCAATGCAGGCGAGATAATCCAACGCATGGCCGAGACAGATATTCCGCGTCTTACAGGATGGTTCTCGCTCGAGGCGATGCGTCAGACCGCGGACGATATCGTCGGCGAGGGTTGGCGCTACAAGTCCTTCGAGCCCGTGAAGGTCACTCAGATCGAGAACTGGTCGATTTACGGTGCAACGGATCGCACGTGGGGCTTCAACGTCCATACACTCGCGTTTCTTGAGCCTCTCTTGCGAGAGTACGACAAGACCGAAGACGTCGAGTGGCTCCGGACCGCCCTCCGAATTGCATTGAACTGGATCGCTGAACATCCCGACGCCGATGCTGACGACGACCCGATGGCGTGGTACGACATGTCGCTCGCTTTGAGGGTGCCCTATCTACTGGCCCTCACTCTTCGCGTTGCGCAGTTTCCAGAACTGCGGGACGGAGCCGTCATCCTCGCCGAGGAGTTGTCCCGCCACCTCGATGAACTGCACCGTGATCGGGCATTCAACGCCAACAACAATCACGGCTTTTACACGGCGGCTTCCCAGTTGCACATGGCGCGATTTGCGCCGTGGTTCGACTTGGTCGGCTCCGCTCGGGCTCAGGGTGAAGAGCGTATGCGCAAGATGGCGGCCACCCAGTTCGCTTCCGACGGTGTCCATCTAGAGCACTCGCCAGACTATCATCGCATGTTGCTCAGATCGTTCGAACGGGCCGTCGAGGACGGGCTCATCACGGATGACGAGATCAGACTCCGCATCTCCCGCGCTGCTAACGTCCTGGGCTGGATGGTCCAACCCGATGGAAACATCGTCCAGTTCGGGGACTCGCCGGAGACCAGAATGGTCCTCAAGAACGCAGCGTCGATTGACCCGGAAACGCTTTTCATCCTCAAGAATGGCAAGGACGGCACGCCGCCCTCGGTAGAGATGAAGGTTTTTTCTGAGGGCGGCTATGCTTTCGTCAGATCTCCGCTTCCAAAGGCAGCCGGCGATCTCGAGAAATCCGGGTATATCGCGTTCAGCGCGGCGTTTCACTCGCGCGCGCACAAACACGCCGACGATCTCACCCTGGTCTGGTATGACCGGGGTCAGCAAATCCTCACGGATTCGGGCCGTTACGGGTATGGTGAACTGCTGCCTCCGAACTCACCGCTTCGGAACGAGGGTTTCTACTACGCCTCGACGGAGCGCCAGTACTTCGAGGGCACTATGGCGCACAACACGCTCATGGTCGACGGGAGGAATCAGGACCGCCGCAAGCGAGCGCCATATGGCAGTGGACTGACGGAGTGCGCGCAGGGCGACGGCGTATTTGACCTGTCCGCGCGGGTGCATCACACGGACTACATCCACCGGCGTCGACTCGTGTTTCGGCCCGGAGACGAGCTGTTGATCAAAGACTCGGTGTTCTCGCAGTCGCCGGACACTCGCGAGGGCGTTCTCTGGAGCAACATCTCGGGTCACTTCGAGCTGGAAAAGGCGGATGATGAGATCATTTTCGTTTCCACCGGCGAGAACTCGATCCGTCTGAAGATCACAAGCTCGGGTCGTCTCATCGAACCGGTGCGAGGTCAGATGAATCCCATGCGTGGCTGGCGCTCGCGCCAGGACCGGTCAATGGAACCGACGTGGTCTGTCGGGTTCGCCTTTCCGATAGAGGTCCGAGCATCTGTGACCACGCTGTTTAAGATCCTGTGAGCGATTGGTGTCATTGGTCCAGGTCTCTTTGTGGCGCCGAGCCCAAAGGTTCCCAGTGGCTCGCCGTTAAAGTTTCGTTGCAGTTGAATTTGGTGTTGAATTTCTCGGGAGTCTTGGTCCAGACGAATGGGAGTTTTCGATGGTTCCAGCCGGTGATGAAATCACGGATCTTGGTGACGAGGTCGCAGGCGAGAGTGGAGGTCCCGCCGTACTGGTTTCGCCGCTGGTAGTAGCTCCTCGCGATGACGTTGAGCTCGCGACAGGCCGCGGCGACGTCCGCGCCATAGGCGAGTACCCGGTCTGCCTGACCGAGCTTCTGGGCAGCCTGTTTGGGGTAGTTTCGGTTACCGTTCGACATGCTGGGGCTAGTCTTCCTATCCGCAGCCGCCGGCACCAGAGCGACTCTCGTAACACCTGGGCCGAATATCCGGATCAGACCATTGTCACCAAAGTCTTTACACATAACTGTCACCGATGTCGCTGAATATGACAGCTCGGATGCGGGGAGTCGCTATACTATGATGGGCTGACTCGCGTCTGGCAAGCGCTGGTCGAGTCGGTCGTTCCCGCAGAATTGATGGAAGAGCAATGTCCAGAAGGGACTTAATTTAACTTGAGTGTTTCATATCCATCAGCATTTTTGCCTGAAGTAGTCAGGCAGGGGTACGGGTCCGGCGGGCTCTCCACGTACACAATCGCGCTTGAAGCCTGGCGTCGCGGACTGACCGTCACGTTCCAAGACCACATTTCAAACTTATATGAAATTAGCGATGGGCGCCAGGTTATGTCCATGAGCCAATCGCGGCCAATTTCCTTAACTGGAGTGGCTGACCTCAAAAAGCTCGTAAATAAGGAACTTACGAAGCAGCTAATGAAGGCAGCGGGGATCCCAGTTCCCGCGGGCATACTTATCGATGCAAATGCTGGAGATTGGCGGGAGGTTGAGCTGTTTGTGCGGTCGGTGGGATTCCCGCTGGTTCTAAAGCCAAATGCGGGCAGCACTGGGAGGGGAGTACTTACCGGCATTAACTCTCACGAAAGTCTCGTCGCAGGCTATCACTATCTGGTAAATGAACTAGGGGTATCCAATATTGTACTCGAAGAGCATTGCGATGGCGAAGATTTTCGTATTTTAGTAATCGGAGATAGGGCGGTTGCTGCATGCAAGCGCATTCCTGCGAATGTGAGCGGCGACGGAGAGTTGTCGGTACGAGAGTTGATTAGCCGTAAAAATAAGTCAAGAAGCTCTAACCCTTTCCTTAGTAAGGGGTTGATTGAAGTCGACTATGAAGTTTTACAACGCCTCTCAGAAGAGAATTTGACTCTGAATTCCGTTCCCGAGAAAGGTCGATATTTAGCGTTGCGCAGGGCAGCTAATGCGTCCGCGGGAGGCGACGTCGTTGACGTCACGGACGTTCTTCCCGGGGCTATTGCTGAGGCGGCGGTGCGAGCGGTTCAGGCCGTACCGAATATATTCATTGCAGGCGTAGATGTTCTCTGCGCGAAAGACTGGGATAAGCCAAGCCCTGACTTCACCGTTCTTGAAATGAATCCACGCCCCCAAATCGGCGTAAACATGTACCCCACCGAAGGTGCGGGGCAAGACGTACCGAGTGCGTATCTTGATTTCCTTTTTCCGTCCAGTAGTCGTTCTGGCATTGAAAGCGATGAGAGGGTTGCATACGAACTTGCGCTTTTAAAGCCATCACTTCGGTCTGGATTTGCCGCATCAGTGGAACTCACTCCGTTTCCCGAACATCGCTATAAGTCGCGCAAGCTATATACATATGAGATTCGGAGACAGGGGGCAAAGATCGATAAGGTTCAGCGGGATCTGATCCTTCGCACTGCCCGAGAGGGTCAAATGGCCGGATACCTTAAGGCTACGGAAGCGGGGCTTCAGTTGCTGGTCTGTGCAGGCGATAGCGTCGCCTTATCTAAACTTCGAAGCGTTTGCGAGGGAATTTTGGACGGATCTATATCCGATGTCAAGGAGGTTTCGGACTGGGGTGGCCCCGTAGTCACCGGTTTTAGAATTGATGCGAAACTGTGATTTCTTTTGCGCTTGTGTGATGTCGCAGGACATCGGTGACAGTTCTGCCTCAGGACATCGGTGACACTTCGAGGGTTCTTGGTGGTGACACTTCGTCGGTGAAAATGGGCGGTGAGCAGAAACGAGCCCGTCGATCCCGCTGTCCGCCTCGCCATCTTGCGGTGGCCTGATGACGCTTCGCGCGGGTCGGTGAGCACGTTCTGCGTCGAGCATGGAATCTCTCGCAAGACGTTCTACGTGCTGCGGGCACGTACCCTCGCGGACGGCCCTGCTGCTGTGCTCGCACCCCGCTCCAGACGCCCCCAATCCTCCCCGGTCCAGCTCGGTGAGTAGGTGAAGGTCCAGGCTGTTCAGGTCCGAGCCGCGCTCGAAGCATCCGGGCTAGATCACGGTCCGATCATCGTCCACGACCGGATGAAGACGATGGGCCTGCCGGCACCGTCGGTCGCGGCGATGGCGCGGATCTTCCGCGAACGGGGTGTGGCACGGGTGGAGCCGAGGAAGCGGCCACGTGCGTCCTGGTGACGGTTCGACTATCCGGCACCGAACGCTTGTTGGCAGCTGGATGCGATCCAATACGTCCTGGCCAAAGGCCGGGCCTGCGTGATTTTCCAGCTCCAGGACGACCATTCCCGCCTCGCAGTCGCCACCCAGGTGGCTGGCAGCGAGATCGCTGAAGCAGCGATCGCGGTATTAAACAAAGGCACCGCGGTCTATGGGACCCCGCAGCGGCTGCTGACCGATAACGGAATCGCGCTGAAGTTGGTGTCAAAGCGTGGAAGCAACATGGGGTTCGCCGGCAAGTAATCGGGCGAAGGATTCTGTCGGTGTCAGGAAGCCCAGCCGGCGTCGGGGTCGGTTGTTGATCTCCTCCGCGATGGTGGTGAGGTAGGGCTGATGGTCAGGGATCACGGTGCCCTTGGGGATGTACTCCCGGTAGAGCCGGTTCGTGTTCTCGTTCGAGGGCCGTTGCCACCGCGAATGAGGGTCTGCGAAGTAGACCGGCATGTCCGTGGCCAGGGAAACCTTCGCGTGCTGAGCCATCTCGCTGCCCTGATCCCAGGCCAGCGAGGTCTGCATCATCTCGGGCAGCTCGTTGAAGTACTCGATGACCGCGTCCGCGGTGCCTTCGGCGTGTTTGGAGGGCAGGGCCAGCAGGCCGGTGAAGGCGCTCATCCGCTCCACCAGCGTCGCCGCGCACGAGGACCCGTTCTTCCCGATGATCAGGTCGCCCTCCCAATGTCCGGGAACCCGGCGCTTGGCGGCGTCCTCGCCTCGCTCCCAGATGGGCACCATCCCCACGATCGGTCCGCCCCGGGTGCGGCCGGGCGTGCGGGGTCGGCGCTTGGTCCGCTTGGACTGCAAGAAGACCCCGCGCGTGGCGAGTTACCCGCGGGGGATCGCGTAGATGTACTGGTAGATCGCTTCTCCGCTGGCAGTGCGACCCTCGGCGTCGGGTGAGTTCTCCATGCGTTCAACGGTCGGGTCTGCAGCATCCAGACGCAAGCGACCCGCGATCTCGTTCGGCGTCCGCGACGCTGCGAGATCGGCGTTCACACGGGCCTGGAGCACCGGATCCTTCGCCACTTTCCGGACCTGTGAGCGCGACCGCTGACGCTGCGCTTTCACGTCCGCGGTCACGGCTTGATAGCCACGGGTCTTCGTCGAGTTCCGCCGCAGCTACCTGGAGACCACCGAAGGACATCTACCCAGGTGAGAGGCGATCCTGCGGACGCCCCACCCGGCCTTCGATCCCGTTGAGATCTCCATCCGCTCCGTGAACGTGAGCCTCCGCCGCACCATCCCAGGCCTCCTCGCCTCGAGCCCCCACCGACCGGGAGTGTTGCTTAGACGCTATGACACCACCCATCGCTATTCGTGAAGAGGACTTTTAGTTGCTGATTATAAGATCTGCAGATTTGGCGAAAGACAAATTGAGCAAATCGGCATTATGGGACTGGAGGCGGCGTTTATTTACGCGCGCTTCGTCAACGGCGGTTTGGGCGCTTTCGGATGCCGATAACCCAATCGCTTCTGCTACTTCTTCCTTGGCTAGGGCCAATGCCCCTTCTTCTATCCACTCGGCGTACGCATCGCCGTCCTCGCCGACGGCCCCGCCTCCTACGGGTGTCCCAAATATTCGGCCCGTACTTACCGTGGCAGCGTTGACAATGGTCAGGTCCTGGATATTCGTAGGCGTTGGACTCTTCGACTCCTGGTCGAAAGGGATATCTTTTAATCCCGGCGCCAGAGACTCCATGACATCGAAGTAGATCTGTCTGCCGTCACGCCCATCAGGACGATCAGTGATCATATCGGTCAGGATCGATTCTAAGGGAGAGAATACAATATTGTGATGTGGGCGATGCCCGAAATGGAAGCGGTTCCGGAACTCTCTGTAGTGCAAGACCAGCGGCGGAGTGTCCGGCCGAAATGCTTGCAAATTCTTCGAGCTCTCTGCTACGCGATCTCGCCAATCAGTAAAGGCGTCCGGGTGCATATAGGCACTTCCTTTGGCGGCCTGACTGGAAACATCTCGGCCGCTATAGTACGGGCGGAAATTGCCACCCCCCGCACCGTGTGCGTGAACCGCGCCAAAATCAAACTGGGAGCTATGGAGATACACCGGAAGGTATACGCCCAAAGAATCTCGACGCCACTCCTCCAGGGCGCGGCTTTGACCCATCTTGCTCTTAGTCTTCTGACGCTGAACGCCGAGCGGGAGACGATAAAAGTCTGAAATATTACTGGCGACTTCAAAATCGTTAATTTTGTGCGGTGCGGACACGATCGCAAAGCGATGATTATTTGGATCAAAATGCTCCTCGGCGATCATGAACGCCAGTACAGCCCGGGAATCGATGCCGCCACTAAGGTCGCACTGAATCGAAATTCGGTCATCAGTGGTAAGCGTGGAAAGTCTCGATCTCCAGACGGAAATGTACTCTGCCAGTGCCGTGTCGTAGTCGGGCAGCTTCCGGGGCGGGGACGAAAGTATCTCGATGCTGGGGTGGTTGATCAGCGCGGATGCGAAAGACGGGAGAAGTTCAATGTTTGCAATTGGTGTCATCGATGTCGTTAGCTGATCGTTAAAGCCCCGTCGTACACCAAGTGCCGCAAGTAGTGAATCGAGATGGGTTAGGCGAACGCCGTTGGATCGAAGATGCTTTATAAGCTCATAGAAAGAAGAACTGAGCGCCCATTTGTCTCCATTTTGGTAGAAAAAGATGCGCGCAAGCCCCCGCGAGTCTGTACCAACCGTCCAGCCGTTGGCGTTACGCGATACCACGGTGTAGCATCCGTCGTTTCCCGGCGTTACGCTCTTGCCTGTCCGGGCTTGGTAATCGTCTGCCCCGGACTGTCCGATTATAAGGTCCGAGCCAATCCAGCAGTAACCATCGAACTTCGGCTCAACTTTGGATAGGTATGAGGAAAGTAGTAGCATTGAGTGGTCTCCGGAGCTTGTGTGCGGTGTTCTCGGGCATGATACCAGCGCGTCTTGCTTCGGCTGTAAGGGGCTCTTCAGAGTTGAGTGTGGGGTGAGGCGTCGAGTCCGCCGGCGATGAAGAGCATACGGAGTCGGTAGTGCTCGAAGTTGCGGAACCCTCGGGCGATCCGACGGCCGAGCTCGATGATGCCGTTGACGGCCTCGGTCCCGCCGTTGCTCGCACCGTCAGTGTCGAAGTAGGCCAAGAACGCGACCTTCCAGCGGCGCAGGGTCTTCCCCAGTCGCGCGATCTCGGGGATCGGGCAGCCGGGCAGCGTGTCGATGAGCCGCTGAGCGAGCCGGCGCCCCTGCGCGGGCGTGGAGTGGACTGGTGGAACACGTCTCGGAGGTCCTGGGCGCACTGGTAGGCAACCTCGACCGCGACGTGTTTGGGATCGGCGGCGAACGCAGTCTCCAGCCGTGTCTGCTGGCGCGTGGTCAGACGCTCACGCCCTGCGCGGAGGACGTGGCAGATACCGAACAGAGGGTCACCCTTGCGGCCGCGGTGGCCGAGGGTCTCCTGCTGGATCCGGCGGCGGACGTCGTCGACCGCGGCACCGCCGAGCTTGACGATATGGAACGCGTCCAGCACGCAGGTGGCGTCCTCGAGCTGGTCATCGATCGCGTTCTTGTATCCCTGGAACGGGTCCAACGTCGCGATCCGGATCCCCTCACGAAACTTCTTGCCGCGGTTGTTCAGCCAGTCGCGGTAGGCCTTCCCGGATCTGCCCGGGACCAGGTCCAACAGCCTCGCGGTGGGGTGTGGTCCGCGAGTCAAGTCGACCATCCCGGTGAGCTCCTTCGGCCCGCGCCTGTGCGGATCACGGTGATGCCAGATGTGCTCATCCACGCCCAGGACCCGCACGTTCTTGAACCGGGCCGGGTCATTCGCCGCCCGTGCCAGGAGCGGCTGGACCTGCGACCAGACCGTGTTCCAGGTCGTGCCGAGCTGCCTGGCCAAGCCCTGGATCGTCGCTCCCTCGCGGCGGAGCAGGCTGATCGCCCACCGGATCGCACGGGTCGAGAGCAGGCCACGCGGCGCGCAGACCTCGGGGTCCTGCTCCACGAATGAGACCACCGCGCAAAGGTCCTCGCGGCAGATCCAGCGGCGCTTACGCCATCGGATCCGCACCGGCCGACCCGCCCAGAGAGCGTCGATCATCTCGATCGTGATCCGGCCGTGGCCAGTGGCGATGACCCCGCAACCAGGACATCCCGTCACCGGGTCCCAGGACTCGACCTCGAGGACCAGCCCGGCCCGGGTCTTCGAGACGGCCACCAGATGGAGGCCGGGGAAGTCCAGGAGAAGGTCGCATCGGTCGCAGCGATCGAGCGCGTCGGGGCATACGCAACTATGGTTGAGCATTGTCGAGGTCCTTGGTGCGAGCAGAGGTAAGAGTCCGCTCATCATCGAGGACCTCGACGTCTATACCCAGCTACACCACACCACCGGCACGCCCACACTCATCTCTGAAGAGCCGGTTTACTGTCTTGGTGACGCTTTCCACCCAATTTAGATGATTTCATCTGTGTGTCCGAGCAAAATTGGGCCACACAGAACTGCGTATACCATTACGTAGCACTGCGGTGAGACCGGGGTCGAGATATTTAGGTAATTTCCCGGTAAATGTCCGCGACATTAGTGGCCAGTCGAGTCCAGTCTCTGTTCTCCGTGACCCATGTACGAGATCGCTCACCGATGCGACGCGTTAGGTCGGGGTCGTCTAGCAACTTAGTGAGCATCTCGACGAGAGAATCGACGTCGCCTTTCGCGTGTAGAAATCCATTGACACCTGGTGAAATGATCTCCGCGAGTGCTGCGACGTCGGAGGCGATGACCGCCTTGCTCATGGCCATCGCTTCGAACGGCTTGAGGGGGGAAACCATTTCGCAAACTGGTAACGGGAGGCGGGGAAATGGCGCGATATCAATGAGCGAATAGTAACGTTCTACATCTTCATGGGGGACACGACCCGTGAAGGTGACGACATGGTCGAGCTCGCGGTCTCGACACTTTTGTTGCAGTCGCCGCAGTTCCGCGCCTCCCCCGACGACGAGAAGATGGAAGTCTTCGCGGGTTCGGTTTAGAATCTCTGCCGACTCAAGCAATAGATCGAGGCCTTCGTAGTCGAGGACGGACCCGACGTAGCCGATTACTGTGCAGTCGACCAGGTTCAGCTGGGATGCGAGCTCTTCGTCCCGAGGAATCGGAGTGAAGCGGGACGTGTCCACGCCGTTAGGGACGATACGGATCTTATTGCTATCGACCCCTCGGCGGACCATCTCGTCGCGCAGCGCTGAAGTAATGGTGATGACTCGAGTTGCGCCTCGGGCTACATCCGCTTCCATTGAGGCGAGAAAGTGAAACTCATCGCTTTGCATCCACGAGGCATCGCGCGAGCCTCTTGTCACTTCCCAGAGCCCTCGCACTTCATAGATGGAAGGGATTCCCAGCTGACGCGCTGCGGTCACGGCAGCGAGGCCGTTCAGGTGGTTCGATGCGGCATGGAGTAGCGCGGGGCGTTCCTCGTGGGCGAGGTGGGCTACGGCATCTGCATATTTCTCGGTGTAGTGAAAAATCGGGTTCTTTCTCTCGATTTCTCGGCCACTCAGTAGGCGCCGATAGGTGACGTTACCGATATCGTCGATGGCGGCAACATCGGGGATGTCTGCCATCCCCGGGAGGTCATACGGATATCCGAGTCTGGTAACCCCGTCGATGTGCCATCCTTCTCGATTGAGTGCGGAGAGGAGCCCATGTGTTCGCGTTGCATATCCAGCCGCACTGTACGGCAAGGAATTGTGTACCAGGTAAAGTACGCGGCGCGGTTCCACGTCGAAGGCAGGGTTGGCACGTGTGTCGGGGAAGGGGAATCCTGTCCTGCCGATCTGTATGTTGCTGTGAGCGCTCTTCTGGGCTTCGTCCTGGAGGTGCAGTGCCCATGAATCGTGAGGCCGCAACGAAAGGTACTTTTCTAGGTAGGCAAGTGTCCATTCGATCCCATCTGTCGCCCGCACGCGACGAATCGCTCGTCGCAGCGCATTGATGGGAACGGCGCGAGAATCAGCTTGCTCCAGCAGTGCGATGGAGACGGAGTGGTCCCCGCGACCCAAGGTGACAGTGAGATGGGCACGTAGCGAGTCGTTTTCCCCGAGTTCCGCACAGGCAGGCACTGATTTAAGGGTCGGGGGTGTTCCATTTTCGTATGTGCGATCGATATGTGTGATAGCTCGACTGACAGGATCGCTGGTAGTGCCGATCCGGTCGAGAAGATCCTCCATTCGATATGGTATAGCATAGTCTAGAGCGGCACGATGCGAGTGGGGATGGTTATCGATATCCGCACGAAGTCGCTCCAGAGCCCATCTGGCCCGGATGTCCGGGAGGTTTAGCTCTCTTACGAGCTCCAGGTATAGTTCCAATGCATCGACGAGCGCTCCGTCATGGGCGAGTGCAATGGCAAGTACTTCTTCGGCTGCTGGGCCGCGTGAGTGTGCGACGAGAAATTTGGCGTACTCGAGCATTAGTGGGGGATCGTAGTGAGATATCCCAACCGCAGATCGAAATGAAGCCATTGCCTCCTCGAATCGAGTCGGATCCGTGGAAAGCAGTCGAGCTTTGTCTAGAAGGGTGTCATCTTCGGTCTTGCTCTCCGAAAGTTTGCTGGCTGTCTTCGGAGGAAGGTGAGTCGGATAGGTTTTTCGCAAGGAGGCTACAGTCTGTTTTAGCTGTCGGGGCCATGTTCTCCAAGAACCGATCACCGCCATAGACCCTTGGTGTCAATAACAATCTTCTCTTGCAGAAGTCCACGTTCGATCTGCTTGAACGGATCGTGGTCGACTAGGAGGAGCACGATGTCGGCTTGCTCGAGGGCCGAGTCGAGCTCTGCCAGCTCGACGTTGCCCTGCTCGGCGAGCTCCTTGGGCAGCTCGTCGACGTTCGGCTCCACGACGAGCACAGTGCCCTCAGTGAGCCTCCCCGCGAGGGACCCGGCGATGTTGCGGCTGGGGGACTCGCGCAGGTCATCGATGTTGGCCTTGAACGCGATGCCGAGGGCGGCGACGGTCGGGTTCTTGAACTTGTCGGCCTTCTCGAGCACCTTCTGGATCACGAGCTCGGGCTTGGAGTCGTTGACCTCGCGCGCCGTGCGGATCAGGTTGGAGTGTTCACGATCCGCAGAGACGATGAACCACGGGTCCACGGCGATGCAGTGGCCGCCCACGCCCGGGCCGGGCTGGAGGATGTTCACGCGAGGGTGGTGGTTGGCGAGCTCGATGAGCTCCCAGACGTCGATGCCCTGGCGGTCGGCGATGATCGACAGCTCGTTCGCGAAGGCGATGTTCACGTCGCGGAAGGCGTTCTCGGTCAGCTTGGCCATCTCGGCCGTCTTCGCGTCGGTGACCAGCAGCTCGCCGTGGCAGAAGCTCGCGTAGAGGTCGCGGTTCAGTTCGGCTGCCTCCGGCGTCATGCCGCCGATGATGCGGTCGTTCTCGACCATCTCGATCATGATGCGGCCGGGGAGCACCCGCTCGGGAGCGTGGGAGAAGTACAGCGAGTTGGGGAGGTTCGGCTCGAGCGTGAACTCGGGGCGAGCCGTGAGGATCACGTCCGCCATGTGCTCGGTGGCGCCGGGAGGGGCCGTCGACTCGAGGACCACGAGCTCGCCGCCGGAGAGCTTGGGGGCGATGCCGCGGGCGGCCGCCTCGATGTAGGAGAGGTCGGCGTCGTGGTCACCCTTGAACGGAGTGGGCACGGAGACGATGTAGGCGTCGGCCTCGGGGGTCTCGAGCTGCGCGGAGAGCTTGCCCTGGGCGACGACGCCGGCGACGACGGTCTCGAGGCCTTCCTCGACGAAGGGGACCGTGCCCGCGTTGATCGCGTCGACGTTGGCCTGCTTGACGTCGACCCCGATGACCGTCTTGCCGGCCTGGGCCAGCACCGCGGCCGTCGGGAGGCCGATGTAACCGAGACCGATCACGCTGACGGTATCGAGGGGGACGTTCGGGCTCATCGGGTCTCCTGGCGTTTGGGGGAGGGTGTAGTGACGTCGCGCGCGACGCCGCCCATCACAGTAGCTTCTGTGTGGAAGCTGAGGAACAGCCAGTACAACAGTTGTCAGCTATACAACAGGTGTTGCGGGCGGTCGTCCAGAAGTTCTCCTCTCGGCTACGCATTGGACACCTGCTGGTCCAGAGCCGTTCTCCTCGTCGGATACAGGACGCGCAGGTCGGAGGTCTCGATCGAGCGGCCGACCCAGTGGCGTGGGACCCGCGTCGTCGAACTCACGAGTAATCGACAGACCTGAGCGGCTCGCGCTGCTAGCCGTCGGAGGGCTCAGCGCCGCTGCTGGCCGGCTCCAGCCGCAGCAGCGTCACCGTCCCCGGCTCGCTGGTCACGGACAGCGGCTGGGCCGGAGCGAGCGTCGCGTCAACGAACTCGCCGTCGAGCACCGCTGGGGCGGTCAGCGCGGACTCCCGGGCATCGAACGCGTCGCCGGAGAGACGTGAGCCGTCGGCCAGATCCCAGCGCTGGGGCGCGTCCCCGGGAAGGCCGCTTGGGGCACTGACCTCCACGGCGACCGCGCCTCCGTCTGCGGAGTCGTCGGCTGCCGAGGGATCCCGCAGATCGACGAGGTCCAGCGCGATGCTCCCGTCGTCGCCGTATACCCCGTGGACCATGACGGCGCCGTCGCCGCTCACGTGGGGCGCCAGCACCTGGCCTTCGGGCAGGTACCCGAGCTGCATGAGCGAGAGATAGCTGGTGCGGCCGGCAGCGATCAATCCCGGGTCCTCAAGGGTTCCGTTCGCGCAGATCGGGCTCATCGGGGCGCCGCCGCTGCATGCCTGCAGCGTGGAGTGGAAGGCGAGTCGCTCGGCTCCGGCCTCGGCTGCGGTCAGGGTGAAATCCGAGGTCCACAGCGCCTGAGCGTGCGTCCGCGAGGTCTCGTTGGTGCCGGGGCAGGAGGTCGGCCCCGTCTCCTCCATCCACAGCGGCAGATCGTTCTCCTCGGCGACCCCGACGCCCAGGTCCACCAGTTCGCGCGTGCGCTCGCGCAGGGCGGGCGAGGTGAGGTCCTCGAGGGTGGGATTGCCGATCGAGGACGCCGGGCCCTTGCAGTCCCACAGCGGATACCAGTGCATCGTGAGCGCCGTCGTGTTCGGCAGCTCCGCTTCGGTGAAGGCACGCATCCACGTGGTGTCGTAGGCTCCGGGACCCGCGACCGGGATCCCCGGCGAGGCCTTCTCGAGCGCTGCCGAATACTCGTGGAGCGACTCCTGGTATGGCTCGGGGCCCCAGCTCTTGTCGCGCACGGCGAGCTGCGGCTGATTCTCGTGGAAGAAACCGTTGGGCTCGTTGCCGATCGCGACTGCGAGCAGGCGGTCACCGAACGCTTCACGGGCGTGGGCGGCCATGTCTGCGGCGCGGGCGGCGTCGTCGTGCCCCAGATCCAGATCGATCGTCACCAGGGAATCCACGTCCTCGGCGGTTGCTGCGACCCGCTCCAGATCTGCCGGGGTGACCGTGACGTCCGCCCACGAGGGGGCGGGCTCGTCCGAGGAGGTCCACCACATCCGCCGGTCCACACCGTTGCCACCGAACCGCAGGGCCGGCCGGTTCAGCTCAGACAGCATCAGCGTCAGATTCGAGTGCGGAGAGTCCCACAGCTCTGAAGCAAGCTCGGTGGCGTCGAAGCTGAGCCCCACGGTGCCGCCGACGGGAGAGGCGCCCGGCTCGAGAGCGAAAGATGCGGTGATCGGCTCGCCGCCCGCATCGGCCACCGGGGTCAGAGTGAGCGGCCCGGGATCGGCGTCGTAGCCGGGGAGGTCCAGCTCGGTCCATGGCTCGGGCGTCGGCTCCACCGTCGGGGAGGACGTCGACGACTCGTCCGGCCGGAACACCCCTCCGTCGCCGAACAGCGCTCGGGGCTGCTGGATGAAGGTGCCCACCACGAACAGCACGATCACCACGGCGACCACCACGGAGGCCGCGATGGACCAGCGACGTCGTGTCATGACTCCCTCTCGTCGTGCAGGCTCAGCGCGGCAGGGCGGACGGTCAGATCATCACGTGGGCGTCGTTGCGCCCGAACCAGGCCACGTCCGCGCTGGCGAGCAGCTCGCGGTCGTCCACGGACCAGGCGTGGCCGCCGGAGTCGCCGTGGCGCATCTGGGTGAAGCCGAAGCGGTCCGCGGAGTAGATGCGCCCGCCGGCCGTGACGACCGAGTCGAGGAAGCTGGTGTCCTCCCCGCGGGAGATATCCGCGAAGGGATGGGCGGTGAACACGTCGCGGCCGGCGGTGATCGTCGGCCCCATCACGCGGTCGGTGAAGCGGTGCTCCATCCAGGGGAAGCGCAGGAGAGTCGCGTCGGTCCCGGCCAGGTGCATGTAGTGAGCGTGCTTGCCCACCACGTCCGCGGCGGAGAACTCGCGGGCTCGCAGCAGGTCGTGGAGGTAGTGCTCGCCGTAGAGGTCGTCGTCGTCCATCTTGGACAGCACCTCGCCGTCGGCCCGTTCGACGGCCGCGTTCAGGCACGCGCCCAGCGTCCAGTCGGACGGCGCCTCCAGCAGCACCACGTTCTCCACTCCGAGGTCGCGCGCCTGCTCCACGATCTGCGCGGGCGCGGTGAAGCCGTGGGTGACGAGGAGGAGCTGACGCTCCACGCCGACCTGCTGGCCAATCTGGGACACCAGGTGACCCAGCTGCTCGGGGCGGTTGGTCGCCGCCAGGATGCTGACTCCCGGCACGCCCGCTGCACCGGTGAGGCCCGCCCGGCCGGCCTTCTTCCCGAGGTTCACGGCTTCGAGCACCTGACGGGCGCGGTGAGTGTAGGTGTGCTCCTGCCAGATGCGCCGCTGCGCGCGGTGCACGGTGTGATCGCGCAGCTCGGGGGAACGCACCAGCGCCCGCACCACATGCGCGGCGTCCTCCCGCGAGTCGACCACGGGGACCTCGTCGGCCGGGAAGAACTTCCCGATCGCGGGGGAGGGGGCGGAGACCACCGGCGTGCCCGAGGCGGTGATCTCGAAGATCCGCCGCGCGCACATCGACGGGCTCGTGACCACGGAGTTCACGTTGAGGAACACCTTGTACGCCTTGTAGGCGGTGAGCATCCGGTCGTACCCGAGCGAGCCGACCACCCGATCGGCGAGGGCCCCGGGGAACTGGTACCGCTCGTCGTCCCCGAGGAAGCGGGAGAAGATCTCCAAGCCCGTCTCCATGCGCGAGGAGACATCCAGCGCGCCGCCCAGCAGCATGTCCATCTGCTCGCGGCGCTCGGGGAACTTGTGCGCGAAGTACATACCCGCGAAGGCCACGTCCCGCGCCTGGTGGCCGTGCTTGGGGCGGATCGGATTGTGCACGGCGGACTGCGCCGCGAAAGGCAGCACCTCCACGTTGTCGTGCCCCAGCTCCTCCCGGTAGCGGGGCAGGAGGGTCACATCCGTGGTGAAGACCTGGTCGAAGAGCTTCGCGGTGTCCAGGAAGTCCTCGAAGTGCGGCGGGTCCTCCTTGTTCCAGAACACAGTGGGGATCCCGGCCGCCCGGCAGTGGGCTACAAGGTCCTGCAGTGGCTGGGAGGGAGCCTTCGAGCCGGTGAGCTGGTACTGCCAGGCGTCCTTGTTGCCGTGCCAGGCGGACTCCACCAGCAACAGATCCACCGGCCGCTCCGTGAGCTGCTCGCGCCAGGTCGACGGCGTCACGGCGACGGTCTCGAACTCGTGGCTCCAGGCCAGCATCGAGAAGTCGTCGAGGATCACCGCGACGCGCAAGCCCTGCAGGCGAGGCGCGCGCTCGACGAGCTGGGCCGGCGGGAAGGAGAGGTGCCCCTGGGCGTCTGTGCTGCCCAACCCGTCGCCCACTCCGTAGGACACGGTGCGGCGCCGCCGGTTCCAGGTGCGCACCTGGGCCAGGCCACCGGTGCGCAGATGCCACAGCCCTGTGCGGAGCGTCTGCAGGCGGGACGAGGACTGCGGGGGCATGGGCACCTCAGGGTGGGTAGGGCGAAGAACAGGCGCCCCATGATCCCATGATCAGCAGGGGCAACGAGGCCCGACGTTGTCTCGTCGGCGGTCCGGATGATCCGCGGCAGCAGCGCGGACGACCTGGCGGCAGCACCGCAGAACGGCTGTCGGGAGCGCCACAAGGAGGCTTCGACTCCGTGGCGACCGCGCCACGCCCAGGTACTCTGACGCCCGACCCGACCTGCTCGGAGACCCTGCCACCAGAACGATAGAGGACCTGCCGTGACCGATCAGCCTGCCGAGACGACGCCGATGCGCGTGGCGATCTACGGCAGCTGCGTGGCGCGGGACACCGTGGATCTCGCCGGTGGTTCGCACCTGAGCGTCGCCGACTACGTCGCGCGGCAGTCGCTGATCTCCGCCGGCCAGGACGCGTCGTCACGCTTCCCCGAGGATCCCCAGGTCTCCTCCCGCTTCCAGCGCCGCATGATGGAGGCCGACTTCGCCGGAGACCTCGAGCAGCGACTCGAGAAGATCGCGCCGACTGTGGATCTGATGCTGTGGGACCTCACCGATGAGCGCCATGGCGTGCATGTCTTCGACGACGGCTCCGTCGTCACGCGCAGCATCGACGTCACCGCTGTGCCCGAGGTTCTGGAGGTCGTGAACGAGGCTCGCCATGTCGCCTTCGGCTCCGACGAGCATTTCGCGCTCTGGGCCCCGCGGGCCGAGGCGTTCCGTGATCGCCTGCGCGAGCTCGGCCTCTTCGAGAAGACCATCGTGCTGCAGGTGCCGTGGGCGCTGGTCACCGTCGACGGTCGCGAGACGCCGCTCAGCATGGGTACCAGCGCGATGGAAGCCAACGAGGCCTATCGGCGCTACTTCGACCACCTGCGCGAGCTCGGCTTCGAGATTCTCGAGCTGCAGCCCCTCGGCGTGCTCGCGGACCCCGAGCACCGCTGGGGCCTCGCCCCGTTCCACTACACGCAGGACGTGTACGAGGAGATCGTGGCCCGAGTGCTCGCCATGCGTGACCTGCCGCCGGCCTGAGAGGCAGGTCGTGCCTGTCGATTCGGCCGCGAGTTGCGGGATCAAGGAGTTCTCGGGTGTCGGAGATCCTCGCCGGAGAGCCTCAGTCGTCGTTGAGCTTCTCGCCCCGTTCGCGACGGCGCTGCACGCGCTCACCGATCCCACGGGAGACCTTCCCGCGCGCTGAGCGCGCCCGCTCAGCTGCACCGCTGCCGAGGCGCTTGGCGATATCGACACCAGCAGCGCCCGTGTCCTCCACGCCGATCCGGACGCCGTCACGCATATCGGCCGCAGCCTCCACCCATCGTCTTGTCGCCACGGATTCGTGCTCGCCCTCGAGTCCGAGCCGGCCGCGAAACGCGGCCACGTCGGCCGTGACGCTGTTGCTCGAACGCACCACCGACGTGGCAGTGCCCGGGTGCAGCAGCACCTTCGCGTTGGCGATGCCGGCTGCGGCGTCGGCGCGTTCCAGAAGCATCGCGGTGCTGGTCGCAATCTTCTCGAGCCGGTTCTGCCGTGCCGCTCGCAGAGCAAGGCGGTGGCGGTCCAGTTCCCTCGGTGCCGTCTCCAGCACCCGCTCGAGCTCGAGCACATCCTTCGCATCCAGCAGCTGGACGGTGCGCGCGAGCACCGCGAGCCATTCTCGGATCTCAGGCTCAGCCTGCTTCGCCGCCTTTGCGATATCGGCCATCGCCGTCTTGCTCTCGATCTTCACGGCAAGGGCATCAAGCCGTCGCAGCGAGTAGGCCTGCGCGCTGGCGATCGTGCCTGCGGTGGACTGCACCTGATCCCACGTGGTTTCCGGAACTCGGCCCAGGCTCTCTCGGATGGTCATCGCGTCCTCGATCACGAATCCCGCACCGATCATGCCTGCGAGTGCCGCATCCTTCTGTGCGCGGAGTACGTCGTCGACCTTCTCGTCGATCTCGGCGAGATAGTCGGTGATCTCGTCCATCGACTGCTGCATCGCGACCTGCGCCATGAGTCCGGCAGCGCCCGCGAGCATCACAGGGTTGGTGAGCATTGACCCTGGAGTCTTCGCGAACTCAAGGATCGACGTGATCTTGCCCTTCTCCGTCACGACTGCTCGACTGATGCCCTCGGTGGAGCCCTTCATCGCGGCACCCACCGTGAGCTTCCTCGCGGAGTCTTCGGTGAGCTTCACCCAGCGGCCAGCATTCGCCGAAACCTCGGCGGCGGCTGTGAAGACTCCGAACCCGGCCCGCAGGGCGGTGCCCTTCCCAGCGGTGGAGCGCAGTTTCTCCACCGGGAGCTCTCGCGAAGGGACGCCCGCAGAGCCAAGAAAGTCGTCGACAGCTGCCGGATCTCCGATGATGGCCAATCCGTCACCATCGCTGATCACGTGGATCTCAGACTCCATGGGGTCTCCTGACGCGGGCGAAATGCGGCGACATGCCGTGTGGAAACGGTAGCGGACCCCTCGGACAGAGATCGCTGCGCACCCAGTGCCGAACCGGACGGCAAGGAGTGGAGGGCACGCAGCCCTTCGCCTCCACCACGAACGGCGACGGCAGGATCGTCGGTCGGGCGCTCGGCCTTGCCGGGATCGCTACGCGGTGGCGTCGTGCGCGCCATCGCCCACGCGGGGCCCGCACCCCGCGGCACCTGATCGCTGGCCCTGTCCGTGAGCTCGTCGAGCAGCGACACGTCGACCCTGTCGCCATTGATCAGAGTCGCGATGCCCTGCATCGTCGCGGCCAGCACGAGGGACACCTGCTCGGGTTGCCGAGAGCCACGTCCCCGGAGTCCTGCCCCTGGGTGATCTGGTCGAACTGACGCGCTGAAGATCTGTGGTGGACCGTGAACATCCGCGGCTACGGAGTCCCGATATCGTGGGGGCGGAGAAGAGCACTGGGGGTGTCTTGCATGGACCGACGCGTTGCCGTCGTCGTCGAGGACGACGAAGACATCCGAGAGCTCATGGTGGCTCTTCTGGGCCAGTCCGGATTCACGGTGCACGAGGCCGGGACCGGCACCGCTGGGGTTGCTGCCGTGCGCGAGAACGAACCCGTGGTCGTGACCGTCGACCTGGGGCTGCCGGATATCGACGGCTTTGAGGTCACCCGCCAGGTGCGCCAGTTCTCCGACGCCTACGTGGTGATGCTGACGGCCCGCACCGAGGAGATCGACACCCTCCTGGGCCTGGAAGTCGGCGCAGATGACTACGTCACCAAGCCGTTCCGCCCCCGCGAGCTGCGAGCTCGGATCGAGGCCATGATGCGCCGGCCCAGAGTCGGGAGAACCACTCCGGTGACCCCGGCCTCTCCGACTGCGCCCTCGGACGCCACTGCAGGAGGTCCGGCCGGATCCCTCGTCGCGGATGCTCCTGCGCCCACGGTCCACGATCCGTCGGGGAGAACCGGAGCCGCTGCCGGATCGGTGACGGGGGCACCGATGCCCACCGCTGCATCCGCGGCAGAGTTCCGTCTGGAGTCGGAGGGGCTCGAGCTGTATCCGAACCTTCACCAGGTCGTGGCCGACGGACGCGAGGTCCCGCTGACACCGACCGAGTTCGTGCTGCTGGAGACGCTCATGCACAGCGGACAAGTGGTGCGGTCCAAGGCCGAGCTGGCCCGGACCCTTCGCGGGGATGAAGCGGGCGACGGCACCTTCGTGTCGGGGGCCGACGAACGCACCGTGGAGGTTCATCTGGGGAACCTGCGGCGCAAGCTCGCCGACGATGCGAAGGAGCCCCGCTGGGTCCAGACCGTGCGCGGGGTGGGCTATCGCATGGCGGGCGGCGTTCGAGGCATCAGGTAGTTCGGGCCGCGGGCATCCGGGAGTGGCGGAGGTAGATCAGCAGCTGGCGGACGGTCTCAGCTGCCAACCCGCGCAGGGCCTTCATGCCCTCGGCCCGGCAACCAGCGGCAGACCAGCGCTCCCACGACGCTGACGCACGGTGCTCCGTGTCCTCCTGGAGGCCGGAGACCAGAGCTGCGAGGGCCGGTGCCCCGGCCTGCGCCGAGGACGTCTTGAGGCTGAGGACGGCGTCCATCCAGTCCTCGTGGTCCTGGGCGGCCAGGGCGTGCTCGAGGCGTGCGATGCGCTGGGCCAACATGGCGACATAGCGACGGAGGAATCCACACAGGATGTCGGCGTCGCCCAGCTCTTCGCCCAGACGGTGCAGCGCATCAGTATCAAGCACCGGGGCAGTGGTCATGGCCTCAGCATGCCCCGTCATCTGCAGGACGGCGGGGCGAGATCGCCATAGATTCCCTCAAGATCGGCCGGAGAGCGTCCTTCCCCCAAGAACGCCTCAAGACGGGTGGTGCAGATCTGTGCCGAACCTTGTGCTGATCCTCGTCGGGTCACGGCGGGTCACTTGAGGTGCCTGGAGTTGGGTGGAGCTATCGGAAGAACGAGGGCCGGTCCGGGCATATGGCCGGTCGGCCGGACGCCGAGCTGGATGATTGCGGATCCATTGCCGACCGTGCTGCCCGACGTCGACGCCTTCTCGTCGAAGCTGTCGGAGAGTGGGCAGTTGATCGTCGCCTCGACGCGTTCATGAACCTGCACGACCAGAAGGAATCCAGAACTACGATCAATGCGGAGAGCCATGGACGCGACCGAATTCAGTGACCTCGATGGTGATGCCCTCACCGTCACCACGAACCCCGATGGCGTGTGGATCACGTGCACCCAGGGCCCACATGAGGTCACGGTGGGACCGTTGCCGATGAATGATCTGCTCGGGGCACTGGGCAGGACCGCCACGTTGACAGGCGCGAGGGGATGACGGCAGCGCCATCGCTCACGCGGGGCCCGCACCTCGCAGGAACTGATCGGTGGCCCTGTCCGTCAGCTCGTCGAGCAGAGACACGTCGACCATGTCGCCATTGATCAGCGTCGCGATGCCCTGCATCGTCGCGACCAGCACGATGCTCACCCGTTCGGGATCCCCGGATGCCACGTCCCCGGATTCCTGCCCCTGCGTGATCAGGCCGAACATCAGGGCGAAACCGGGCTCGGCGGCGGCGCGCACGTCCTCGGCGCCCTCGCGATGCTTGCTGGAGAACATCAGCTCCAGCAGGGCGGCGTTGTCCGTCGCGAAGCGCACGAAGGTGTTCACAGCGGCTCGCAGCCGCGCGGGGAAGTCCTCGCCGGCGCCGTCGAGCGTGCGTCGAACCTGAGATTCCAGACGTTCGAAGCCGGTGATCGCCAACGCGTCCAGCAGAGCCTGCCGGTCGCGGACGTGACGACGCGGCGCCCAGCAGGGCATCACGGAGGCTTCCGTGATGGTCGGGCCGCTCGGCCACGGTCCGCTCATCCCGCGCGATGCCGCGCGTCCAGCTCCCCGGCCAGCACCTTCATGAGCTCGAAGCGTGACGTCACGCCGATCTTGCGGAAGATGTTCGTGAGCCGCAGCTCCACGGCCCGCACGGAGAGGAACAGCTCGTGGGCGATGGCCTGGTTCTTCGCACCCGTCGCGAGCAGCTCGACGACCGCCAGCTCCTTCTCGGTGAGGAGATCGAGCAGGGGAGTCGTCTCAGGGAGCTCCTCGGCGGGTGCGCAGGGAGCGCCCCCCACCTCCACGCCGATCTCGCGGAAGATCTCTCGGGCCCGCAGCGTCGCCGTCTCGGCCTCCTGCCGCTGACCCAGGCGACCGTGCAGGAACGCGAGGAGGTACAGGGCGCGTGCCCGGAGGTACTCGTGGTCGCCGTCGGCCCAGGTGTCCAGCGTCGTGCGGAGCGCCCGGAGGGAGGCCTCGTCGTCCAGCACGAGGGTGTCGCAGATCGCGAGGGCGCGCGCCGCCCACGCCGAGGGCATCTCGCGTGCCGAGGCGTGGAACTCGGCGAGGATCTCCTGGGCGGCGCTGCGGCGCCCGACCCGCACCAGGACGGCGATGAAGTCGACGTGGAATCGCAGGAGCTGCGGGTTCCGCAGCGGGCCGGAGAGATGGCGGGCCCGATAGAAGTAGTCCGCAGCCAGCTCGAACTCGTGCCGGGACATGGCGATCCGTGCCTGACGGATGGCGACCTGCGCCTCCTGGGCGGCGCCGGCGCCCGGGGTGACCAGGCGGATCCCCGTGTGCAGACCCTCCGTCGCCGCGTCGACGTCCCCATCCATCGACGCGATCATCGAGGCCATGTACGCGTGGTTGACCACGAAGTGCGACTGGCTGCGGACGAAGAGGTCGATCTGGGCGAAGGCGTCGCGGGCCCGGTGGTACTGGCCCGCACGGAGCTCGTTGGAGAACGTCACCTGCAGGGCGAAGATCGTCCAGAACGTGCCGACGTGCGGACTGTGGTTGGTGACGTCCTCCAGGGCCGAGCGCGCCTCGGCGTAGCGCTCGGCCAGGGAGAGGGCGCGCGCGGTGAGGATGCGGGACGCCTCGACCCCCAGACCGTCCCTGATGATCCCGGACCGCCTGCTGACGTCGCACTCCCCGGGCAGGCTCTTCCCGGTCAGTCCCGCCTCGTACGCAGCGGCCAGCTCGGTCAGGGCGCGCACGATAGGGGCCTGGTCCCCGGCGAGGGAGGCGCCGCGGGCGATGAGTTCCTGGGCGCCCGTGAGCTCCCAGCGCTCGAGCCGGGCGATCGCTGCGACGCAGAGCAGCTCGGCGCACTCGGTGGGGTGCGACGTCCCGAAGGCTTCCACGGTGCGCTCGATGCCGTGGGCGACCACCTCCTGGCGACGGATGTAGTCCAGGAGCACTGTGAGCAGGGCGAGCCCCGGGGGGACGGCCACATCGAGGTCGCGGCCCCGGGCCATGTGCAGGTAGCGCCGGGCCAGGTTGAAATGCGCATCCAGCAGCAGCGTCATCGACAGCCGACACAGGTGCTCGGAGAGGTCGCCGTCGGAGTTCAGCGCGAGGCCGCGTTCGGCGAAGTCGACCGCGAGCCGGGTCCAGCCCTGTTCCGCGAAGGCCCGGGCGGCCGTCAGGAGATCGGGGCTGTGCCGCGGATCGTGCTCGACGTAGCTCGCGTGCCAGGTGCGCAGCTCGGGATAGCCCTCGCCCGCAGCACCGGCGAGCTCCGCGTGGATCGCCAGGCGGCCGCGGGCGGTCAGTGCCCGGTACGCGGCGGAGCGGATCGGCGACGAGACGATGTAGATGCGGCCGTACTCCTGGATCACGAAGCCGGAGGCGACCAGCTCATCCAGGGCCTCCCGCGAGGTGCCTTCGACGCGGTCGAAGAGCCCCACGGGCGTGAAGGGCGAGGTCGACAGATAGTCCAGCGACTCCCGGGCGATCGCGCTGAGCGTGGCCAGCTCGGCCTCGATGAGCGTGGCGAACCTCGACCCCGTGCGCATCGCGATGGGGAAGGGGGCCTTGCCCGTGAGCACGTGCTCCGGGAGCTCGTCAAGGATGCTCTTGAACGCCATGGGGCTCCCGCCGGAGGCGCTGGCCACGTGCTCCAGCGCAGAGACGGCCGTCGAGGAGGGCGTCAGCGAGCGGCCCAGGTCCAGGAGATCGCAGATGTCCAACGGTTCCATGCGCAGGCGATGCAGGCCGTGGAAGGGGCTGCTGGGCGGCATGTCGCACACGGAGATCACCACCCGCAGCTCCGTGATCCCGGAACGGCGGATCACATATCCCAGAATCTCCTGGCTGGCAGGATCCAGGAGGTCGGCATCGTCGATGACCACGAGGGACGGTTCGCGACGGAAGGACTCGATGCTCGCGTACAGGCTCTGAGAGATGGCCTGCGGCGTCGACCCGATCCCGGGGTGCAGGAGATCCGAGATGGACGCGAGGCAGTTCGTGTCGAGCACGCTGTCGAGAGTGGCGAGCAGCGCTGATAGGCCGGCGTAGGGCCAGGACTCCTCGATCTCACTGCCGCGCATGGCGACCACGGGCATCGCGCTGGAGGCGGCGAGCTCCTTGAGGAGCACACTCTTGCCGGATCCCTCGGGGCCGAGGACGGCGACGGGCTGGGGCGCGTCGGCGGTGACGATCTCGGTGAGATCCGCCAGCTCGCGTGCTCTGCTGAAGTACGCCATGACTTCGTGAACTCCGACTTCCCATGAGCGCTGCGCCACTGTGTGCTCAGATCGGCTGAGTGCCCCGATCCGTGAACGACGTGACGGGCGCGCCCATGCCCTCTCGACGTTGCATGGTCCGTGCTGCCCCGGTGCACCGCTGACTCGCGGAAAGCGCCATCATCTAAGATTCTGGCACCGGTTCACCTCGCGATGCTCCGCTTTCGCGGAGAGACGTTGTTCACGATGTCGTCGACAATCGCGCTGGTGACGAGTTCCGGGTGGCGCCCGCGGAGACGCGGCCAACCGACCCGTGGGGTCGACGGCAACTCGTCGGTGCTCCTATCTCCCCTGGTCAGCGGCACCTCCCAGCGCCGCTGGCCCGCGTGGACCACCAGTCCCACGCCCGGCGCATGAATGCAGGCGCACCCCCGGCTAGATCCGACGCACATGTCGGAAAATGTGCGGTACGCGAGCACCGCCCCTGTAATCCCCGTCCCACAGGTATCCGCAGGATCCCGCACATCGGGCGGCGAATCGGTTCATATCCCGCACAGAATCCGCAGGACGGCACGATTTCCGGCACGCGTTCTCTAGGGTCTCCCTAGGGTCTGAGGTCCAGAGGCCCGGCTCCTTCGCCCCGGTGCTCCCGGATCCGGCGGGGTGGGTGCGAGGCGAGCGCAATCGGGCGCCCGCACTCGGAGCGAACCAGCGGAACAGGGGGATGACGATGTGCACGGTTATCGATTCCTCGAGCATCCAGCTGCCGGGTGGTGAACCCGAGCGGTCGCCGACCTCGAGATCTGCAACCGGGTTCGGCGCGCGGCGCACGGCCCGGACGCCACGCAGCAGACTCCGGACCTGCTGGATGAGCCCCGACGTCGGGAACGGGAAGTAACCCCGCCCGCTGAGGGACCGGTCCGCCGAGGGCCCGCCCTCCGCGCTCAGCACGTCGTGGCGATCGGGGACGGGACGTTCGCCTCCTCCCCGCAGACACGACCATCGCTCGCCGCCGGGCAGCCGGAGCCGGCTGCCACCGGGCGCGACGTCGGCCGGTGACCCGGCCGCGACGGACGCGGACGAGGAATGCCGCCGCACGGCACGGCCTCCCCTCGTCGCTCCACCACCCCGATAGGCCCGCAGCGGCCACCACCAGCACCTTTCCAGTACCACGAGCAATGCGGAGAACCATGGATTCGATCGAGATCAGCGACCGGGACGGCGACGCCCTCACCATCACCACCGGGGCCGACGGTGTGTGGATCACGTGCACGCAGGGCCCCCACGAGGTCACCGTGGGCCCGTTGCCCACGGACGACCTGAGCGCGGCCTTCGCCCGGGCCTCCGCCGCGGCGCACACGGTGCACCCCGGCCCTTCGCAGGTCGCCCAGTTGCACACCAGCCGGACGCGAGCCGACGAGACGCACGCAGGTCCCGCATACAACAGGGGGTGACGGCGCCTTGCCCGGCTCTGGCGCAGCGTGATGCTCCAGCGGGGCAGCCTGCGTCGTTCTCTCGTCGGATCGTGGAGCTCAGCCCTCGAAGCGGTCGGGGGAGAAGGTGGGGTGGGGAGCGCGGTGCGCGGCCTCGATGAGCGTCAGGACGTCGACCGAGTCCTGCGGGTCCACCGGGACGGGGGAGCCGGTGCGCAGGGCGTCGGCGAGCTCGCGGTAGTAGCGGCCGTAGTCGCCGGTGCCCGGAGGCGTGCGGATCACGTCGGCGCCGGAGCTCAGCTCGCCGCGGGCGTCCTCGGACTCGTGCCCGAATCCCGGGGCGTCCGGGGTGGTCCCGGACCGCAGTGCCGCCTCCTGGGGATCCTTGCCGACGGTGCGCCAGGCGCCCTGGTCGCCGGAGACGTGGAACCGCGGCCCCTCCAGTGCCGACAGGCTCGACATGGTCAGGTGCGAGGTCACCCCGCCTGAGTGGGTGAGGATCAGCTGCGCGACGTTGGCCGGGCCTGCGGCGGGTCCGGCGGTCCTCACCGCGGCGAGGAGCTCCGTGACCGGCCCGAAGAGCTGGACGGCCTGGTCGATGAGGTGGGGCCCGAGGTCGAAGAGGATCCCGCCGCCCTCCGTGACAGGCGTCTGCGCCTTCCAGCTGCGCTCACCCGCGGGCTTCCACCACTCGAAGCGGGACTCGAACGTGTGGATCCGGCCGAGCTCGCCGGCCTCCACGAGGCCGGTCAGGGTCAGGAAGTCGGCGTCGTACCGACGGTTCTGGAACACCGACAGGCGCCTACCCAGGGCGCGGGCCTCCGCGATCAGCGCCTCGCCCTCCGCACTGGTCGGGGCGAACGGCTTGTCGACCACCACGTCCAGGCCGGAGTGCAGGGCGGCGCGGGCCAGGGCGACATGCGAGGAGGGCGGCGTGCAGACGATCACCAGGTCGAGGTCCGGCGCATGGGCGGCGATATCGCTGGGGTCCTCGATGATCAGCGCACCGGGGTGGTCCTCCCGGGCCTGGGCGGCCCGCTCGGGATTCGAGGTCGAGATGATCGCGACCTCGTAGGCGGGATCCACAGCGAGGAAGGCGCCGTGGAAGAACCTCCCGGCGACGCCGTAGCCCAGGATCGCGGCACGGAGCGGTGGATGGTTCATGGGTGGCTGGTTCATGACAGGCCGATCAGCTTCCCGCTGGTGGACAGCTCCGGATCCGTGCACGAGGCCAGATCGAAGCAGCAGGGCCGCCGGCTGCCCGTGCGGAGCTTGTCGATCGACACGTCCACGCGCTTCGCGCGGGTGCTCGCGTTCTTCGTGGCGCCCACCCAGCGCACCCACTCCCAGCGGGCCATCGGGGTGAGGGAGTCCCACTGGTGCTCGACGTCGCCCGCGCTCTCCAGCGCCGTCCCGAGATCCTCGGGGACCTCGGGTTCGGGCCACTGCGCGGCGGTGGTCAGAGTGAAGGAGATGCTCGTCCCGTCGGCCGCACCGAGTGCCTCCACCAGCTCGTCATCCAGGGAGATCCAGTGGCCCTTGCGGCCGTCGGGCTCCAGGACCGTCTCGACCTCGTGATCATCCAGGGCGCCGACCATCGCGACCTGGCCGCGGGAGGGGAGCTGCGCGCTCGCGACCTCGGGCAGGGGCACGATCAGGCGGTCGTTGATCGCTTGCGCGATCGCGGCGCCCTCGATGGTGACGGACTTCTTCGCAGCCATGGGCGCTCCTCGGGACGGGATCGGACTCGTGCGCCGTCCAGTCTATGAGCACCACGGTGCCCGGACCCTGGGCCCGCTGAACTGGCCTGACGCTCAGCCTTGCCATCCGGGGACGACATCCCTGAACTATTTGCATGCCACAAACAACTACGCGATCCCATGACCCGCACGGGTGACGCGGGGGCGATCCTCCGCGAACTGGTCAGGACCCTGCGCATCTTCCGGCTCGCCGAGCAGCGCCGCGGGCAGCGCAGCGTCTGGGGGACCGCCAGCGGGGTGCTCCAGTGCCTCGAGCTCCACGATGCACGGCTGAGCGAGCTGGCGAGGGAGGTCTCCGCCTCCGTCTCGGTCACCTCTCGCGCCGTCGACGCCCTGGAGGTCGACGGGTACGTCGAGCGGCGCACCGACCGGAACGATGGCCGGGCCTGCGTCGTCTCCATCACCGATCGCGGCCGGGAGCATCTCCGCGAGCGCCACCACGAGATCGCCGACGGCTTCGCCGACGTGCTGCAGGACTGGCCCGACGAGGACATCCAGCAGGCGCTCGACGTCCTGCATCGACTGAACATCCGTCTCGAGGACCTCACCGTCCTGCTCCGGGACACCGACCGGAAAGGCCCCTCCGTATGACTGACACCCTCCCCGCCCCCGCGAAGGCGCTGCCTCACCGGGAGGTGCTGCAGGTGATGGCCGGCCTGCTGGCCGCGCTGTTCACCGCGCTGCTCTCCAACACCATCGTCTCCACCGCCCTGCCCACGATCATGGCCGATCTGAACGGCACCCAGCGGCAGTACACCTGGGTGATCACGGCGAGCCTGCTGATGATGACCATCAGCACGCCCATCTGGGGCAAGCTCTCGGACCTCTTCGACAAGAAGCGCATGGTCCAACTGGCGATCGTGCTGTTCGTGGCCGGCTCCCTGATCGCGGGCTTCGCGATCTCGATCCCCATGATGATGGCCGCACGCGTCGTCCAGGGCATCGCCATGGGCGGCCTGATGGCGCTCGTGCAGTCGATCATGGGCACGATCGTCTCCCCCCGCGAGCGCGGGCGGTATGCCGGCTACATGGGCGGGGTCATGGGCATCGCGACCATCTCCGGACCACTGCTCGGCGGGGTCATCACCGACGGTCTCGGCTGGCGATGGACGTACTTCGTGTGCATCCCGCTCGCGGTGGCCTCCCTGATCCTGATCCAGCTGAAGCTGCGGATCCCCGCGCGGCCGGCGCGCCCGGTCACCATCGACTACGCGGGCGGGGTGCTGATCGCCCTGACAGCGGCGCTGCCGATGCTCTGGGTCACCTTCGCCGGCAGCAGCTACGACTGGATCTCCTGGCAGTCGGCCGCTTTCGTCGGCGGCTTCGTCCTCACGGCGACCCTCACCGTGATCGTGGAGCTGCGCGCGCCGGAGCCGATCGTGCCGATCCGGCTGCTGCGGAACAACACCGCAGCCCTGATGATCGTCGCGAGCATCGCCGTGGGGGTCGCGATGTTCGGCCCCGCAGTGTTCCTCACCCAGTACTTCCAGCTCGGCGAGGGGCACACCCCGACCGAGGCCGGCCTGCAGATCCTTCCGATGATCATCTTCCAGACGCTCTCCTCCACCCTCGGCGGCATGTTCGTCAGCCACACCGGCCGGTGGAAGCCGATCATGGTCCTCGGCAGCCTCCTCATGGTCCTCGGCCTGGGCGGACTGGGCATGGTCGATCACACCACCGGATATCTCTGGGTCGCCGTCTCGATGGCCCTCGCCGGGGCCGGCGTCGGCACGCTGATCCAGAACATCGTGCTGGCCGTGCAGAACACGGTCGACGTCGCGGACGTCGGCGCTGCCTCCGCCACCATCGCCTTCTTCCGCTCTCTGGGCGGCGCGATCGGCGTCTCCGCCCTCGGGGCGATCCTCACCAACCAGGTCGCCGCGGGCGTCCAGGAGCGCCTTGCCGACAGCGGCGCCCCCGCGGGCGCGATGACCGAGGGCGGAGGCTCGGACAGCACCGAGCTGGACCTGTCCGCGCTGCCCGGTCCCGTCCAGCAGATGGTCCACGACTCCTATGCGGATGGCTTCGGGCACATCTTCCTGATCGCCGGGGTGATCTCCGTGATCACCCTGATCGCCGTGGTGCTCGTGCGGGAGACCGCCCTGCGCACCACCGTCGGGCTGTCCCCCAGCAGCGAGGGCCTTTCCAGGCCCGCCGGCACGAATGCCGGGCATGAGGACTCCCTGGTCGGCCCCGACGGGCGAGCGATCCTGCACGAGCACGACACCACAGGAGGTACCAGGGATGCGCACCATGACCGCAGTCATCACCTCGAGCACACCGAGCACACCGAGCACGCCGAACACACCGAGCACACCGAGCACCCCGAGCACACCGAACACACCGAGACGACCGGACCCTCAGCTCGAGATCGCACGGATCCCGGTTCCGACGATCGGCGCCGGTGACCTGCTGCTGCAGGTCAAGGCCGTCGGCGTGGGCATCCACGACCCGTCGTTCCCGCCCGCCGAGCAGGGCGCCGGACGGGTCATCGGGATCGAGGCGGCCGGGATCGTCTCGGCTGTCGGCCCGAGCGTGACCTCGTGCTGCGTGGGGGATCGCGTCGCCGTGGTCAGCGTGTCGCCGTCCCGGGGCGGGGTGTGGGCGCAGTACGCCGCCGTGCCCGGGGATTCGTTGATCCTCCCGATCCCGGACGGCGTGAGCTTCGAGCAGGCGGCGGCCGTGCCGGTCGCGGCGGGCACCGCGCTGCGGGCGCTGCGCGCACTGCCGGACGGCCCTGCCGGACGCAGGTTGTTCATCGCGGGCGCCTCGGGAGCGGTGGGGACGTTGACCGTGCCCCTGGCCCGCCGGGAGGGATGGGTGGTCGCGGCGTCCGCGTCGGCACCGAACCACGACCACCTGCGCGATCTCGGGGCCGAGCTCACCGTCGACTACCGTGACCCGTCCTGGATCGACGAGGTCCTGCGGTGGCGCCGCGGTGGCGTCGAGGCCGCGATCTCGATCCCGCCGGGCACCACGCACGACGCCATGGCGACGGTCCGCGACGGCGGCGCGGTCGTCACGGTCTCCGCCGACGACGTTCTCGGCATCCGCGGGATCACGGTGGGAGGCCTCGCCTACGGGGCCGAGATCCAGGAGGATCTTCGCGCGATCATGGAGGGCATCGCCTCCGGGACGACCCACGTCGAGATCGAGCGGGTCTACCCGTTCGCCGAGGCCCTGAGCGCCCTGGCGAAGGTGCGCACCCTGCATGCGCGCGGCAAGGTCGTCCTCCGTCGTGCCTGAGCGGACGCGCGCCTCGCCGTGCGCTCAGCCCTCGCTGTAGCGGCGCTGCCTCTCGCGCTGTCCGTGCGTGAGTCGCCGGAGGTCCGTGCTCTGATCGAAGCTCGACCCCAGAGCGCCGGCGACCACGCCCATCGCGGCGCTCAACCAGGCGATGTCGAGGTACGTCGTGAACGACGGGTGCTCCCCGATGATGTCGGCCATGTACGCGGGAGCGATGACGATGAGGCCGCCGGCGAGGATCAGGAGGACGAGCGCGAGATAGAGGGCTGCCACGCAGAGCGACATGGTCAGGACCGTGGAGAGGTTGTAGAGCAGCACGGTGCGGGCCAGACCGGCTCGCTTGGGACGGTCCCACAGCCCGTTGCTGAGTATCAGCCAGGCGATCATGGCACTCATCGCCAGGACGCCGATCCCCAGCAGCCTCGGCGTCGACAGATACGTCGACATCGCCCAGATGGAGCTGTAGAAGATTCCGAAGGCACCGGTGGCGGATGCGGCGGCGAGGGCGCTGGACAAGGTGGGGACCGTGCGCAGCGGTTCATTGCCCGACACCATTCCGCAGACCGTCCGGATCCCGCCCGTGGTCGCACGAGCATGGAGTGCCAGGTGGCCCGGAAGATCCTCGACCTCCGACCACTGCGTCCAGCGACGGTCGAACCCTGTGGGGTCCCGCCGTTCAGCGGTGGGTTTCATGCGGAGCGCACAGCTCATGAGGACGTGCAGGATGCGGCGACGGCTCGCGAAGGCGCCCAGGGTGGGACAGGAGACCACGGCCACCTGCTCCGTGGGGAAGATCTCTGCGATGAGTGGCTTCCCGTCGGTGAGGCGCGGGATTTCCGTCAGGAGGAGCACCGCATCCGGATGCTCGTACTCCTCGGAGAGATCGACGGCGGTGCTCAGATCCAGAGTGTGGTCCGGGCGTAGGCGCAAGGTCTCGGTCACGACGTGGACGGTGATCGGGGGGTGGTACGAATCGTTGAGCAGAGCCTGCAGGTCCTCCTTCACGGCATGCGCGCGCCGCGTGGGTAGCCCGGGGTCCGCGACGAGGAGGATGCTGACGCCGGACGGTGCAGTGGTGGGCATGGATCTCCTGGAGACGACTCGCCGGACGTCCCATCGTCGCAGGCGCACGCCCGTTGTCGGGTCCTCTGCGGAGGGATCGACCAGGCGGTTCGGTCCTGACCCCGGACTGCGGCCAGCCGGCGGGGATCCCGGCCTCGACATCTCGCCGGAATCCAGGATCCCTGATCCGCCACGAGACGGCGCCCGTCGGGAGCTGATCCGACGCAGGAGGTCCGTGATCCTGCGTGGCTGACCGCCGGTATGCCGGACCAGCACCGGCCGGGACCCGACCTGATGGTCGGGCCCCGCGCACGGTCAGTGTCCGTATCCCCCGGACTCCTCAGCATCGGTCGCCTGGGCGGAGGGGGCGTCCTCGTGCTGCTCGGCCTCGGCCTCGGAGAGCTTCTTGGTCTCGTCATCGACCAGCTCAGGCGCGTCGTCGCCCTGCGCACGGGCGTCACCCTGATCCTCGGGGTGCACGGTGGAGTCGTCATCTGCGGGGTGGTGGACGGGGGTGCTGGTCATCAGGGATCCTCCTGCATAGCGGTGATCGGGACCACACTGTATTCCCGTGGCGGGGAGACCGGCTCCGCTCAGCGGGCCGCGGGGTCGAACTCGTCGATCACCGCGTCGTAGCCGGAACGGAAGTCGGGGAAGTCCAGCGGGCCGAGGAAGGATCGCAGCAGCGCCCCGTCCAGCACGGTGCCGCCGCGCGGCGGCGTCGGGGTGCTGGGCGGAACCGGCACCCCGAGTCGGGCCGCGATATGCGCGAGGACGCGACCGAGCCGGGCCGGCTCCTCATCGACGGCATGCAGCAGCGGGGGAGGGGAGGGGTCCAGGAGCAGCTTCTCGAGAGCGCGGACCAGATCGGCCTCGTGGATCCGATTCGTGCGTCGCCCGTGGGGCACGGCGTCGCCGGCCAGCACGCTGCGCAGCAGCCGCTCGCGCCCTGGTCCATAGATCCCTGCGGGCCGGACGATGAGAGCCCCGAAGAGGTCCTCGGCCAGGCGTTCCCCGCGCAGCAGGACCCTGGCGCGCTCGGAGAGCGGCCACGGCGCGGTCGCCTCGGTCACCGGATGCTCGGCGCCGCAGCCCTCGAAGACCCGGGTCGAGGAGACGAAGAGGGTCCGCTCCGGGACGGCGGGCAGCGCGGCGGCGAGGGTCCGCAACGGGGTCCGGTAGCCGTGCTCATCCTCGGGGGGCGGCAGGGTGATGACCATCCTGTCGACCGCCGGCAGCTCGAGCCCCTGGTCGAGCAGGAGGTCTGCGGTGATGCGGGTGAAGGTCTCCGGCAGCTCCGCGGGGGAACGGCGCACGGCCACGACCTGCTCCCCGGCCTCGACCAGTCGGGATCCCAGCCGTCGGCCTATCCGCCCGCACCCCACGAGCAGGGTCGTCCGGTTCGTCGCACCTGTCACAGGGTCTCCTGTCCTCGAACATCTGGTGGCGCAGCATCGACTGCGTGCGGCGCGCTGTCCGCGCCCTTGCGCGCTGCACTGCAGGGCCTGCGGGTTCTGCTTCCCATGGTCAGCGGTCCCGGGATCGCGTCGCGCCCAGCGCGTTCGTGGCCCAGAGCGTGAGAGCGATCAGCACCGGCTGGAACAGGAGGCGGGTGAACCGCTTCGTGTCGGTATCCAGCCCGAAGCCGTCGCGGTGATGGAGCCACTGCGCGATGTTCCCGGGGAACACGGCCACGAAGAAGGCTGCGACGACCCAGCCGACGGCGACCTGACGCCGCACGAGCAGCATCAGGGCCGCGCCCAGGGAGATCTCCACGATCCCTGAGGCGAGGACGGTGGTGTCGGGGCTCACGGGGAGGAGGTCGGGGACCTGCGCCTGGAACTCGTCGCGAGCGACCGTCAGGTGGCTGATGCCGGCGCCGGCCAGTGCGGCCCCCAGGCCGATGCGCACCAGGGTGCGAGGCAGCGAGCGATGCCGCGCCGCAGAACGCAAGGCCGAGTGGTCGGACATGGAGGACCTCAATCTGTCGGGATGCCGAGACGGCGTCGGCACGTCCGTCCAGGATAGAGGACCACGCGGGATCCGAGCGGGCCCTACATCCCGCCCTGTCCCGCTTCCGGACCAGTACTTTTGAGGTATCCGCACGGAGATCCCGCCGCGGATCCCTCCCCGAGGAGTCCCCCATGAGCACAACCCGCGTTCCGGTTCCCCCCGCGTCCACCCGGCCCGCTGACGAGGCCCGCAGGCCCTGGGGCTACACGGTCCTGGGGGTCACCCGCCTCCTGCTCGGCTTCACCTTCGCCTGGGCGTTCCTCGACAAGCTGTTCGGGCTGGGGTTCTCCACGCCCTCCGAGCGAGCCTGGCTCCAGGGCGGTTCCCCCACCAGCGGATTCCTCGGCGGCTCCATCGAGGCAGGTAACCCGTTCGCCGGCTTCTGGGAGTTCTGGCTCAGACTGAACCCCTTCACCGACATCCTCTTCATGGGGGGTCTGCTGGGGATCGGCCTGGCCCTCCTGCTCGGCATCGGGACCCGTGTCGCGGCGGCGAGCGGCGCGGCGATGTATCTGCTGATGTACCTCGCGGCGTTCCCGATGGTCACGAATCCGCTGTTCGACGACCACCTGATCATGGCAGTCCTGCTGATCGCGATGGCCGGCCTCGCGGCCGGTGACCACGTCGGCCTCGGTCGCCGCTGGCGCCGACTCGTCGCGGGCAACCCGTTCCTGATCTGACCGGACGTTCCCCACGATCGGACCGCGCCGCAGCAGGCGGGAGGCCGGGTGCGCGCACCGGCTGCGATCAGGCGTCGCGGGAGAACACGAGCAGCTCGCGGGTCTCCGCATCGTCCCGCACCACGGCGAGCGTGCTCGGCGTGGTGGTCAGGCGCAGCGCCCAGGCGTCCTCCACTGGGGTCTCCGTCAGGTCACCGGTGGCGAGATCGATGCTCGTGATGCCGTCAGCGGTCGCGACGATGATCTCGTCACCGAACAGCTGCGCCGCATCGGGCCGGGGGCCGCTCGCGCCCCCGGCCACCGGCACGCGCCACAGCTCCTCGCCGCTGGAGGCATCGACAGCGAAGAGCACGTCCCCGGCCAGCCCCACGACGGTATCGCCGAAGCCCTGCAGCCAGGGAACCGTTGCGGTGTCGGCGCTCCAGAGCTCCGCCCCGGTCGCGGGATCCAGGCCGACGAGCCGAGCGGCGTGCTCGTCGTCCTCGACGGTGAGGGCCGAGACCACCACGACGCCGTCGGGCCCGTCGACGAACGGGACCGTCGAGCCGGCCTCCGGGGTCGCCCCGTCGGAGAGATCCGCGGGCCAGGTCCAGGACTCGACCCCCGACGCCGCATCGAGACCCGTGATCGACGCGCGAGTGCGTTCATCGTCGTTCCCCCACATGATCGGGCCGACGGAATAGACGTCCCGGGCATCGAGCCGATCCGCGACGACCGTGTCACCGATCCACGTCACCGTCCCCTCGGTCCCCGGCAGGGCCGCATCCCACACCGGCTCCCGATCCTCGAGGCCGTACGCCGAGACGGCCGATCCCGACTCCGCAGGGGTCGCCAGCACCACGGTGCGGCCGTCGGGCGAGACCCCGGCCGCGGCCCGACCGATCCCCGCCCGGTCCAGGCGCTCCACGTCGAGGCAGCCCCGGACCGAGCCGTCCTGCCCGTCGAGGATCGAGAGCCGGTAGATGCCGCCCTCGACGGCGGCGAGGCTGAGCACCGCATCGCCCGCGACCTCGGGCACGGCGGCCTGGCCGGCCTGGCCACGGCTCCAGGACGCCTCGCCGGTGACAGGATCCAGGCTCGTGTCGTGGAATTCGTTCCGCTCGGCGAAGTAGGGGAAATCGGAGACCACGAGGCCACCATCCGTGCGGGGTGCGAGGCGGACGTCCTGCTCGAGCGGCGCCGAACCCAGCAGAGGGCCGATGCCCGGCACCGAGGCGACCTGCTCCACGAGAGCACCCAGACCCTCCGCTGCCGGCTCCGGGCCGAGCTCGTAGTCCAGTGAGCTGTCACCCGTGCTCGTGCCGACATGGCAGCCCCACCACGGGGTGCGGACCACGGCCACGGCGCCGCCGGCCAGGAGCGCGACGACGGCGATGCCGCCCACCCAGACGCGGACGCGGCGAGAGCGGGCGGTGGGAGGAGCGGGCTGCGTCATGCGGGTCAATGTAACCCGGGGGCCCGTGCTCGAGAGGTGGCAGGAACGATCGCTGGACTCTCCGGGGACCACGGTCCCTGTGACAGGCCGGGACGCCTCGTACTGTGGCCCCATGATCGAGAACTCGAAACTCACCGTGATCGGTGCCGGGGCCGTCGGCTCGAGCGTCGCCTACGCGTCCCTCATCCGCGGCTCCGCTCGCCATATCGCGCTCTACGACATCGACCCGGAGAGGACCGAGGCCGAAGTGCTCGACCTCGCCCACGGCACCCTGTTCGCCGGCAGCAGCGACATCACCGGCGGGTCCGACATCGCAGTGGCGGAGGGCTCCCACGTCGTCGTGATCACCGCTGGCGCCAAGCAGCGTCCTGGCCAGACCCGGATCGAGCTCGCCGCCACCAACGCCACGATCCTCCGCTCCCTCGTCCCGCAGGTCCTCGACGCCGCGCCGGACGCGATCATCGTCATCGTCACCAACCCCTGTGATGTCCTCACGATGCTCGCCCACGAGGTGTCCGGACTCCCGACCCAGCGGGTCTTCGCCTCCGGCACCCTCCTGGACTCCTCCCGGCTGCGCTGGGAGATCTCGCGGCGAGCGGGGGTCGCCGCGTCGAGCGTGCACGCGCAGATCGTCGGTGAGCACGGCGACACCGAGTTCCCGCTGTGGTCGACAGCGCGCATCGGAGCCGTCCCGATCCTGGACTGGCAGCAGGAGGGTGCCCCGCTGTTCACGAGGAACGATCTGGACGACATCGCCGCCGAGGTGCGGGATGCGGCCTACCGCGTCATCCAGGGCAAGGGGGCGACCAACTACGCCATCGGCCTCTCCAGCGCCCGCATCGTGGAGGCGATCCTGCGCGACGAGAACGCTGTGCTCCCCGTCGCCCCGGTGCTCGATGACTTCCACGGCATCCAGGGTGTCGCCCTGTCGGTGCCCTGCATCGTCAGGTCCTCCGGTGCCCACCCCATCCGGGACACCCCCTTCTCCTCGTCCGAGCTCGACGCGCTGCACTCCTCGGCCCGGGCGCTGAGCGCAGTCGCTGCCGAGGTGCGCGGGGAGGGACGGACCCGCTGATCCTCAGGCGTCGGGGCGGCGCTCATCACCGTCGCCGACCGGCCTCTTCGGAGCGCCGAACGACACCGGCCGCTCGGGCGCTTCGTCCGCCAGCAGGTCGACGTCGTCCTGGCGGGCCAGATACATCTCGCGGATCAGGCGGATGGTCGGCTTGGTCGCGAAGAAGAACGACCCGACCAGGAAGCAGACCGTGCCCGCCAGCTGCGTCTGCCCGAAGAAGAACAGCACGCTGCCCACGATGAAGAGGAACGCGGCCAGGAAGTCCACGATCGTATGCAGAACCTCGAACGCCGCGAAGCGACGGGCCTGCTGGGGAGTGATCTGGGCATTGCGGGGGTCGAAGAGTCGCGTCATGCCCCCCCATCCTCCCGCTCGGGTGTCCTCCGTGCAGGATTCTCCTGCGCCCGGTCCGCCGGGGTGCGACCCCGCCTGGGGGCCACGGCTCGCCCGCGACGAGCTCACCGAGGTGCGCGGAACCTCGCGACGTAGCGTGCGAAGTCCCATCCCGGCTGGGTGGTGGTGCCGTCGAGGAACTCGATCGCCGCCCGTCGACCCTCCCGGTAGAGCAGTTCACGGTCCGCCGCGGAGAGATCGAACTGGGTGGGACGCACCGCGGCGGTGTCGATGAAGATCGTGCGGGCCACGGCGTGGGAGTCCTCGATGTGCATCCGGTCGTAGAACCCGGTCACCGTGCTCACCACGGCCTTGGCGAACGAGAGCGGCCCGGAGATCCTGGTGACCCCGCCGAAGCCGCTCTCCGGGCGGGCGGAGAGCTTGATGCCGAAGGTGGGCCAGCGCGGGATCTGCCCGGGCGGGAGGTCGAACACCTCGACCGGGAAGTTCGACAGCATCCCGCCGTCCACCAGCCACGTGGTGACGCCGGCAGGGGACGTCCACCGGGTGGGCCGGAAGAAGAACGGGATCGACGTCGACGCGCGCACTGCGTCGACCACCCGCAGCCGCTCCGAGCTGGTGCCCACGGCGCCCGCATCGGTGGGCAGGAACCGCAGGCGCCCGGCCGTGAGATCCGAGGCGGTGACCACCAGGCGGGAGCGCTGGCCGGGGCCGAGCTCCCGTGCTGGGTCAGGATCCTCGTAGAGAAGATCGGCGAAGGTGCCCGTGCGGCCGGGATCGCCCTGGGTGTCCAGCTGCTCCTCGAGCCAGCGGGCCAGGGCGGCGCTGCGATAGACCCCGTTGTGCAGCATGATCGCCAGGGCCTTGCCCGGCAGGAAGCGGGTCCAGAACGGGCCGTCCTGGAAAAGGCGGTAGTCGGTGGCGCGCAGGATCCCCACCATGGCCGAGCCGCTGATCCCTGCTGTGGCCAGAGCCCCGGCGATCGCCCCGGCGGAGGAGCCCGCCACCCGGTTGATGCGGTATCCACGCTCCTCGAGCACCTCGATCGCTCCGGCCAGGGCGATGCCCTTGACCCCTCCGCCCTCCAGGACGAGGTCCACGCGGCGATCGCCGTCGGCCGGTGAGGACGAGGGCGCGGGCTGGGCGGTGACCATGCGATCACCCTAGATCAGGGTTCCTCGGGGTGGTCACGCTCCGAGTCGAGGACAGGCGTCGTCGGGGGCGTGGCACGGGCGTCGAGCTGTTCGCGGACCGGCCCGGCGATGCGGGCGAGGGCAGCTCCGAGGTGGCGCTGCTGTGCGGCGCTCAGCGGGTCGAAGATCAGCTCGCGCACGCGTTCCACGTGGCCCGGGGCGCTCGTGACGACCTTCTGCAGTCCGGTGTCGGTCAGTGTGGCCACTGTGTATCGCCCGTTGTCCGGATCGGGGCTCCGGGTGACCCAGCCGCGCTGCTCGAAGCGGACCATGACCTTGGAGAGTCGGGGCTGGGTGCTGTCGCACTGGGCGGCAAGGGTGCTGAGGCGAAGAGAGTGGTCCGGGGCGCTCGAGAGGCGGGCGAGCACGCTGTACTCATAGTTCGTCGTGTCGGCGTCGCGTTCCAGCTGCCGATCGAGCAGCGTCGGCAGCGCGATCACGATGCTCAGCAGGTCCTGCCATATGGCCTGCTGCTGCTCGTCGAGCCATCGGGGGGAATCGGTCATGCCACAGGAGCATACCGGCGAGGGACGCCGGTTGACTTGCCGAGGAAAGTCCGACAGTCTTCTCGGAGTTGCCCAGGCAAGTCCCGATGTGGCATCCGGCCCTCTTCTCAGACGGCCGCTGACGACAGACATCATGAGGAGAGTCCTGTGAAGGCGATTCGATATCACCAGTTCGGCGGCACCGAGGTGCTGCGCACCGACGAGGTGGAGATTCCCTCGCCCGGCCCTGGTCAGGTGCTGGTGAAGGTGGCCGCGACCTCGTTCAACCCGGTGGACGACCACATCCGTCTCGGAGTGCTGGCCGAGGCCATCCCGACCCCGCTGCCGATCACACCGGGGCTGGACGTCGCCGGCACCGTCGTCGCACGCGGCGAAGGAGTCACCACGGTCCAGGTCGATGACCTCGTCATCGGAATGTTCCCGCTGAACGAGCACGGCGGTGCCGCGGACTACGCGGTCATCGCGGCTGATCTCGTCGCCGTGGCACCCCGCACGCTGCCGCTGACCGATGCCGCCGCTCTGCCGTTGACCGGGCTGGCGGCCCGGCAGGCAGCCATCGGGCTGGCCGATATCCGGTCCGGGCAGAGCGTGCTGGTCAACGGCGCGGGTGGGGCGGTGGGCGGCATCGTGGTGCAGCTCGCTGTCGACGCCGGTGCGACGGTGACCGCCGTCAGCGGGCCCGAGCATGCCGACCGTCTGCTCGGGTACGGCGCCGCCGAGGTCGTGGGGCCGTTGGATCTCGCCGCGGGCCCGCACGCCGTGGGCGGGCCGTTCGAGGTCGTGGTCAACCACGTCCGCCTCAGCCCGGACGGCCTGGCCACGCTGACCGGCTATGTCGCTGACGGCGGCATCGCGGTCAGCTCCGCGGGGGCCGTGCCGGCCGACGACGAGCGCGCCGTGCGGACAGCGAGCGTGTGGGTGCAGCCCGACGGCTCCCACCTGGCGGATCTGGTGTCGCGCCTCGATCAGGGCCGGATCGCCCTCCACATCGCCGACCGCCGGCCGCTGCAGGAGCTGCGCGACGTGCACGACGACGCGGCACAGGGCGCGCTCGTCGGCAAGACAGTCCTGACCGTCGCCTGACGGCCAGTTCACGGTCAGCTGGCCGCCTGGAAGGCGCTGTGGAGGGCCCTGCGAAGCGCGCAGGGCCCTCCGCGGCGTCGGCCTGCTCCGGCCTCTCACGAGCCGCGGCCCGCCCTCACCCCATCCCGAGCAGCTTCCCGCTCCTCAGCTGGTCGACACCCGGTCGACGGAGAGCCGGATCGTGAACGTCGAACCCGTGCCCGGCGTGGACCGCACACTGATCTGGCCGCCGTGGGCGAGCACGAGCGCGCGGGTCAGCGCCAACCCGATGCCGTGCCCCGGGATCGGGCTGCTGCGCGCCGTCTCGGTGCGGTAGTACTCCGTGAACAGATTCGTCTGCTCCTGATCGGACATCCCGATCCCCGAGTCGATGATGCTCACCTCGACCGCGCTCTCGACCACCCGGCAGCGCACCCGGATCGTTCCGCCCCGCGGCGTGTACTTCAGGGCGTTGGAGAGCAGGTTGCTGATCGCCTGGGTCAGCCTCTTCGCGTCCACGAGCATCACCGGGGACTCCTCGATGTCCCCCGAGAGGGAGATGCCGCTCTTCTCGGCCTGCGGCGCGGCAGATTCGAGAACCTCCTGCGCGATGAGCGAGACCCGATGGCGGCGCAGCTCCAGGCCATCCACGGTGGACCGCGTGATCTGATCGTGCAGCAGATCCTGCACCAGGGTGAGCAGCTGCTCGGCATTGCGGTTCGCGACCGCCAGGTACCCGGCGGCGCCCTCGGGGAGCTCCTCGTCATCCATCGCGAGCTCGAGATATCCGATCACCGAGGTCAGGGGAGTGCGCAGCTCATGGGAGACCGCCGCGACGAACTGCTGCTGCGCGCGGACGGCATCGACGTACGAGGACACATCGGAGAAGACCACCACCGCGCCGTCGCGGTTGCCGTGCCGGTCCAGGATCTGCCGTGCCGAGGTGGAGAACTTGGTGCCGGCCTGGCCCGGAGGGCCGGCGGAGATCACGTAGTTGCTGAAGCTCTCCTGGAGGACGGCGCGGCGCACGGGGCGCTGTTCGGGAGGGATCGCCGTGGCCGTGCCCGGGTAGCGCAGCAGGAGCTGCGACTCCTCCGGATCGTGGAGATCTGTCGGGGAGCACAGCTCATGGAACGCCTTCTGGGTCCGGTTCATCAGCACGTCGTCGCCCTCGCGGTCCACCACCACGATGCCCACCGGCACGCTGTCGAGGATGTTCTCGAGCAGTCGCTCCCAGGAGGCCGTGGCTTCCAGCAGCTCCTCCTTCTCCTGGAGCGTCGCCGTCATCCGGCGCGCCTGCCCGTCCAGCACCTTGAGGGCGCCGGCGGCCAGCAGCCCGACCTGGAGCACCGTGAAGGGCAGGAGCAGAGCGCGGGCGATGTCCGTGGAGGTGAGGTCCGGCGCGGAACGCACCAGGGCCGGCCCGGCGATGGCTGCCGCCACGCAGACGGTCGCGATCACCGCGCCGGGGATCCGCAGCCGCGCCACGAGCCAGAGCGCGGGGATGATGGTCAGCAGCGAGACGGCACTCGCCTCGGTGCGCAGCACATCACGGAACAGCCCGACGGCCACGATGTCCAGCACGGGGATGATCGCCCCGCACCAGGAGGGAAGCCGTCTCCACGGAACTGCGAACGCTGCCACCGTGGTCAGCGCGAGGAGGATGAGGCCTGCGAGGTAGGGGCCGCTCTGCACGAACACCGGGCTCGAGAACGAGATCATGAGGGTGAACACGGCGACGAAGGCGAGGAAGTAGAGCTGCTTGGAGCCGCCGCCGGTGGGGGAGACCACCCGGGCGAGCTGACGGGTCACGGATGCTGCGAGGTCCACGGGAATCCGCCTTCACGAGTCAGGAGCCCGCGCCACGCCAGGGAACCGGCTCCGGTCGGTCTGCCCTGTACCCGGAAGTCTCACCCCGCGAGCCGTCCCGGGCAACCATGCACAGCCGGGTTCGGCTGTGATTCTTCCCGAGAGTGAGGATCCAGCGGTCCTGGCGGCCGGCTGACCGTGCGGACGCAGTCCGTGCTCCCCGCGGATCGTCGGGGGTGACCGGATGCGCGCCGCACCTTCTATACGCTGGTGCTGGCCCGGGCGACGGGCACGGACCAACGAGGACGAGGCGGAGGACGCTGTGGGGACTGCTGTGGTGATCGAGGACGACGATGACATCCGTCAGCTGCTGGAGGTCGTGCTCGGCCAGGAGGGGTACGCCGTGACCGTGGCGGCCACGGGCACCGAGGGGCTCGATGCTCTCAGAGCCGATCCGCCGGACCTGACCCTGGTCGATGTCGGCCTGCCGGACATGGAGGGCTATGAGGTGGTGCGCACGGCCCGGCCCCTCCTGAGCGGCCACATCGTGATGCTCAGCGCGCGCTCGCAGGCCTCCGACGCCCAGCTGGGTCTCGAGGCCGGTGCCGATGCGTACCTGACCAAGCCGTTCCGGCCGCGACAGCTGCGCGAGTCGCTCCGGGAGATCGTCTCCCGCCCGGTCAGGTCCGACGGACAGGCACCATCTGCGTCTCGGTGAGCGTCGGGTTCTCCTGGTGCGGGGTCTGCAGCAGCGCGCGCCGCACCGAGACCTCCTTGCGCAGCGCATCGACGGTCTCGCGGCCCACGGCCGTGACCACGGGCAGCTGCTCCCGCGCGGCGTCCGCGTCGCCGCCCTCCAGGATCGCCTCGAGATCGGTGGCGGCCTGCTCCAGCCGTGCGGCACCCACCATCGCCGAGGACACCCGGATGCTGCCGACCGCGTCCCGCGCGGGCATCGGAGCCTCCGCTGCCACAGCGCGCTCCAGGCGGGCGGCACGGATGGGCCACATGATCGCCCATCCCGAGGCGAAATCGATCCCGAGATCCGAGCGGCCCTCGAGCTCGGCCGAGAGCTCCTCGAGCTCCTCCAACCGCATCAGCGGCTGGGCCAGGAGCTCCTCGCTCAGCACCACCTCGGCGAGGATCCGCCCGTCCGCGTTGCGGACGGTCTTGGCCCATCCGGTGCGCCCCGTCAGAGCACGCCATGACGCCTGCAGGTAGTACACGTACGTGAGGTACACGTACACCAGATTGCCCAGTCCCAGGCCGACGGCGACGAGTGCGGAGACCTCGCCACCGGTCACGCGCCGATAGACCAGACCCCACACCGCGTAGGGGAGCACGAGGAAGAACAGCCCGGACAGGACGATCGTGAGCAGGGTCGAGGCTCTCCAGAAGTCCCCCGCGTTCTCGACGAGCCCGAGGATCAGCAGCAGTGGGATGAGCACGAGGTTCAGCATCATCACGACCGGCTGCAGCATGAAGTAGTGCATCTCGAGCAGCCCGGGAACCGAGAGATGGCCGCTGCGGCGCAGCGAGGGGAGCGCGGAAGCGCACTCCATGTTCCCCTGCGCCCAGCGGGTACGCTGCCGGATCAGCCGCCGGGTGAAGGGAAGGGCCTCCTGGGAGACATGCGCCTCCCGCACGTAATGGTTACGCATCCCGAGCTCGAGGATGTTCATGCCGAGCTCGTAGTCCTCGCTGAGCTTCTTCCCCCATGGCTTCCCGTGCTTCTCGGTCAGGGCGTCGAGCACGGTGAGCCGCGCGAACTGGCCGTTGCCGCCCATGCCCACGGTCCCCGTCCGCACCCGCAGCACCTGCATCGCCGAGTTCGTCGTCCGGAACTCGAGATCCTGCATCCGTACCAGCGCGCGGCCGACGGCGTTGCGCACGCGCCCGTCCGTAGGACGCGGGCGTCGGTCGCCGCGGTTCTTCATCCACACCTCGAGCTGGACAGCACCCACCTCGGCGTCGCCGAAGGACTCGGGACCGGACAGCATCGGCAGGGCGTTGTCCGAGAGGAAGCCATCGGCGTCCAGGACCCCGATGACGGTGCGGTGACGCTCCTCCGCGTTCCCCTGCACATGCTCCGAGACGATCCGGTACGCGGCGTTGAGGGCGTCGCCCTTGCCGGTCCTCGCCTCCGGTGCGATCCGGGAGATGAGGTGCACCCGGCTGTCGAAGACCATCAGATCCTGCACCACGCTCGCGGTGGAGTCCTCGCTCGCATCGTCGATGACCCACACGTGAGCTCGAGGGAAGGACGTGCGCGCCGCGGAGACCGTCTCGGCGATCACGTTCTCCTCGTCGCGGCAGGGCACCAGCAGATGCCACGCGAGGGTGTCGGGATCGCCGACAGAATTGCTCGGGTGGCGCACCTCGCGCAGGAAGGTCATCAGCAGCAACGAGACGTAGGTGAGCGCGCAGGCCGCGGTCAGCGTCAGCAGCGCCACCGCCACATCCCGCCAGATCACCTCGCCGATGTTCCCGAACACCCCCGAGAGGCCGAACACGACGACGGCGCACAGCGCATAGAGGACGGCGAGGACGACGGTCAGCGTGGTTCTCATCGGCAGGATTCGCTTTCACGGTGTGGTCCCGGCCCGGGCCCGGAGGGGCCGTCGAGGTCACGGGAGCGGGCAACAGGGTGGGCATGCCCACGGTGATGGACCCGTTCATGCCGAGGCCTCAGATCGTAGTCACTCGAGCTCGCTCCAGTCGTTGTTCGACGTGGCCATCACACGGCCCCGCGCCTCGTCCTGGTGGGAAATCGGTGGCAGCGTCGCTCGAGCACGCCCTACCGTGCGGACATGACGAACGCACAGACCCCGCTCGGTGATCCCTCCGGTATCTCCGCCCTCGACAACGGCCGGTCCATCCTCCTGGTCACCGGTCCTCCGGCCGCCGGGAAGTCCACGGTCACCAGACTGCTGGCCGAGAGGTTGAGCCGTTGCGCGCTGCTCGACGGGGACTTCGTGGCCCGGCTCGTGGTGAGCGGATACGTCTGGCCGCTCGGAGAACCGGCCGACGAGGCCGCACGGCAGGTCGCTCTGTGCAACCAGAACCTCTGCGACCTCGCACGGAACATCGCCGACGCCGGGATCACCCCGGTCATCGACTGGATCGTCCCGGATCGGGCGCAGTTCGACGTGTTCTCGAACGCGCTCGGCGGTCTGGGGCTGCGCCCCGTGGTGCTGGCCCCCGACCCCGCGGTGTGTGTGGAGCGGAACCTGCAGCGCGAGGAACGAGCCCGTTTCGACTTCGACGACCACGCGGGCCTGCTCGCCCGGATGGGGGAGGCGTTCGGGGACGACGCGCTCTGGGTCGACTCCAGCCACCTCAGCGCGCAGGACACGGTGGAGCTGATCGTGGAGGCGCCGGGCATCGCCGACGACAGCCGCTGATCCGGCCGTCGGCCCGGGCTCGAGCCGCCATACCGGCCTCGACGTCCACCTCGAGACCGGCCTCGACGTCAGCTCCGACGGCGACAGCGCCCCTCGGCTCCGGAGCCGAGGGGCGCTGTCGCCGAGCGGTGCGCAGGCGATCAGTCGCCCGGCCACTCCCCGAAGACCTTCTCGAAGGCGCGTGCGCCGCCGCGGTCCACGAGTGCCTTGACCGTGGCGTAGAGGGCGCCCTGGATCGCCGCGGCGAGCACGATCTGACCCAGCGGGAACTCGGACTCGAGCGCCTTGGGGGTGTCATCGGTGTGCTCGGAGGCGGCGCGCTTCCAGATCTGCTTGAACAGGATCCCGGCGACCGCGCCGCTGGCGACGCCGCTCAGCAGCCCGATGGGGCGGTAGAGGATCTTGGCGGAGGTGCTGGTGGTCTTCTCATGGGCCATGGTGGTCTCCTCGAGGTCTCGGCGGGAACGTCAGCGGCGGCGGTTCGCCAGGAGTGAGACCGCGGCGATCAGGAGGCCCACGGTGGCGCCGCCCGCCGCCCACAGCACGGGGCTCGGACGCCCCAGATCATCGGTGGCCGCATCGCGTGCCTGGTCACGGGCCTGGGCGACGGAGGAGCGGGCGGACGCGCGAGCCTGCTCCGCCTGCCCCTGCAGCCGGGCCTTCTGCTCGTGCGCGCGGGCTTTGAGCTCGTCGACCTGCTTGTCGGCCTGCGCCTTGGGGTCGAGCTTGTCGGAGAGCGCGCCGACGGTGTTCGCCAGATCGCGACGCGTGCGGGCGATGTCGGTCTCGATCTCCTCGGGCGTGGCATCGCCGGACGGCTCCGGGACTGCCGTGCCGGGCAGGCCGGTCTCCGTCTCGGGAGGACGGATCGGCCCGGAGTCGGGGCCCCCGGGTCGGGCCGCGTCGTTCGCTGCGTGGGTCATCTCAGATCCTTTCCTTGATCTCGTCCGCGTCCCGGCGCACGGTGGCGACGGTCCGCTCGGGCGTCGGGGTCAGGCCCTCGGTCTTCTTCTTGCCGATCAGGGCGGCGATGCCCGCGATGAGGAAGATGACGACGGTGACGATCAGGGCGGCCGCCCAGGCGGGCAGGAAGAGCGCGAGCACCAGGATCGCGGTGGCGATCAGGGAGCCGAGCCCGAACCAGGCGAGGACGGCGCCGGCACCGAAGAGGCCCACGGCGGTCCCGCCCTGCTTGGCCTTCTGGGTGTACTCGGCGCGGGCGAGCTTCAGCTCGTCCCGCACGAGACGTGCGGTCTGCTCCGACAGGCGATCCACGAGATCGGCGACAGAGGGGTCTTCCGTGGGACGGGGGTTGCTCACGAGTGCTCCCTTCGGACTTGCGATGGCCGGTGGCATGCACGTGCCGGCGACCCGGACGCCCGACGGGCACGGAGCCCGCCGACGGCCCCAGCCTAGACATGCCCTTCTCCCGTGCTCCAGGGGATCGGGCACCCGGTTCCTCGACGACGACGCATGACCTGCATCGATGGCGTGAACTCGCGAGACCCACCGGTGCTCGACCAGCCGGTCGTGACGGTCCGCCCGGAGCGGCTGCGAGCGGTGCCGGGTGATCGGGTCACGCTCTGGACCCGTCGTGACCTGCGCACCCGGTCGCAGTACGGTGTCCGGACCGCTCCTCCTCGTGCTCCTCTTCCTCCGCACTCATTCCTCCGCACGCACTTCTCGCATCATCGCTCGCCCCCTGTCCTCGCCCCTGCGCCGCTCCCGCCCGAAGGACCCCCGTGCCCGTTCAGATCGCCGTCGCCGCTGCGCGACGCGCCGCCCCGGACAGGCGGAGGCTGGCATGATCACCACCGCCTCCCCGCGCCCGCGCCGCTTCGGCCCCCTGCGTGACAAGCACTCCCGCCCGTACCTGATGACCGCCGGGCTCTCGATGATGGGCGACAACATCGAGCACGTCATCACCTACTGGGTGCTCTGGCAGACCTTCCACTCGCCGTGGCTCGTCGGCTTCCAGGTGATCAGCCACTGGCTGCCCTTCCTGCTGCTGTCGGTGCTCTTCGGCGGCCTCGCCGAGAAGTACGACTGCCGGCGCATCATCCAGATCGCCCAGGGCCTGTTCGCGTTCGTGTCCCTGGGCTGGGGCGTGCTGTTCCTGACCGGCAGCCTGGAGATGTGGAGCGCCTGCGTGCTGCTGGTGCTCCACGGCTGCGCCGGCGCGCTGTGGGGACCGGCGGAGCAGCTCATGCTCCACGACTTCGCCGAGCCCAAGGAACTGCCCAGCGCGGTGCGTCTGAACGCGACGTTCAAGAGCCTCGGTGTGCTGGCCGGGCCGGTCGTCGGCTCTGTGCTGCTCCTGCTGCTCGGGCCCACATGGGGGATCTTCGCGAACATCGTGTTCTACCTGCCGATGACGCTGCTGATGATCCGCACGCCGTTCACGGGGCACTCCCGCAGCGGCCTGGTGCTGCGGGACCGGGTCTCGATCCTGGACACCCCGCGCGTGCTGCGCACCGTCGCGGGGGACAAGGTGCTGGTGGGCATGATCGCGCTCGCCGGGCTGATCGCGGTGTGCGTCGGCTCCTCCCTCACGGTGTCGATGCCCAACTTCGCCGACGCCCTCGGCGCGGGGGACGAGGGCGGCCTCGGCTACGGCCTGCTGCTGTTCGCCAACGGCATCGGCGGCGTGGTGGGCGGGTTCCTGCTCGAGGCCACCGGCATCATCAAGGCGGACGTCAAGGCCGCTGTGGTCGCCGCCGTGATGTTCGGGCTCACCAGCCTCGTCGTCGCCACCACCTCGCACTACGGGATCGCCGTCGTCGCGCTCGTGGTGGGCGGCGTCGCGAACCTCGCCGCCACCTCGGTGGGTCAGGCGATCGTGCAGCTGCGTGCCCCGGCGGACCAGCGCGGCCGCGTGGTCGGGGTCTACGGGATGATCGGCAGCGGCATGCGCACCGGAAACGGCATCACCCTCGCCGGCCTCGGTGCCCTGGTCGGGGTGAGCGGTGCGGTGGCCGTGGGCGGGGTGGGTCTGATGATCGGAGCGCTCGTGATCGCCGTGCTCACCGGGATGCAGACGGCGCGCAGCCGACGAGCCTGACCAGCGGACATCGCACGTCGGACGCCCTGGGACGGACGACTCCGGACTTACGACTCACGACTGGTGTCGCGGGACGGCTTTCCGTCAGGTCAGCGGCGGGAGCGGCGGCGCCCGGTGATCCAGAGCGCGATGCCGCCGAGCCCCAGGGCGAGTGCGGCCAGTGCGGCCGGCGTCGAGGCGTCGCTGCCGGTCTCGGCGAGGGCGCTGTCCGACCCGTCGGAGGCCTCGACGAACCCGGAGCCGTTCGCACCGCCCGTGCCGTCCGCGCCATCCGAACCGTCCGAGCCTCCCGAGGATCCGTCGCCCTCCGCAGAGCTCCCGTCCTTCCCGGTTCCGCCGCCATCGGTGATGCCGCCGTGCTTCCCGCTCAGGACGGCTCCGATCCGGAGCACCTGATCGATCATGCGCTCCTGCGCGGTGGAGGAGGACGAGGAGCTGTCGGGATCAGGGGTCTGCGAAGCGGACGCATCCGTCGGCTCGCGCGTGCCCGCGCTCCCGGCCGACGGGGCCGGCGTCTGAGGGGTGCTGTTCTCGTCGCCCGGCGTGCTCGGGGCAACGGGTGAGGAGCTCGACTTCTCGGACCCCGACGTCGCATCGGACCCCGACGACCCATCGGACCCCGAGGTCCCGGCGGAGCCCTGCTTCCCGCCGGAGTCCTTCTCCCCGTCGTTCCCGACGGGTGGATCAGCCGGGGGAGAGGTCTGCTTCGGAGCATCGGTCCCGGAGGATGGCTGGTCCGACGGCTTCGGGGACGGCGTCTTCGTGGCCGGCTTCGAGGATTTCGGTGCGTCCGGCGACGGCTTCGGGCTCACGGACGCGTCGTCGGTGTGCTCGCCCGTCGGCTCCTCCGTGGGCTCTTCGGTCGGCTCCTCGGTGGGCTTTTCGGTCGGCTCGGGGTCAGCTGCCTTCTCCGCCACCGAGAACTTCCCGTTCGCCTGCGTGTCCTCGACGTCGATCTGGTACCTGTACTCACCCGCTAAATCGGGGGTGTACGCCGTGGAGATGCTCTGAGCCTGGTCCGAGGTGACGTTCAGGGTTGTCGCGCCGCTGCCCTCGGGCGGGATGATCGTCACCGTCCCGCTCTCCTTCTGCCCGAAGCACTCTCCGGTGATGGCGACTGTCTTCCCGAGGGTCAGGGTGTCAGGAGACGCATCGGCGCCGGGCGCCTCGCAGATGGAGGGCGGCGAGGCCGGGAGCGCGCCCGCGGCCGGCGCGGCGAGCGTCGCCGACGGCATCAGGGCGCACGAAGCGACCAGCACCAGGCCTGCACCGAAACCGGTGGCGGCCGAGCGTTGACGACTCGTCACAGAAAGACTCCTCGGAAGACAGGGACAACCCGTCATACTCTAGGGGTGGGCACTCTGTGTGACGCCCAAGCAGGTCACATGGCCGGGCAAAGTCTTCGTGAACAGCCTGGCAAGCGGCGACCGTCAAAGGAGCAGGCGATGATGCAGGACGACGGTCCCGATGACCTGATGGCCGACATCCCTGTCGACGGCGCCCCCGCCAGCGGCATCCCCGCCCTGACCGAGTCCGAGGCCCGGGAGATCGCCGCCGAGGCAGAGTCCGTGATCAGCGAGATCGCCACGGTCGTCGAGGGCAAGGGGGAGGTCGCCCAGACCGCCTTGCTCGTGCTGCTGGCCGGCGGCCACCTCCTCATCGAGGACATCCCCGGCGTGGGCAAGACGATGCTCGCGAAGTCCCTGGCCGCGGCGCTCGGCGCGAAGCGCCACCGCATCCAGTTCACCCCCGACCTGCTGCCCGGGGACGTCACCGGCGCGAGCATCTTCAACCAGGCCACCAGCGAGTTCGAGTTCCGGCCCGGCGCCGTGTTCACGCAGATCCTGCTGGCCGACGAGATCAACCGCGCCTCCCCCAAGACCCAGTCCGCTCTGCTCGAGGCCATGGAGGAGCGGCAGGTCAGCGTCGACGGCACCACCTACGAGCTCGAGGAGCCGTTCATGGTGGTCGCGACCGCGAACCCCGTGGAGATGGAGGGCACCTACCGGCTCCCCGAGGCCCAGCGCGACCGCTTCCTCGCCCAGACCTCCATGGGGTATCCCGTGCAGTCGGCCGAGACCCGGATGCTCGCCGCCCAGGCCGGGCCCGTCCCCGCCGGCGACCGCGACGTCCTCGACGCCGTCCGCACCCGCACCACCCCCGAGCGGATCGCGGCCCACGTCCGTTCCGTGCGCCGCGTCCACGCCTCCGAGGTCATCCTCGACTACATCGTGCGCCTCGCGGCCGCCACCCGCTCCCACCCGCACGTCACCCTCGGCGCCTCGCCCCGCGCCGCGGTGCACCTGGTGCGGGCGGCCAAGGCGCATGCCGCGCTCGACGGGCGCACCTTCGTGGATCCCGAGGACGTCCGCGCCGTGATCATGCCGGTGTGGCGCCACCGCATGCACCTGACCCCGCAGGCCCTGTCCCGCGGCGCGAGCGCGGGGGAGCTGGTCGACCAGGTGCTGCGGAACACCTCGCAGACGTGACGCCGCGACCCGGGACGGTCCTGCGCCCGACCGCGCGAGGCTTCGCCGTCGCGGTCCTGGCGCTGCTGTGCTGGGTCACGTCGGACCTCACCGAGGTCCGTCCCGCCCGCTATCTCGCCGCCGCCCTGCTGCTGGCGCTGCTGGTCGGCGCGATCGGGATCGGGGTCTCGAGCATCGGCCTGCGGGCACGCCGCCAGGTGATCGACGACGCCGTCCCCGTCGGCTCCGTGGCCCGCGTGCAGCTCGAGATGCTCACCAGGGCGCCGCTGACCGTGGTCCCGCTGACACGCGGCACCGTGCGCGAGCATCTCCCCGCGGCGCTCGGCGGCCAGGGCGACCTCCCGCTGTCCCGTCGGATGCCGCACGTGCTGCGGGTGAGCCATCGGGGATCGCATCCGCTGGGCCCGTACAGCATCATCGTGCGCGACGTATTCGGCCTGTTCCATCTGCGGCGCACGGTCGAGGACGGCCTGCAGCTGACCGGCCTGCCCGTGGTCGCAGAGCTCGCCCCGGGCGCGGAGCGCGCCACCGGCATCACCCGCGAAGGGCCGCTGAGCGCCCTGTCCGCCCCGGGCGTCGGCGAGATCGGGCCCATCGCCCGTCCCTATGCGGCCGGTGACGACATCCGTCGCATCCATTGGCGGGCCAGCGCCCGCACCGGACAGCTGATGACCCGCGAGGACGAGCCCGCCGCCGGGCACAGCGCCGTGATCGTCCTGGACACCACGCGCCGCGAGGACGTGGGCCCCGAGATCGAGGACCGCCTGGTCTCCCACGCCGCCACCGTGCTCGAGAGCCTCGGGCTGAACGGCTGGGACGTGCGCATCGTGGACGCCTCCGGTGACGAGATCACCCGCAGCGGCCGCCGCCGCGGCATCCCCGGGCCCTCCCCGCTGGGCAGCGAGGCCGACGCCGTCGAGTCCCGCGCCTCCCTGCTCGCGCTCGCCGACGTCGCCTTCGACGATGACGAGGTCGCCACCATCGGCGTGGGCATCGACCACGCCGCCGGGAACACCGCCCTCGCGATCGCCCTGGGCCCGGACGTGGGCGACCCCTTCTCCGGTCTCGAGCTGGACCGCTTCGCCGGCCGCGCCGCCCACCGCACCGCGATCGCCCTGCGACCCGCCCTGGATGCCGAGGAGCCCGAGACGCCCCGTCGGGCGCGCCGCATCGGCCCCGCGGACCGCGACGACTTCGGGCACGCCCACGAGGCGCACGTCGAGAAGCTCGCCGCCGCCCGGCACGCCGCTCACCCCACCCGCTCCCTGCTGGGGACCTGGATGCTGGTGCGCGGCACCACCGCGGACACCCTCGATGACCTGCTCACCGCGGGCGACGCGGAGGCGGATCGATGAGCCCGCTGATGGGGCGCCCCCTGCTGCAGGGCGGCGACCTGGTGGGCCGTTCCCTCCTGCTGCTGCTCGCGATCCTGCTCGCCTCCGCCCCGCTGTCGATGCTGATGGCCGGGTCCAGCTGGTTCATGCTCACCCTGATCGCCGCGACCCCCGTGATCATCAGCGGGATCGTGCTGCGCCAGTTCCTGCGCCCACCGCTGCTGGTCCCCCTCGCGCAGATGCTGGTGATCGCGGTGCAGCTCGTGGTGGTCGAGATGGGGCACGGCCTCGTGGACCTCGGCGACGGGCCCGTCGCCCTCGTACGCGCCCAGGGCTCGATCTTCCCCGGTGCCTTCAACGAGCTGGCCGGCGGGATGGCCCCGCTGACCCTCGGCTCGCGCGGCACCGTGATCGTGATGCTCGTGCTCGCCCTGGGCTCCCTGCTGCTGGATCTGGTGTTCGTGGACCTGGGCTGGCACACCCCCGTGGGCCTCGCCCTGTTCGGGTCGCTGCTGATCCCGGCCCCCCAGCAGCCCTCCGGCGGTGCCTGGTGGACCGTCATGGGTCCGGTGGTCGCCGGCCTGCTGATCCTCGCCACGCGGACGGTGCACTCCGATCCGCGGTATCTGGAGGGCGACCGTCGGCCCCAGGCAGGCCCGCTCACGAGCCCCGCCCGCGCGACCGGCGCGGCGGCGCTGTGCATCATGCTGGTCGCCGCGCTCACCGTGCCCGTGGGCCTCGCGCTCCCGAAGGTCGCCCCGACGAAGGTCGCCCTGGACATGGACGTCATCAACCAGTGGCAGAACCGCGACATGCCGTCGCTGGGCCCGGTGATGATCGATGACGACATCTCCGTGCGGCGCTCCCTGCTCCAGCAGCAGGACGTCGAGGTGCTGCGCTACACGACCACCGCCGACGAGCCCTCCTACCTGCGCGTGCGCACCCTGAACACCTTCGACGGCGAGACCTTCCGCAACACGGCCGACGAGGGCGGGAACCCCTCGATGAAGGTCAGCGCCTACTCCGACGCGTCCGACGGCACCGACCCCTCCTCCGGGAACGACGCGGGCCTGCTGCGCACCGAGTTCCACGTGCTGGACCTCGCCGGCGACCGCCTGCCCGCGCCCGAGCGGATCCGCGGCATCGCGACCGACGAGGCGGACATCTCCCGGGATCTGCAGCTGAAGCCCACCAGCGGCGAGATCTCCCTGCGCGGGGTGCGCGCCGATCTGAGCCGGCTGGACTACACGGTGCTGACCGCGCCGAGCAACGCCACCGCGGACAAGCTGCGCAGCGTGGACCCGGCCGTGTTCGAGCAGCCCTACGACGCCGGGTACATCTCCCGCCAGGAGGTCCCGGAGGTCGCCCAGGACCTCGCGGTGAAAGTCGCCGACAGCGCCGGAGCCGACAACGCCTTCGACACCGCGGTCGCCTACCAGGACTACTTCCGCAGCGAGTTCGAGTACTCCCTCACCGTGAACTCCCCGCCGGGGGAGGACCCGCTGGAGTCCTTCCTCGCCGATCGCATCGGCTACTGCGAGCAGTTCGCCGCCACCTTCGCCCTGATTATGACCGCGCAGGGCTATCCCACCCGGGTGGCGATCGGCTTCACCCCCGGCACGCAGGACGGCGACGAGTGGTCCGTGAGCGCGAAGAACGCCCACGCCTGGCCCGAGGTGTGGTTCGGCGCGAGATACGGCTGGGTGCGCTTCGAGCCGACGCCGGCCGCGGCCGCGAACGGGGTGACGCCTCCCGGGATGACCTCCGACAGCTCTGCCGAGCAGGATGAGCAGCAGCCCTCCGAGGAGCCCAGCGAGTCACCCACCACCGAGGAGGAGACGACCCCGGCCGACGAGGACCCCGCCACCACGGACGACCCCGAGGCGACGACCGATGCCTCGGCCTCCGACGGCGGGGGAGCGGTCACCAACCCCGTGACCGTGAAACGGGTCGAGAGCGGACTGTTCACCGGCCTCATCATCGGGTTCCTCGTCGCCGCCGGCGGTGCGGCCGCCGTGGTGCTGATCCGGCGCCACCGCGTGACCCTGCGCAATGAACGGTGGAAGAGCTTCGTGCGCGGGGGCGGCGGTGGCGGTGGCAGTGACGGTGGCAGTGGGAATGGCAGCGGCGGTGGTGGCAGTCGCAGCGGCAGCGGTAGCGGCAGCGGCGCAGGGCGCGATGCCGCGATCATCGCCGAGCGGGAGCGGCGCCGCGCGGGCGAGCTCGCCTGGTCGGAGCTGAACCGGGAGCTGAGCGTGCGCTCGGTCGCCATCCGCTGGTTGGGCTGGACCGGTGCCTGGAGCTCCCCGCCCCGGCTCCTCGCGCTCGATGGCGCGCTGCCCCCGGCCCGCGCCCTCGAGGACCTCCTGGAGCAGATCGACGACGGCGATGTCGAGGTCACCGACGAGCACCGCGCCGCCGCCGCCCGTGTCGCCTCCGCCTACACCGCCGCCCTCTACGCCGCGCCCCTCCCGGAGCCGGCCTCGGTCGGCGCCCCGCCGGCGTCGAGCAGCCGCGTGGCTGCCGACGCGTCCTCGCATGCTCCTGAGCCTCACCTGGACGATCGAGTGCGACCTTCGGGCGGTCGTGGCGCCTCGATACCCGCGCCAACGTCGCACTCGACGAAGGCTGGGGCTGGCGCCGGGCCTGTGGCTGGGGCCGGGCCTGGGGCCGGGCCTGGGGCCGGGGCCGGGCCTGTGGCTGCGGCCGCGCCGGGTGAACCGACGCCGGAGATGCCCCCGCTCCGCACGGACGCCGACCTGCTCGCCGCCCTGATCCGCAACGCCCGCTGAGTCAGCCCTTCACGCGTCCAGGACGTACTCCCGTTCCTCGAGGTGGTCCAGGGCGAGCCGGGCAGCTCCGAGAGGGACGACGTCGTCGCCGAGCACGGACAGGACGACGTCGGGGACATTGATACACATCGTGCTCAGGTGCTGGCGGGTGGCGTCGACGAAGGGCTGCCCACCGGCGGTGAACTCGCCGGCGATGACCACGAGCTCGGGATCCAGCACCGACACGAGCACGGAGGCGCCGCGGGCGGTGTGGTGGGCGAGGTGATCGGCCAGCTCGGAGGCCTCCTGCTCCCCCTCGGCGGCGGCGCGGAACACCTCTTCAGCGCTGCGGCCGGCCTGCTCGAGCACGGCGGCGGCGTTCCAGGTCTGGTCGTGCAGGAGCCGGCCGAGCTCGGCGGCGGCGCCCGATCTGCCGTGGTGGGCGCGGCCCCCCAGCAGAATGCCCTGGCCGGTGGGGCGACCCGACAGGATCAGCGCGACGTCGTTCGCGTACCGCGCGGCGCCCTGCCACTTCTCGCCGAGCGCGGCGATGGTGCCGTCGTTCCCGGCGACCGCAGCGCTGTGGAACCACGACCCGACCGTGCCCGCGAGATCGAGCCCGGTCCAGCCGGGGATCTGGCTCGCCCTGCGCACGGTGCCCTGCGGGTCCACGACACCGGTGGTGGCGACCCCGACCGCCCACACCTCTCCGGCGGGCGCCGTGGCCCGCAGCGAGATCTCGTGCGCCCTCCGCAGCCTCTCCGGGGCGGGGAGATCACGCGGCGTCGCGACCTGCTCGCGGGCGATGATGGCGCCGTCGAGGTCGGTGACCAGGGCGAGCACCTGCGTGGGGGAGAAGTAGAGGCCCAGCACGTAGCCGGCGGTGGACTGGAAGCTGTACCGGCGGGCGGGGCGGCCCGATGTCCCGGTGGCCGGTGCGTGCACCTGGACCAGTCCTCTGGCGTCGAGCTCGGTGAACACGGCGGTGAGGGTCTGCCGGGACAGCCCGGTCGCCTGCGCCATCTCCGTGAGCGTCCTCTCGGGACCCGTGCGCAGGGCGGCGAGAACCGTGCGGCGGTTCCACCGCCGCACCAGCGTGGTGTCGGCGCCGGAGGTGCCGGCGCCCGAAGGGCTCGTCGTCATGGAAGGACTTTCTGAGATCGATCGCGGACGGGGCGGTCGGAAGAGCAGGAACGGAGGTCTCGCAGGAGCGGCGGTGGGGCTCGATGTCCGGACTGCGGCGGTCCGTCCGGTCCGCGGCCCTCAGGTCGTTCACGGTACCCGTTGGGTCCCTGGACGCTCTGCCCACTGACGTCGTGCCCTGGGGCGTCGAGTCGTCGGCCGTCGTGCCCGGCAGTCCTGGCCTGCCGGGCACGACGACGGAGGTGGCCTCAGGAACGGCGCTCGTAGGCGGTCTGGTGCGCCGCGACGAAATCTGCCAAACCGATCTGCTCGAAGGTGGCGACGTGGTCGTCCCACTCGTCCAGCGACCGGTCACCCGTGACGAACGCGGCGAGGGATTCCTCGGCGTACTTCGAGATGTCGTTGCCGATCGTGGTGATCTGCTGCGACTCCTCTGCGGTGAAGGTGAACGCGGGCCACACCTCCTTCAGGGCGTACGGCTCCACGACCTTGGATCCCTCGGTGGACTGCTCCGAGGTCTCGACGCCGCGGAACCAGTCGTCCGTGGCCCAGCCCGGGTACCAGCCCCCGAGGTACAGGACGTACGGCTTCAGGGCCTCGTCGACCGTCTTGTCCTCCAGGAGCTCCGGGATCAGCTCGTCACGCCCGTCGACCTCCTCATAGCTCTCGCCCTCGACGCCCAGGAAGAACAGCTTGGCGCCCTCCTCACCGAACCAGAAGTCCATCCAGCGGGCGATCTCGATGGGGTGCTCGGACTTGTCCGTCATCACGAAGTTGCCGATCGAGGAGAGCTCCGACCGCACGGCGTGCCAGGCCGGCTCATCGCCGGCGCTGCGCACCAGGGGCTTGAGCGCGACGTAGTTGTCGCCCTCCTTCCCGAAGTAGCCCGACGGGGTCTGCACCCCGCAGGAGCCCAGCAGCCCCTCGGTACCGTTCGCGCTGAACGCCGCGGCGTCGGTGGCGAAGATGTCCTGCTGCAGGAGACCCTTGCTGTAGAGCCCGTTCAGGAAGGACAACAGGTCGCGGTACTCCTCGCTGGCCGGGAAGTAGCGCACCTTGCCGTCCGCGTCGAGGTCGATGAGGCCGGCATCGTTGCCGTGGTTCGCGAGGCCGAACGTCCCGTACAGACTCGTCAGGATGGCGCCCATGTCCTGGCCGCCGAGCGGGATCGAGCCCTCGATGCTCGCAGCGACCTCCTCGAGGTAGGCCTGGTACTCCTCGAGCGTCTCCGGGGTCGCCATGCCGAACTGGTCCAGCCAGTCCTGGCGGATCCAGAACTTCGTCTGGTAGCGCAGACCGAGGCTTGTGGGGTCGTAGATGCCCGGCAGGGAGTAGATGTTCCCGTCGGGGAAGGTGAGGCCGGTGCGGAGCGCGGGGTACTCCTCCATCCGCGCCGTCAGGTTGGGCATGTACTTCTCGATCAGATCGTTGAGCGGGATGAACGTGCCCTGCTCTCCGTACTTCGCGATGTCGCCGCTGGGAACCCCCGTGCGGTAGAAGACCTCGGGGTAGTCGCCGCTGGTCAGGAGGAGATTGCGACGCTCGATAGCTGCTTCCTCATTGACCAGTCCCCAGTCGACCTCGATGTTGGTGAGCTCCTGCGTCGTCTGCGCCGCGGCGACCTCGTTCCAGTCCTCCGCCGAAGCGTTGGACCGACGGGACATGAAGGAGATCGTGATCTCCTCCTCGACGATCGGCAGGCCCTCGGGATTGATGTTCTCGTCGGGGTTCTCGATCTTCTCGGCGGTGTCCCCGCCCTCGTCACCCCCGCCGCCGCAGGCCGCCAGAGCGGTGGAGGAGGCGAGGACAGCGGAGGCGAGGACGGTGCGGCGGGTGAACGGTGAACGGGTCATGATTTCCTCTCGAGGTCGTGCAGGGGATTCGTCACGGCCGGGTGGCCGGGGCGTGAGGTCGTGGGAGTGAAGGGCCCATCGGCGGACACGGACACGGGCTGGGCGTGGGAGGGGTGGGGGAGCGCGCGGTGCAGGCACCACGCGGAGACGGCGAACGGGACGCCGGCGCCGACGACGGGGAGCAGGCCGGGCCAGCCCGAGACGATCAGCAGCGTCGGCCATCCGACCCAGGCAGCGACCAGGGCGATGCTCAGCACGGGCCGGCTCAGCGCGTGGGCGAGCGCCGAGGCGACGATGACGGAGACCCGAGGGCGGGCGCCCGGCTCGATCTGCTCGAGCACCCACGGCAGGTAGGGGAGCGTCACGGCCAGCAGGAGCGCGGTGAGCAGCACGATCCCCTGGGTGACGGCCGACGGGATCGGTGGGACCCCCCGGGACATCCACCACGTCATCGCGAGCGACGCCGCGAGAGCGATGGCCAGCAGGCCTAACCCGGCGGACCGGCCCCAGTGGGATCGCCAATGCGCCCACATGGTGCGGGGCACGTCGACGTCCTGGTCGCCGCGGGCCCAGGCACTCGCCACCGCGTGGGCACCGACGCTCGCGGGCCCGATGCCGAGCACGATTCCGCCCAGCAGCGTCAGCATGCACCACCACAGGTTCAGCCACACCAGCTGCACGGCGCGATGGACGAGGGCGTCCAAGCCGGCCAGAGGGCGGAAGCCGCTGGACATCCTGGCGGTGACCGGCGCGGATCCAGGGCGGAGGGTGCTCATCCCTTCACCGACCCGATCAGCACGCCCTGCGTGAAGAACCGCTGGAGGAACGGGTAGATGATCAGCAGCGGCAGGGACGCCACGATCATCACCGCGTACTTGATCAGAGACGCCAGGCGCACCTGCTCGACGATCGAGCCGGCATCACCACCGCCCCCGCCGCCGGCGGACGGGTCCTCGGAGACCACCAGGAGCTCGCGCAGGATCAGCTGGAGCGGGAACTTGTCGCGGTCCGAGAGATAGATGAGCGCCTTGAAGTACTCGTTCCACAGCCCCACGCCGTGGAACAGCGCGAGGGTGACGATGATCGGGGCCGACAGCGGCAGCGCGATGCGGAAGAAGGTCTGCACGTCGCTCGCCCCGTCGACCTTGGCGGCCTCGCCGATCTCCTCGGGCACCGTCTGGGTGAAGAAGGCCCGCGCCACCAGGATCGACCAGGCGCCGGCGGCACCGGGCAGGATCACGGCCCACATGGTGTCCAGCAGGGCGAGATCCTTGACCAGCAGATAGGTGGGGATGATGCCGCCGGAGAACAGCATCGTGAACAGGATGTACCAGGTCACGCCGGTGCGCCCCGCCATGTGCTTCCGCGACAGGGCATAGGCGCACGGCAGGATCAGGCCCAGATGCACCGCCACGCCCACCAGGGTGTAGACGATCGAGTTGCGGTAGCCGATCCAGATCGCCGCCTGCCCGAACACGCGGCGGTAGCCGTCCAGCGTCACGTCCACGGGCCACAGCCAGACCTTCCCGGTCTGCACGGCGTGGGGGTCGCTGATCGAGGCGATCACCACGAACCACAGGGGATAGCCGATCACCAGCACCACGAACAGCACGAACGCCACGTTGAAGCGGTCGAACCACCGATCGTCGCGGCTGCCCACGGCACGGTGCTCGACAGGGGACCCGTTGAGAGAGTCGTCGGACGCTGCGCCGCCGGGGCGCAGCTGGGTCGTCGTGTTCATGGAGTCACCACAGACTGTTCTCGGAGAACTTGCGGGCCAGCTGGTTCACGGTGATCAGCAGGATGATGTTGATGACCGAGTCGAAGAGCCCGACGGCAGCTGCGTAGCTGTACTGGCCCTGGATCAGACCCGTCTCGTAGACGAAGGTCTGGATGACGTCGGCCGTCTCGGCGTTGAGGTTGTTGGTCATCAGCAGCACCTTCTCGAAGCCGACGGACATGAAGCTGCCGAAGTCGAGGATGAACAGGATGACCACCGTGGGCATGATCGCGGGGATGTTCACGTGCCGGATCCGCTGCAGGCGGTTCGCGCCGTCGACCTCCGCCGCCTGGTGCAGCTCGGGGTTCACGCCGGCCAGCGCGGCGAGGTAGATGATCGTGCTCCACCCCAGCGACTGCCACACGCCGGACCACACGTAGAGGTGACGGAACCAGGCCGGATCCTGCATGAACTGGATCGGATCGAGCCCGACCAGCTCGAGCAGATGGTTCAGCAGCCCGGTGTTGGGGTCCAGGAAGGCGAACAGCATGCCGACCACCACGACCGTGGAGACGAAGTGCGGTGCGTAGGTGAGGGTCTGGGTGAACCGCTTGAAGAACCTGCTCTTCAGCTCGTTGAGCGCGAGTGCCAGGATGATCGGCAGCGGGAAGAGGAGCATCTGGTAGACGCTCAGCACCAGCGTGTTCTTCAACAGGCGCCAGAAGTAGAACGAGCCGAAGAAGCGCTCGAAATTCTCGAATCCGGTCCAGGGACTGCCCGAGATCCCCTTGCTCGCGATGAAGTCCTTGAACGCGATCTGCACCCCGTACATCGGGACGTAGTTGAAGATCAGGAAGAAGATCAGAGCGGGGGCGGCGAGCAGATACAGCTGCCAGCTCGCGACCACGCGCCGACGCAGCCGGCGCCGGCGCGACGGCTGCGGGAACGACGCCGCGGGCTGGTCGGCCGGCGGGGACGCGGTCGACGTACGCGTGGCCGACGGGGACGCGGAGGACATCAGGCGACCGGTTCCGAGGCGCCGAAGACCGCACGACGCAGATCCGCGAGGTGCACCGGCATCCCGGTGCGGGCCGAGTCCTGCAGGGCCATCGCGCACAGCACCGCGTCGATGCCCTCGGCGAGACCGGCCCGCGGGGTCCGGTCCTCCCCGGCGGCGAGACGCCAGAACAGTTCACCGAGGATCTCGTCGCCTCCGTGGTGGCCGCTCGCGCCGATCTGCACGCTCTCGTGCTCCTGTGTGGACCCGGCTCCACCGGCGGGATCCGGGAAGGACAGATCGAGGGTCCGGGCGCTCAGGTCGCCCTCCAGCAGACCCTCGGTCCCGAAGATCCGCAGCCGACGGGTGGAGCGCGGCTGCGCCATCACGGCGGTGAAGGTGGCGAGCGTTCCGTTGTCGAACTCCAAGGTCGCGACCTGGCGGTCCGGGAGGCCGGACGGGCCGTAGGGGGAGTGCTGGGTGCTCGAGCGCAGAGCGTTCTTCGTCGCCTCGTCCCCGAAGTCGAGCTCGCCGGGCCCGGCGGTCGGGCGGAACCGCGGCAGCTGTTCGCTCTCCGCGCGGGGCCGGAACGCGAGGGCCGAGGCCATGGAGTGCACACGCACGGGGCGGCTGCCCAGGACGTATCCCAGGACGTCGACGTCATGGCAGCACTTCTCGAGCATCCAGCCGCCGGAATGCCCGACGTCCCGTCGCCAGCCCTGGTACTGCATGAGCGTCAGCCCGGTGCCGAGGTTCTCGTCGGCCTGGACCGAGAGGATCTCGCCCAGCCGGCCGGAGCGGACGATCTCCCGCACACGTTCGTAGAAGCGCGTGTAGCGCAGCACGAATCCGACGACGGTGCGGGACGCGGTTCGTGCCTGTTCCGCGGACCAGAGCGCGGAGAGCCCCTCCACGGTGGTCGCGACCGGCTTCTCGAGCATCAGCGGAAGCCCCTGCCGCATCGCCTCGACCGCGTATGCCACGTGCTGGTCGTTCGGGGAGGCGACGACCACCGCGTCGAGGTGGCGGTCGCGCAGCATCTCCACGCCATCGTCATGGAGGTCGGGCTGTGCGGCGAAGAGACCGGCGAAGGCCTCGCGGCGCTCATGATCCGGATCCGAGATCGCCGAGAGGTCGACAGAATCCGCCATATCTGCCGGGACGTTACGAAAATAGGAGGCAGCGCGCTGGCCGGAGCCGATGAGGCCGACTCTCAGCTGTTTCGTGGCTGTTCGGGCAGTATTCATGGCCTGGACACCTATGCTGGGGAGCGGTGGATGTGCCGCTCGAGGTGGGGGTGAGGAGAGGTTACGTAAGGATGTAACAGAACCTAGAGTCGATCTGTGACCCATGTCAACCCCGAGCTGGGAACTGGATCGTTGGGGCCGAGATCCGCGTCCTGGTCACCATGAACGCGACTTCTCATGACGATGAACGAGGCTCCTCGAGGGAGTGAAATCGGCTCGTCGTCAGGCGCTCTTCGCCCCCGCGACTGTGGGCTGCGGCATATCCTGCCGCCACCTCCTCCGACTCGACAGGATGAACCGGTGACCTCTCCCGGCATGACCACACCAGCACCAGATCCCGTACCAGGACCAGAGCCCGCACCGGCGCCATTGCCAGCACCCGAGCCGCGCGAGCTGGCTGCCGATCTCGTCGTGATCGGCGGCGGACTCGGAGGAGTCGCCGCCGCACTCACCGCCGCCCGGCTCGGCCATCGCGTGATCCTCACGGAGGCGGATCCGTGGCTCGGGGGCCAGCTCACGGTGCAGGGCGTGCCCCCGGACGAGTCGGCGTGGGTGGAGTCCCACCCGAATTCGGCGAGCTATACAGAGTTCCGGGAGGCGGTCCGGGAGCACTATCGGCAGAACTTCCCGCTCACGCAGAGCGCCCGGGCCGATGCGCAGCTGAACCCGGGGATGGGCTTCGTGTCCAAGCTCTGCCATGAGCCCCGCATCGGGGCGCTGGTGCTCGAGCAGATGCTCTCCCCGCTGCTGTCCAGCGGGCAGATCACCTGGTTGCGCGAGCACGAACCCACCGCGGCAGAGCGTGACGGAGACCGGATCAGCTCGGTGGTCGTCCGCGAGCTCCGGACCGGCGTGGAGACGATCCTGAGGGTTCCGTTGATCGTCGACGCCACCGAGCTCGGCGATCTGCTGGAGCTCGGGGAGGTCGAGCACGTGATCGGCGCGGAAGCTCGCAGCGAGCATGGCGAGCTCCATGCCCCCGAGCAGGCGGATCCCCTCGACCAGCAGGCGATCACCTGGTGCTGCGCGCTCGAATGGGCGCCGGGGAATCGGGAGCTGGTGCCCCGACCCGCGCTGTACGAGCGGTACGCGACCGTGGTCCCCGATTTCTGGCCCGGCCCGCAGCTCTCCTTCGACGACGTCCACCCGATCACGCTCGAGGTGCGCCACCGCCCGGTCTTCCTGGAGGATCCGGTCGGTGACGAGGGTGTCCAGGACGGACGGGGCATGTGGCACTACCGTCGGGTGCGCTCCCAGGAGGTCCTCGAGCCGGGCACCCCGGGCGGGGAGATCAGCCTGGTCAACTGGCCGCAGATCGACTTCTGGGATCTGCCGCTGCTCGGCGTCGGCGCCGAGGAGAGGGTGCGCGCCGAGGACGAAGCACGCCAGCTGACCCTGTCCTTCGTGCACTGGCTGCAGACCGAGGCGCCCCGCACCGGAGGTGGGCACGGGTACCCGGAGCTCCGGCTGCGCGGAGACGTCCTGGGGACCGCCGACGGGCTCGCCCGCCAGCCCTACATCCGCGAGTCCCGCCGCATCCGCGCGCTCTTCACCGTGACGGAGGAGCACATCGGCCGGGAGATGCGCGGCGAGTTCGCCGGCCCCGCGGAGTTCGCGGATTCCGTGGGGACGGGGCACTACCGGATCGACCTGCACCCGTCGACGTCGGCCCGCACCTACGTCGACATCGACTCCTTCCCGTTCCAGATCCCGCTCGGGGCTCTCATCCCGGCCGACGTCACGAACCTGCTCCCGGCCAACAAGAACATCGGCACCACCCACATCACCAACGGCGCCTACCGGCTGCACCCCGTGGAGTGGTCGATCGGCGAGGCCGTCGGCGCCCTCGCCGAGATCTGCCGCCGCCGTGGCGTGACCCCGGCCGAGGTGCACGCGAGCCCCGAGAGGGTCGCGGAGCTGCAGGCGCTGCTCCGAGATGAGCTGGGAGTGCGGCTCGAGTGGCCCGAGGCGATCCGTCGGCGTCTGCCGGAGCCGGATGAGGCTCTGCGGTGACGCAGCGGGGCTGTGCGGCAGCGGGGCAGCGGACACGAGGTCCGTACCCCTTGCGCGTCAGTCCTTCGTCGGGCCCGGGACGCTGCTGGCCCCGGGGGCGGCGGCGGCCGCTGCCTCGTCGGCCGGCGCGTCGGCGCAGGCCCCCTTGCCGAACTTCCGCTTGGCGGCCTGCTCCTCGAAGATCCGGGCCGCGCGCAGCGAGTTGACCTCGCCCACCACGGGGTTCGGCTGGTGGGTGGCGCGGGAACCCGAGTACAGCGAGATCAGGTTCATCGCGACGGCGCGCTGGTTGCGGTGCCCGATCATCTTGGTGATGTGCACGCCCAGCCAAGCGGCCCAGCCCATCGCGCCGGAGAGCCCGCCGAGAACCGGGATCTCGGCGATCGCGGCGTGACGGCCGATGGTGGCCATGGTGCCGAGGTCCGTGTACTTGAACTTCTTGCGAGGCTTGCCGGCGACCTCTGCGGCGATGGCGCGGGCGGCGGCCTGACCCATCTGGATCGCGGGCTGGGCGAGCTGGGGGAGAGCCTCGTCCTGGCCGGCGATGTCTCCGGCTGCATACACGCCCGGATGCCCCTTGACCTGCAGGAAGTCGTCCACTGCGAGGCGTCCGCGCTTGTCCTGCGGAAGGCCCCACTCCTTGACGGAATCGGGGATGGCGACGCCCGCGGCCCAGATGGTGATGTCGGATTCGAGGATCGACCCGTTGTCCAGGACCACGTGGTCGTAGCCCACGGACTTCACGCCGTGGCCCAGGCGCAGCGTCACGCCGCGGTCCTTGAGCTCCTCGGCGGCGTAGTCGCGATACTTCGGGCTGAACTCCTTGATGAGCTCGCCGCCGCGCTGGAGCACCGTGACCTGCAGGGTCCCGGGGTCCATCTCGGGGTAGAGGATGTCCAGCTCCTGCATGCGGAAGTCCGCGAGGGCGCCGGCGATCTCCACACCGGTGGGCCCACCGCCGACGATGCACACGTGGAGCTTGTCGTGCCCGGCGGCGTCCTCACGGCTGGAGCGCTCGAGCTCGGAGAAGATGCGGTCGCGGATCGCGAGCGCCTGGCTGCGGGTGTACATCGGCATCGCGTGCTCTTCGGCGCCAGGGGTGCCGAAGTAGGTGGTCGTCGCGCCGTTGGCCACGATCAGGTAGTCGTAGGACAGCTCGTGGATGCCCTTCTGGCCCTCGTCGAGCTTGACCACCTTGCGTTCGGGATCCACCCCCTCGACCTCGCCCTGGCGGTACCGCATGTTCGGGACCTTGAGGGAGAGGCCGCGCAGGAACATGGTGACGTCGCCCGGGTTCAGGCCGGCCGTGGCCACCTGATAGAGCAGCGGCTGGAAGGTCTTGTAGACGTTGCGGTCGATCAGGGTGACGCGCACCCGGGCATCGCGCAGGGCTCCCACGGCGTGGGCGCCGGCGAAGCCGCCGCCCAGGATGATCACATGCGGCCAGCTCGCGCCGTCCTTCGCAGGGACGGTGGGGCGACGGGAGAGGAACGGCATCGGCAGGACCATGGGAACTGACTCCTTGGAGTGACGGTGGTCGGCGTCCCGGAGGGGCACCGGTGGCGTCCCTGGGCAGGGGAGCCGGCGTCGGCTGGAGGGTGAGGAGGATCGAGGGGCTGCGGACGATGCCGGGTGCGACCCGGGGAGGCGGGCTCGACGACCGGTCGGGCCCGGGGCCTGAGACGAGTGCGCGAGGAGGCGTGTCGTCCGAAGTACTCAGCGATGCTACCCACTTCGTGCACCGTGGCGTAACCGTAGCCCCCGGTCCTGAGGTCGCGCATCACAAGGAAAGCGAATTCAGGGCGGAGGCATCGTGATCGCCGCCTCCCTCGCGGTGCCGCGCCGTCTCTGCCATCTCGTCCCGCCCTCCAGCTCCCGCCCTCCAGCTCCCGCCCTCCAGCTCCCGCCCTCCAGCTCCCGCCCTCCAGCTCCCGCCCTCCAGCTCCCGCCCTCCAGCTCCCGCCCTCCAGCTCCCGCCCTCCAGCTCCCGCCCTCTCGTCCCCGCCCTCCAGCTCCCGCCCTCCAGGTCCCGCCCTCTCGTCCCCGCACGCCGGATCCCGCCCTCCAGCTCCCATCTCCGCCCGCTGGATCCGGTGCCGGCCGGGCTTCAGGTCATGAAAGGGTCAAGGCGTCCCCCGGATCGCACCAAGATCGAGGCGCAAGTCACGGGGATCGGTCAACGCACGGTGACAACTCGAAACCAGAACGGGGAACAACGGGCGTGGTGCGACATCCCCGGGATGAGATGTCCCCAGGCGCACGGCGTGCGCACACATCACTCCCAGGAGATATTCATGTTCGTTCCCCCCGTCCGCCGCCTCGCGCGCGGCGCGTCCGTGGGCCTCGGTGCCGCCGCCCTCGTGGTCGCGACCGCCATGGTCCCGCTCGGTGCTGCAGCCGCCGCCGAGGCCGGAGACGAGGTCAATCTGCTGACCTTCAACGACTTCCACGGCGCCCTCGGGGCCGGCGACGCCTTCGCCTGCACGATCACCACCGCCCAGGAGCAGCATCCGAACTCGGCCCTGCTCTCCGCGGGCGACAACGTCGGCGGCAGCGCCTTCGCCTCGGCCGTCGCCGATGACGAGCCCACCATCGACTTCCTCAACGCCCTCGGCGTGGACGCGAGCGCGGTCGGCAACCACGAGTTCGACAAGGGCCAGGACGATCTGGCCGATCGCATCTCCCCGCGCACCGACTTCCCGGACCTGGCCGCGAACGTCTACCGCGCCGACGGCAGCCACGCCCTGGAGCCCTACGCGATCGTCGAGGCGGGTGACGTGAAGGTCGCCGTGATCGGCGCCGTCACCACCAAGACCGTCGGCAAGGTCAGCCCCTCGGCGATCGAGGGCCTCACCTTCGGCAACCCGGTCGAGGGTGTCAACAACGCCATCGACGAGCTGAACGAGTCCGGCGAGGAGTACGACGTCATCGTCGCCTCGTACCACGAGGGTGCCTCCGGGAACGGTGAGCCGGGTTCCGCACCGAGCAACTCCGACCCGATCTTCGACGAGATCGTCGCGGAGACGTCCTCCGAGGTCGACGCGATCTTCAACGGCGACTCCCATCAGACCTACGCGTTCGACGCCCCGGTGCCCGGCCAGGACGGCGAGGTGCGCCCCGTCGTGCAGACCGGCTCCAGCGGCGCCAACATCGGTTCCGTGACCCTTGCGCTGGGCGATGACGGCGACTGGGACGTGATCGAGGGCAGCACGAAGCTGCTCCCCACCGAGAACGCCGACCTCGGCGCCTGCGCCGGCAACGCCACCCACGACGAGGCCTCCCGGATCATCGCCGACGCGATCGCCGATGCCGAGGTGCTCGGCGCCGAGCAGGTCGGCACGATCTCCGACGACATCACCACCTCGTGGGACTCCAGCGTCGCCGAGTACGACGAGAACGGCATCCGGCAGTCCCGCGCCCCGGTCACGGACCAGGCGACGACCAAGGGCGATGACCGCTCCCGCCACTCCGCCGCCGGCAGCACGCTCGCGGATTCCATGACGTGGTACCTCGAGGACGCCGGCCTGGACGGCGAGAACGAGGTCATCGGCTGGATGAACCCCGGCGGCATCCGCGCCGAGCTGTGGGACGAGGCTGCCGGCGCCGAGGGCGACGGCGTGGTCACCTATGCCGAAGCCAACTCGATGGTGCCCTTCGGCAACACCCTGAACTCCGGCGAGGTCACCGGCGCCCAGTTCGCGCAGATGCTCGAGGAGCAGTGGCAGCGTGACGACAAGGGCGACCCCACCAGCGAGTTCCTCGCGTTCAGCGTCTCGGACAACGTCGAGTACGTCCTGGACAGCACCCGCGAGCTGGACGACCACATCGTCGATATCCGCGTGGGCGGCGAGCCGATCGACCTCGACGCGACCTACACGATCGTCGCCGCGAGCTTCCTCTTCGAGGGCGGCGACAACATGTGGGCGCTCTCCGAGGCGCAGAACGTGAGCGATTCCGGCGTGCTGGACCGCGACGCCTTCATCCAGTACCTCGGAGCGCACGAGGGCCTGGCGCCGGACTACTCCCAGCAGCAGCTGGACCTGCAGATCCTCGACGGCGGCGAGTACGACTCCGAGGCCGGCGTGGACACCGATCCCGTGCTCCGCCTCGCGGCGCTGGAGTCCCTCAGCCTCGGCGCCCCCGAGATCACCTCGGTGAGCGTGGACGCCGGCGAGTACGGCACCTTCGAGGCGCCCTACGGGTACCTCGAGGACGCCGGCCGCTACGTCGGCGACGTCACCCTGACCGACTGGCTGTGCGTGCCCGAGGGCACCGTGGTGCCGCTGACGATCACCGCTGTCCCGGACGAGGGCACGGCGATCACCTACGAGCTGCCGTCCTTCACCTGGACCGCCGGCGGTGCGCCGGAGTCCTGCGGTGACGACACCACGCCCCCGCCCGGTGACGGCGGGGACGACGGCGACGACGGGGACGGCACCACGACGCCCCCGAGCGATGAGGACGACGAGGACGACGAGGGCGGGGACACCACCCCGCCGGCCGACGACACGACGCCTGCGGACGACGCCGATGACGCGTCCGACGGCACCACCCCGCCGGCCGACGACACCACCGCCCCGCCGGCCACCGGCGGCTCGCACACCGACGCGACCGGTACGGCCTCGGCGGGCGCTGACTCGGCGGGCACCGACGCCGCGGACGTCCGTGCCGACGGGCCGTCGAACCTCGCCCGCACCGGCGCCGACGTGGCGCCGTATGTTCTCGCGATCGGCATCATCGCCCTGGCCGGCGTCGGTGCCCTGGTGCTGCGGCGCCGCCTGAGCCGCCGCTGACCCCCGTCCTGACGACGAAAGGGCCGAGCCCCACCGGCCCGGCTCCTTCGTCGTCAGGACTGCCAGCCCCGCCTCACGACTCCCACCTGCCTCACGGTCGCCACCCGCTCCGCAGACCCTCACCAGCCCCACCCGCAGGCCCGCACCACCAGGCCCACACCCCGGGCCGATCCCGCCGTCCCACCGCCTCGCCAGGAGACCCCTCATGAGCACCGCTACCACCCACGGCTCCGGACTGCGGACGCGCATCACCCGCGTCGGCGGAGCAGCGGCCGCCCTGGCCCTCGGCCTCAGCCTCGCCCCGGGCCTGCTCCCCACCGCCCAGGCCGCCGTGGTCGCTCCCGGCGACCTGCAGATCAGCGAGGCGTACGGCGGCGGAGGCAACTCCGGCGCCACCTTCCAGAACGACTTCGTCGAGCTGCGCAACACCACCGACCAGGACCTCAGCATCGACGGCTGGTCCCTGCAGTACGCCTCCAAGACCGGCGCCTTCAACAACACCGTCCCCCTGCAGGGGACCGTCCCCGCCGGAGGCACCTTCCTGGTGCAGCTCGCCGCCGGCAACGGCAACGGCGACCCGCTGCCCGGCGCCGACCTCACGGCCGGCGTCAACGCCTCCGGCACCGGCGGCGTCTTCGCCCTGTCCGACGCGGAGGGCAAGCTCGCCTGCACCGGCACCACCTGCGCCGAGGACCCGGCCGTCGTGGACCTCCTGGGCTGGGGCGACGCCGCCACCTTCTCGGGCGAGGCCCCCGCGCCCGCCACCACCAACGCCACCTCCGTCTCCCGCGTGGCGGCCACCGGCGAGAACTCCACCGACTTCATCGCCGGCGCTCCGACGCCCACTCCGTCGGGCGCCGAGGAGCCGGACCCCGGTGAACCGGGCGATCCCGGGGACCCGGGGGACCCCGGCGAACCCGCCGAGGCGATCCCGGCCACGATCGCCGAGATCCAGGGCACCGGTACCGCCTCCGAGCTGGCAGGCACCCGGGTGGTCGCCGAGGGTGTCGTCACCGCGGTGTACGCCACCGGCGGGCTGGACGGCTATGTCATCCAGACCGGTGGCACCGGCGGCGCCCTGGACCTCGCCGAGCACACCGGATCCACCGCCGTGTTCGTGTACTCCCCGGACACCGCCGGCCAGGTCGCGATCGGTGACTCCGTGCGTGTGACCGGCGAGGTCGCCGAGTATCACGACTCCACCCAGATCACCGTCGGCGCCGACGGCCTCGAGCAGCTCCCCGAGGCGCTCGAGCCCGTCGAACCCGCCACGATCGACAGCGGCTTCCCGACCCAGGAGACCCAGCGCGAGAGCCTCGAGCACATGCTCTACCTGCCCGGCGAGGGCGACTTCACCGTCACCGACGTGTACTCCACCAATACATTCGGCGAGGTGGGCCTCGCCATCGGCGACCAGCCCCTCCAGCAGGCCGGCGACATCATGGCTCCCGGCGCGGAGGCCACCGCCTACTTCGAGGAGCAGGCGCAGAATCTGGTGCTGCTCGACGACGGTCGCACCACTGACTTCACGAAGAACGCGCAGCTGCCGATGAGCTGGCTGACCACGCAGGAGCCCGTGCGCGTCGGCGCCGCGACCAGCTTCGAGCAGCCCGTCGTGGTCTCCTACTCCTTCGACCAGTGGCGGCTGAACGTCACGGGCCCCTGGGAGAGCTCCGAGGCCGACGGGGTCGCCTTCGAGGACACCCGCCAGGACGCACCGGACGAGGTGGGCGGCGACCTGCAGGTCGCCACCTTCAACGTGCTGAACTACTTCACCACTCTCGGCGAGGACATCCCCGGCTGCGAGCCGTACACCGACATGGAGGGCAACGGCACCACGGTGCGTGGCGGCTGCGACCTGCGCGGCGCCTGGGGAGCCGACGACCTCGAGCGCCAGGAGAGCAAGATCGTCGAGGCCATCTCCGGCACCGACGCCGACGTCGTGGGCCTGATGGAGATCGAGAACTCCGCCCGTCTGGGCGAGGGCGCCGACGAGGCCACCGCCACCCTGGTCGCCGCGCTGAACGAGCGCGACGGCGCGGGCACCTGGGACTACGTGCCCACCGGTGACGCCTACGCCGCGCAGGGCGTGGACGGCGGGCAGGACGTCATCACCAACGCGATCATCTTCAAGAGCGACGAGGTGACGACGCAGGGCGACGCCCAGATCCTCACCGGCGACCCGGCGTTCGACAACGCCCGCGAGCCCATCGGTCAGGTGTTCGTGCCGGTGAAGGGCGAGGGTGACCAGCAGGTCGAGGGCGAACCCTTCTTCTTCGCCGTGAACCACTTCAAGTCCAAGGGCTCGGCGGACGCCGAGGACGCGGACCTGCCCGCGGACCCGGTGCAGGGCAACGCCCGCACCTCCCGCCTGCAGCAGGCCGAGGCCCTGCACACCTGGTCGCAGGAGCGCGCCGATGAGCTCGGCGTGCAGGACGTGCTGCTGGGCGGCGACTTCAACGCGTACTCCCAGGAGGAACCCCTCCAGGAGTTCTACGCCGACGGGTACCAGGACCTCGCCGAGGCCCATGACCCCGCGGGCTGGTCCTACAGCTACGGCGGAATGGTCGGCTCGCTCGACCATGTCCTGGGCAACGCCTCCGCCTCGGAGCGCGTCACCGGCGCGACCGACTGGCAGATCAACGGCGCCGAGTCCGTCATGACCCAGTACTCGCGCTACCGGAGCAATGCCACCGACCTCTACGAGGACGGCGTGTTCGGCTCCTCCGACCATGACCCCCTCATCGTGGGCCTGGATGCCGGCTTCCCCGAGGGCGGCGGCGAGGAGCCCGGCGACGGCGACCACCCGGGCAACGGGCATGGCCATGGTCGCGGCAACGGGCATGGTCACGGCAACGGGCATGGTCACGGAAACGGGCATGGCAATGGCAATGGCAATGGCAATGGCAACGGCCACGGGAACGGGAACGGGAACGGCCACGGGAACGGGAACTGGAACGGGAACGGTAACGGAAGGGCGAACGGCCGCAACGGCTGACCGGCGCCATCCACGAGACTGGACCCTATGACTCCCACTTCTGGTCCCGGCACCGGCCCCGGACCGCATCCTGACGCGGCTCCCGAGGGCGACGCCATCCCGGCCCGCGGCGCAGGCCCGAGCCGGGGCCGCGACTTCGGTCCCGGCTCCGAACTGGACCCGGGACTGAGCCTGGGGACGGCTCCGACGCCGGGCCGTCTCGCCCGTCGGCTGCGACTCGGCGACGCGATCGTGATCGGACTGGCCTCGATGATCGGGGCCGGCGCGTTCGTGTCCCTCGGCGCGGCGCAGGACCTCGCCGGAGCGCTCGCCCCCGTCGCCGTGCTGATCGCCGCCGTCGTCGCGATCTGCAACGCCACCTCGACCGCGCAGCTGGCCGCCCAGCACCCCAGCTCCGGCGGCACCTACCACTTCGGCACCCAGCAGCTCGGCCCCTGGTGGGGCTTCGTGGCCGGCTGGTGCTTCGTGATCGGCAAGATCGCGTCCTGTGCGGCGATGGCCCTGGTCGTCGCCGCCTACCTGGTGCCCGAGCCGGGCCAGCGGATCGTCGCGGCCCTGGTCGTGGTCGCGCTGACCGCGGTGAACCTGGTGGGCATCACCCGCACCGCCGCGCTCGCCCGCGTGCTCGTGACCATCGCGCTCGCGGCGCTGCTCCTGACCGCCGGCCGACTGCTCGTAGGTCTCGTGCGCGGCGACGGGCCCGCCGCCGGGATCCTCGAGGGCGCCGGTCCGGAGGGCACCTCGTCGGCCGGACCCGCGTTCGGGGGCGTGCCCGGCCCGCTCGCCGGCACCGCCACCGGGCTGTGGGACGGGGGACTGGCGGCCGTGCTCGGGGCCGGCAGCGGCGGGATCCTCGGCATCACCCTCGTGGTGCTGCAGGCGGCGGCGCTGATGTTCTTCGCCTTCGCCGGGTACGCCCGTGTCGCGACCCTCGGCGAGGAGGTCATCGAGCCGCGCCGCACCATCCCGCGCGCGATCCTGCTCGCGCTCGCCATGGTGTGCGCCCTGTACCTGGGCCTGTCCGCGCTGCTGGTGCTCGTCGGCCCCGCCCCGGGCGGCCAGGGCTGGGGGCCGGCGCCGTTCCTCACCGCTCTGGAGTCCGTGGGCGCCGGCGGCGCCTGGTCCGCCGTGATCACGATCGGTGCCGTCGCGGCCGCCGCCGGGGCACTGCTCGCCCTGATCGCCGGAGTGTCCCGCACGATGCTCGCCATGGCCCGCGGCGGCGACCTGCCCAGGCCCCTGGCGAAGTCCAGCAACCGCTACGCCGTTCCCCAGCGCGCGGAGATCGTCGCGGCGCTCGCCGTGCTGGCGCTCGTGCTGCTGGCCTCGGACGTGCTGGTCGCGATCGCCGCCTCCGCCTTCGGGGTGCTGCTGTACTACGCGATCGGCAATCTCGCGGCGTTCACCCAGGTCGGGCAGTGGCGGCTGTTCCCCACGGCGATGCAGATCGGGGGTCTGATCGGCTGCGTCGTGCTGGTGGCGGCACTGCCCGGGCGCACCGTGGTCGCCGGTGTGGTCCTGGTCGGGATCGGCGTCGCGTACCGCGCGATCGTGGTGCGAGCTCGCCGCTGAGACCGGTGCGCCACGAGCCCGATCGAGCAATTAAGCCTTGACTTATATGAGGCCGACGGGAAGGATGATCGCATGCACGCACTCGATGTCCTCGGCGATCCCGTGCGGCGACGGATCCTCGAGCTCCTCGCCGAGGGAGAGCTCGGCGCGGGCGAGATCGGCGAGAGCGTGCAGCAGGAGTTCGGGATCAGCCAGCCGGCCGTCTCCCAGCACCTGCGTGTCCTGCGCGAGCACGGCTTCGCCACCGTCCGCGCCGAGGGGCGCCGCCGGCTGTACGCCGTCGATGCCCGTGGTCCGCAGGAGGCCAGGGACTGGCTGACCCCCTTCGAACGCTTCTGGCTGCCGGCGCTCGATGCCCTGGGCACCGAGCTCGCCCGCGGGCGGCGACAGCGACGCCTCGCCGCCGACGCCACCCCGTCGGCCGACGGCGGGCGTGCGTCATCGGTCGACGACGGATCTGCTCCAGAGGTCGGCGTCGGCACCTCCCGCACGTCCACGACACCCACCTCCGAGACAACCACCTCCACGGCCCCCACATCCTCGGGTTCCGCACCCACCGACGCCGCGCCGGGCATCCGGCCCGCAGCGGCACACTTTCCGAAGGAGTCCTGACATGGTCGACGTCCCCACCCAGCTGCAGTCCGTCACCCGTTCCTACCGCCTCGAGGACCGCGACGGTCAGCCCGCGCACGTCCAGTCCCTCGAGCAGACCTATCCCGCCGCGCTCGCCGATGTCTGGGACGCGGTCACCACCGCCGAGCGCATCCAGCGCTGGTTCCTGCCGATCAGCGGCGACCTGCAGCTCGGCGGCCGCTACCAGTTCGAGGGCAACGCCGGCGGCGAGATCCTCACCTGCGAGCCGCCGGCCGACGGCCTCGCGGAGTACTCCGTGACCTGGGAGATGATGGGCGCCGTGTCCTGGCTGACGATCCGCCTGGCCGCCGACGGCGAGGAGGCCACCCGCTTCGAGCTCGAGCACACCTCCCATGCCGCGGACATCCCCGCGGAGATGTGGGAGACCTTCGGCCCCGGCGCCACCGGCGTGGGCTGGGACGGCGGCCTGCTGGGCCTCGCGCTGCACCTCGGCGCCACCGAGGGCTCGCTCGCCCCGTCCGAGGCCGAGGCCTGGGCGGGCACCGACGAGGGTCGCTCGTTCTACCGCGGTGCGGCCGACGGCTGGGCCGTCGCCCACTCCGCCTCTGGCGCGGACGCCGACACGGCTCAGCGCCTGGCGGACGCGACCTACGGCTTCTACACCGGCACCGGCACCGGGGCCTGACGACGGCTGGGCCTGGGGACTGCCGGGCTCGTCCCGGGGCTCAGACCGCCCGGGCGATCACCACGAACTCGCGGCCCGGCCGGTCCGGGGCGTCCCGGATCTCCTGGACGGCGAAACCAGCGGCGGTGAGCGAGTCCCGCAGCTCGGTCTCGCTGCGCCACCGCAGCGTGGAGGTCGAGGTGATCGTGGTGCCGTCCTCGAAGGTGAACTCGTCGGCGAAGGTGACCAGCGGCAGGTCGACGTCGAACCGCGTGGGGCGCGAACGCACCTGGCCCAGCCCGGGCACCTCATGGACCGACGCGGACGTGTCCGCCTGCCAGTCCTCCCAGGCACGACGCTCGGGCCGGCGTGCCTCGAACACGAGATGACCGCCCGGGCTCACGGCGGCGCGGATCGCCTGCAGCGTGCTCGCCCAGGCCTCGTCGGTCACGAACACCTGGGCCACGTTCCCGGTCATCACGGCGGCGTCGGCGTGCAGCGGGGGATCCAGCGCAGGGAGATCCACGGCGGTGCCATGGATCCAGTGCACGCGGCCTGCGCCCGGTTTCGTGCGCGCGACCTCGAGCGAGGCCTGTGCCGGATCGACCCCGGCCACCGTGAAGCCGGCGGCGGCGAGCCGCACGGCCAGGGCGCCGGTCCCACAGCCGATGTCGACTACGGAGCGTGCCCCGAGCTCCTCGAGGATCGCCTCGTAGTGGTCGAGGTCGTCGCGCTCGCCGTCGAAGGTGTCGTAGCAGGCGGCCAGGCGCGGATCGGCGAAGATCGCGTCAGGTTCTGCCTCGGTGGTGGCGCCGGGGTCGGGATCGGGTGCGCGTTCGCGATCGCACTGCGGCGAAGGGTTCTCAGAGGTCACAAGGTCGACCGTAGGCGCCCATCGACTGTGCGACCAGCGAATACTCGTCGCCGCTCGCCATGTCCCTGCTCCGTGCCGCGCAGCACCTCCCGGCGATCGTCCGTCCCGCGATCACGCGAGCGAGGTCCAGGTCGTGTCGGCGTCGATCAGCCAGTGGTTGCGCAGGGTCAGCGCCCGCTCGGTCGCCGCGAGCACCCCGGCGACAACGAGGGTCACGTTCAGCCACAACGGCAGCGAGATGGGGGAGGTGAACGTGCCGATGTTCTCGGCGACCACGTCGATCTGCGTGATGAGCTCGGCGGCCTGGGGGACCATCATCACCAGTCCCACCAGGAGCATGAGGATCGCGGCCACCCCGATCAGCGAGCTGGCGCGGGGGAACCGTCGGCCGAACCGTGCTCGCAGCCCCTCGAGCGTTCGCGGATGTGGGCGCAAGGTCTGCGGGGATCCGCCCTCGGGCACATGATGCATGCGAGTGAGCCCGTACGGGCTGGTCGCCACCTCGATCACTCCGTCGGGCACCGCGAACGCGACCGGCGGGTTCGCGATGTGCTCCTGCACCCCGTCGCGGTACAGGGAGACCTGGGCGTGCTTCGAACCCTCCGGGATCTTCCCGCCCTCGAGCTCGGCGGCGAGATAGCGGACGTCGACCGTGTAGGTCGCCGGCCGGGTGCCGTCGGGCGACGGGTCGAGATCGAACAGGGTGCGCGTGGCCAGCTGCCACCAGCGGAAGCGCTTCAGTGCGCTGCCGTCGCCCGGGCGGGCGCGGCGCAGCTTCCGTGTGCGTCGCAGTCGCGTGAACATGATCCTCCCGGGGCCGGTCGGGACGGATCCTCGTCCCGCCCTCACCACCCATTGCATCGGACCAGGGGTCGCCGGCACCAGTGCGATCTGTCATCTCCTCCCAAGGGAGGAGGGCCGGGTCAGCCGGCGCGCAGCTCCTGAGGCAGCTCCTCGAGCAGCCGCAGCCACAGCTCGGAGCTCGTGGGGTAGCTGGGCACCGCGTGGCGCAGCACGTGCACCGGCACCTGGCCGACGATCGCGATGGTCGCCGCGTGGATCAGCTCGGAGGCCTCCGGGCCGACGAACGTGGCACCGACGAGCGTTCGCGTGGTCCGATCGACCACCAGCTGGGCCGTGCCCGTGACGTCGTCCCGCAGCAGGGCGGAACCGGCGGACCCGCCGAAGGGGACCTGCGCGGTGACCACGTCATGGCCGGCCTCGCGCGCAGCCTCCTCGGTCAGGCCCGCGCTGGTGACCTGCGGATCCGTGAACACCACCTGGGGAACGGGGACGACCTCGGGAACCGGCTCGAGATGGCCGCCGGTCGAGCCGGCCCGGATCGCCTGCCCGATCACGCGGGCGCGGTACTTGCCCCAGTGCGTCAGCGGCGCATCCCCGCTCGCATCGCCCACGGCGTGCAGCCACGACGGCAGGGCGGTGCTCCCCGAGCTGTCGTCCGCAGAGTCGTCTCCCACTGAGCTGTCGGTCCTCGGGTGCTCCGCCCCGGTGACGTCCTCGGCGCTCAGACCCAGGGACTCGAGGCCCACATCGGCCAGGCGCGGCGTGCGCCCGGTCGCGACGAGGACCTCGTCACCGCTGATCTCGCGGGGGCCCTGTGCGTCCTTGACCTGCAGGGTCACGCGGCCACCATGGATCCTGCCCAGCACGGCGTCCCGGGCGTCGGTGCGCGAGCCGGAGAGCACCGAGGTGCCGAGCTGCACCGTGACCCCGAGGTCTCTCAGCGCTTCCAGCACGTGCTCGCCGGCGAACGGTTCGAAGCCCGTGAGCAGCCCGGCGCCGCGCACGAGGAGCGTGACGTGGGAGCCGAGCGCCGCCATCCAGGTCGCGGCCTCGACGGCGACCACGCCGCCGCCGACGATCAGCAGCTCGTCCGGAACGTCCTGCACGCCGGTCGCGTCCCGGGAGGTCCACGGCTGCAGGGCGCGCAGGGGCTCGGGGATGACAGCCTGGGAGCCGGTGGCGATCACGACGGCGCGGGTGGCGCGCACCAGAGTCGGCTCTCCGCCGTCGGGCCCCTCCACGCGCACCTCGCGCTCGCCGACGAGCCGGCCGTGCCCACGCACGACCTGCATCCCCGCCCCCTCGGCCCACTGCACCTGGCCGGTGTCGTCGTAGTGCGAGACCCAGATGTCGCGACGCGCCAGCAGGGCGTCGCGGTCGACCTCCGGGGTCGAGATGCCTTCCAGATGCGCGGCGGCATCGGCCACCGAGAGCGGCCGCAGCAGGGCCTTGGACGGCATGCACGCGTAGTAGGAGCACTCACCGCCCAGCAGCTCGCCCTCGATCAGCACGGCGGTGAGATCCGTGCCCTCGATCGCGTACTGGGCGACGTTCTCGCCGACAGGGCCGCCGCCGATCACGACGACGTCGGCGGAGATCACGGACGGAGAACCGGTCGGCGTCTCGGGGGCGTCACCGGTGACGGCATCGGTCGTGTCGGCGGCGGTGTCTGAGGGGGAGGACTGCGCATCGGAAGCCATGTCGGCACGCTACGCCTGGCTCAGGGCGGAGTCACGGGGTGCGGGCACTCCGGGTCCTCCGGGGCGAGCACCCGTGATCGGACGGGGCTCCGTCCCTGCTGACGAGGGGTCCGTGTCGTTCCTCCCCAGTGCCCGACGATCCACAGCTGCGCGCCGGACGCTCGACTGTCGGGCGTTCTCCGTAGGCTCGGGGCATGAGAATCCTGCACACCTCGGACTGGCATCTGGGGCGCACGCTGCACAAGGTCGATCTGCACGAGCACCAGGCCGCCTTCCTCGACTGGCTGGTGGACCTCGTGACGGAGCGGCAGGTCGACGTCGTCGTGATCCCCGGTGACGTGTACGACCGCGCAGTGCCCGCGGTGACCAGCGTGAAGCTGCTCGATTCCGCCCTCGCCCGGCTGGCGGGCACGGGCGCGACCGTGGTGCTGACCTCCGGCAACCACGACTCCCCGGAGCGGCTCGGCTTCGGCCGCGGCCTCATGCGGGCCGGCATCCACCTGCTCACCGACGTCCCCGGCATCGAGCACCCCGTCTCCGTCGAGGACGAGCACGGCGAGGTGCTGTTCTTCGGCCTGCCCTACCTCGAACCGGACCGTGTGCGAACCGAGCTCGTGGCCGAGGGTGAGCCGCCGCTGGCCCGCAGCCACGAGGCCGTCACCCGCGCCGCCCTCGAGCGGGTGCGCGAGCGCGCGGCCGCTCATCCCGGTGCCCGCACTGTCGTGCTCGCCCACACCTTCGTCACCGGTGGTGAGGCGAGCGACTCCGAGCGCGACCTGTCCGTCGGCGGTGTCGACTCCGTGCCCGCCGGTGTGCTGAGCGGCATCGACTACCTCGCCCTGGGCCACCTCCACGGCTGCCAGGACCTCACGCGCACCGTCGGCGCGCCGGCCTGGTACTCCGGCTCCCCGCTGGCCTTCTCCTTCTCCGAGCGCACCCATCGCAAGTCCGTGCTGCTCGTCGAACTCGGAGCGCCCGGCGCCGCCGACGGTGACCGCTCCGAGGTCACCGTGGAGCGGATCGAGACTCCGATTCCGCGTCGCCTCACCGAGCTGCGCGGCACCCTCGAGCAGATCCTCGCGCAGAGCGAGAAGCACGGCCGCGACTGGGTCAAGGCGATCGTCACCGACCCCGCTCGACCCGCCCACCTGCAGGAACAGCTCCGCGAACGGTATCCGCACCTGCTGCTCACGGAGTACGCCCCGGAAGGGCGCGAGGCGCGGGAGGGCACCCCCGTGGTGCGCCGCGAGGCGAACCCGCTCGAGGTGATGGACCAGTTCCTCGCCGACGTCACGGGCGGCGCGCCCACCAGCGCCGAGCATGACGTCATCGAGCGCGCCTACCGCCACGTGCGGCGCCAGCAGGAGGCCTCATGAAGCTCCACCACCTGCGCCTGACCGCGATCGGTCCCTTCGCCGGCACCGTCGAGGTCGATCTCGCCGCCCTCGGCGCGAGCGGCATGTTCCTGCTTGAAGGGCCGACGGGATCGGGCAAGTCCACGATCCTCGACGCGATCGCCTATGCCCTCTACGGGCAGGTCGCCGGGAGTGTCACGAGCGACGCCCGGATCCGCTCCCAGTTCGCGCAGCCCACCGAGCCGAGCGTCGTGGACCTCGTGTTCGAGACATCCTCGGGGATCTACCGGGTGCGTCGCCAGCCCGAGTTCCAGCGTCCCAAGATGCGCGGCACCGGCACCACGAAGGAGCAGGCCAAGGCCGTGCTGTGGCGCATCGGCTCCCCGCAGCTGATCCCCGCCGTGATCGCCGACGAGGCCGGCGGCGGGGGAGGGGTCGAGGCGATCGCCACCCGGATCGACGAGGTGGGCCGCGAGATCCAGCGCGCGGTGGGGCTCACTCGCGACCAGTTCACGCAGACCGTGCTGCTGCCGCAGAACGAGTTCGCCCGCTTCCTGCGCGCCGGCACCGGGGAGCGCCAGCAGGTGCTGCAGCGCGTGTTCGGCACCGAGACGTACGCCGCCGTCGAGAAGCAGCTCGAGGAGATGCGCAAGGCCGCCAAGCGCCAGGTCGACCAGGCACAGCAGACCCTCGGCACCGCGCTGGCCCGCTTCACCGAGGCGACCGCCCTGGAGACCGAGCAGGTCACCGTCCTGGAGGACCATGCCCAGGCGCTGCGCCTGGAACCGCTGGCCGCTGCGGCCGATGAGTACCTCGCCGCCGTCACCACCCGTGCCACCGCGGCGAGCGACGCCGCGCAGACCGCCGCGACCGCGGAGCAGACCGCCCGCACCGCCGCCGAGAACGCCCGCACCGCCCGGAAGCGCATCGACCGCCGCCGTGAACTCGATGCGCTGTCCGCGCGACTCGCCGGGGAGAAACCCGCTGTCGAGACGGCCCGGCGCTCCCTGCAGCGCGATGAGACCGCCCGGCCGGTCGCCGACCTCCTGCGCCGTCGAGACCTCGCCGCCGCCCAGGTCGCCACCGCGATCGAGGCCCTCGCCGAGCTCGCCACCACCACGCGCACCGACCACCCCACGCTCGTGGACCTCCTCGAGCACGACGACGCCGCCACCGCGCTCACCGCCTCCGCCGACGAGGCCACGTCCGCAGCCGGCACCCTCGCGGACCTCGTCGTGCTCGAAACCGCGCTCCCCGTTCGCGAGCAGAAGCTCACCGAGCGCCGCTCGAAGCTCACGGAGACCTCGAACGCGCTGACCGCGCTCAACGAGCAGCTGGCCGCGCGGCCCGCCCAGCGCACCGAACAGGTCACCGCTCGCGACACCGCCCGGGCCGCCGCCCGAGCACTCGGCGATGCCCGGCTCGCCCAGCGCACCGCGACCGAGCGACAGCAGGCCACCACCGCCGCCGCGACCCAGGAGAAGAAGGTCCAGGCCGCCCGCGAGCAGGCAGTCGCGGCGCTCCGCACCGCCCAGGAGCGCACGGAGACGGAGACCGATCTGCGCCGCCGCCGCTTCGCCGGGATCGCCGCCGAGCTCGCCGTGGACCTCGCCGACGGGGACGCCTGCCCGGTGTGCGGCGCAATCGAGCACCCCCATCCGGCCGGCGCCGCCGAGGACGCCGTGAGCCCCGAGCAGGTCGAGGCCGCCGAGAAGGCCCGCCAGGCGGCAGAAGCCGAGCAGTCCCGCGCCGACCAGGCCCACGCCCTGGCCGCCCAGGAGCTCACCCGCCTCCACGAGGCCGCCGGAGACCACACCCCCGAGACCGCGAAGGCGGCCGTCGACGCCGCGACCACACAGGTCACCGCCGCGCAGGAGGCAGAGAAGACGGCCGCGGAGATCGATGCGAAGATCACGGCCTTCGACGAGGAGACGGACCGCCTCACCCAGCGCAAGGAGGCCGATGGCCTCGCTGTCGAACGCGAGCGCACCGCGATCGAGGAGGCCACCCGAGCCCTTGCGGCCGACAGCAGGAAGGTCACCGAGGCCCGCGGCGAGGACGACTCCATCGCCACCCGTCGGCGTGCACACCTCACCCGCGCTCGCGCCGCCACCGCGCTCCGCGAGGCGCTGCGCACCCGCACCGAGGCCTCCACCCGCGCCGACGAGCTCGCCGAGGAAGCCGCCACCGCCCTCACCGCCGCCGAGCTGGCCACCGCCGAAGAAGCCCGCGCCGCCGTGCTCGAGACGCCCGAGCGCCGCCGCCTCGAAACCCTCGTCCAGAAGCGCGCCGTGGACGAGTCCCGGCTCACCGACGGCCTCGCCGAGGAGGGCATCGAGGCCACCGTCGCCACCACCGAGGCCCAGGACGCAGCCGACGCCGCGCTCACGGCGGCCACGACCACGCACACCGCAGCCCAGGAGTCGGCCAAGGAAGCCGGTGGCCTCGCCGCCCGCCTCGGTGGGGTCGCCGAACGCGGGGCCGCAGCCCGCACGGCGCTGCGGACCGCCATGGACCAGGTGCGAGCCGTCAGCGACGACGCCGGTGTGGTGGTGCGGGTCGCGGACCTCGCGACCGGCCGATCGAGCGACGGTGACCGCGTGCAGCTGTCCACGTACGTGCTCATGTGGCGCCTGGACGCCGTGGTGGAAGCCGCCAACGCCCGCCTCGCCCTGTTCTCGGGCTCCGACCTCGAGCTGCTCCGCGACACCGGTGCCCGCGGGGCACGCAAGACCGGCCTCGACCTGCTGGTGCTGGACCGGCGCACCGATCAGGTGCGCGTGCCCGAGACCCTCTCCGGGGGCGAGACCTTCTTCGTGTCCCTGGCCCTCGCCCTGGGCCTGGCCGACATCGTCATGGGCGAGGCCGGCGGCGTGCAGATGGAGACCCTGTTCATCGACGAGGGCTTCGGCAGCCTCGACCCCGAGACCCTCGAGACCGTGGTGCGGGAGATCGGCCGCCTCGCCGAGACCGGCCGCGTGATCGGCATCGTCAGCCACGTGGGCGACATGAAGGCCCAGATCGCCGAGCAGATCCACGTGCGCCGCGGCGCCGATTTCCACTCCACCCTCAGCGTGACCGCCTGAGGTACGGAATGATGGAGGCGCCGCCTGCGACCAGCGCGGGAGACCCTGCTCATCGGGCTCCCGACGGAAGGACCACCATGACCCACTCCTCCCTCCCTGCCACCCCCGCCCCGGGGTCCGCGATCATCGGAACAGGCCATTACCGTCCGGAACGGGTGCTGACCAACATCGACCTCGAGTCGATCGTCGAGACGAGCGACGACTGGATCCGCCGGCGCACCGGGATCGAGGAACGGCACATCGCGGCCGAGTCCGCGACCGTCGCGCAGATGGCCACCCATGCGGCCCGCGCCGCGCTCGAGGACGCCGGCATCGAGCCGTCCGAGGTCACCCAGGTGATCGTCGCGACCTGCTCCGACGAGGAACGCTCCCCGAGCGCCGCCGGCCGTGTCGCCCAGGCCCTCGGGCTCTCCGCCCCGGCCGCCTTCGACATCGGCGCCGCCTGCTCCGGCTTCAGCCACGCCCTGGCCGTCGCCGATCAGGGCATCCGGGCAGGCGCCTCGCACACCACCCTGGTCATCGGCGCGGAGAAGCTCTCCGCCAAGACCGACTACACCGACCGCACCACCTGCATCCTCACCGCGGACGGCGCCGGCGCCGCCGTGGTGCAGGCGGCGACGGAGCCCGGCATCTTCCCCGTGGTCTGGGGGACCGTGCCCGACCTCGTCGACGCCGTGACCATCAGCCCGCCGTCGGGCTGCTTCTCCCAGAACGGACGCCAGGTGCTCGGCTGGGCGCTGCGCGAGGCACCCGGCATCGCCGAGCGCGTGGTCGCCGCCGCCGGACTGCAGATGTCGGACATCGACGTCTTCGTCCCGCACCAGGCGAACCTGCGCATGATCGAGCCGCTCGCCGCGGCACTCGACCTGCGCGAGGACGCCATCGTCGCCGACGACGTCACCACCTCCGGCAACACCTCCGCCGCCACGATCCCGCTGGCGATCTCCCGGATGCGCGAGGCCGGCCGACTCCCCGCCGGCGCCACCGCGCTGCTCCTGGGCTTCGGCGGCGGCTTCTCCTACGCCGGCCAGGTGGTGCGCCTGCCCTGAGCGAGGTTGACCTGCGCCCGCCCCATAGTCTTGGCCCATGGCGCAGATCATTGTGTACGGGCACCGAGAATCCATCCAGCGACGACGATCGGCGCTCTCTGACGCGATCCATGGCGCCGTCATGACGGCGCTCGAGTACCCGACCGAGAAGCGCTTCCATCGCTTCATCGCGCTGGAGCCGGAAGACTTCATCCACCCCGAGGACCGTGGTCCGGACTACACGATTATCGAGATCTCGATGTTCGAGGGCCGCACGGACACCGCGAAGCGCACCCTGCTCTCCGAGCTTTTCGCCCGTATCGAGGCGGAGGCCGGGATCCCCGCCCACAGTGTCGAGGTCACGATCACCGAGACCCCGCGCGTGAACTGGGGTATCCGCGGGGTCAACGCCGAGGACCTGGCGCTGGGCTACCAGGTCGACGTCTGAGCCCAGGGAAGACCAGGCGGGCCCGGCAGCCTCCGGCTGAGTCGGGCCGGATGGCGTCGGCCGCTCACCGTCCGGCGTCGTCCGAGCGGTGATCCGACTTGTCGGTTGAACTCCCGTCGGTTGAACTCCCGTCGGTCGAGCTCCTGTCGTCAGGGGCCCCCTCGGCGGGTTTCCCGTCGGCCGTGCGACCCAGCGGCCCCTCGTGCACGAACAGCGGCACCCGCCATCGCGTGAGCAGCGGCGCCACCATCGCACCGAGCAGGGCACCGAGGGAGTTCGCGAACACGTCGTCGATGTCGGCGATCCGCACCCCGCACGGGTAGAGCCCCCAGGCGCCGGTGTACTGGGTGGCCTCGATGAGCACTGACAGCATCACCCCGAGCGCCAGCGAGGTCGTCGCATCGAGCCGGAACACCCCGCGCAGCACCATCCCCAGCGGGACGAACAGCACGACGTTCGAGAGCAGCTGCAGCACCGGGAAGCTCAGCGCCAGGCCGAGGACGCCCACTCCGCTGTCGTGCAGCTGGAGGAGGTCCGTCACCCAGCTGAAGGGATAGGGGTGCAGCTTGCCGCCCGACCGATTCCGGCAGGTCGCCGCGATCTCGTAGGCAGGGGCGATAGTGAGCCCGGCCAGGGACATCGTGTACACGCAGATCACGGCCACGCCCACCAGGCGGTTCGGTCGCACCCGGCCGAATCGGCGTCGCTGGAGCAGGAGGGCAGGTCCCAGGATCACGACGAACACGCCGATCCCGCCGACCACCCCCACCAGACCCAGGCGCAGCAGCTCGCTCACGAGGGAACCGTACGGGGCGATGCTGGATGGGACCAGGCCCCCGAGACCGGGCCCTCAACCAGGCCTCCCACCACGGTATGACCACGGTCGGCACCCCGGTCTGATTCCGTGCGCCACCTGCATATCTAGGCTGGGACCATGATCGAGACGTGGACCTGGCAGATCCCCTTCGCCCTGGTGGGCGGCACGCTCGTGTTCCTCGGCGTCCTCGTCCCCGCTGTCCTTGTCCAGTACTCGGCGTACGGCCGGCTCAGCCTGACGCGTCTGCTGGGCACCGCCGCAGTGTCGGTCTACGGGGTGGCCCTCGTGGCGTACACGCTGCTCCCGCTGCCGGATCCGTCGGTGTGCGAGGGTCGCAGCGGCGGCATCCTGCAGGTGATCCCGGGCGCGGTGATCACCGATATCGCACGCATCGTCGGCGAGAACGGGCTCGGCTCCTCCTTCGCCCTCGCGACCATCGCGCAGCCGCTGTTGAACATCGTGCTGTTCATCCCGCTGGGACTGCTCGTGCGCGTGATGACCGGTCGCGGGATCCCCACCGCGTTGCTCCTCGGCCTCGCCGCCTCGCTGCTGATCGAGACCACCCAGTTCACCGGCCTGTGGGGGATCTACGAGTGCGGCTATCGCGTCGCGGACATCGATGATCTGCTCACGAACACAGCGGGCGCCCTGCTCGGGGCCGTGGCGGCACCGATCATCGCCGGCTGGGTCCCGCGCCCGGCGACCCTCGCCGCGCTGCCCCCGCAGCCCGTCACCCGGACCCGTCGCCTGCTGGGTTCGGCGCTCGACGCCGCCCTCATCTCCGTGATGCCCGCGATGCTGCACACGGTCACCGTGCTCGCCATGGCGCTCGCCTGGACCGTCGCGACAGGCGCGAGACAGATGCCCGACGCTGCGCTCACCGCCGCCGCGTTCCTGCAGCCGGTGGCGCTTCTCGCCGGCCTGCTGCTCACGGTGGTGCTGCCCGCGCTGCGGGGGAGCGGCGCCTCGCCGGGGCAGCGGCTGGTCGCGATCCGGCCGCTGTGGGACGGCCGACGGGGGAGCCGCCGTTGTCGTCTGCTGCGTGCCCTGCCGGTGGCCGGGGTCTTTGCCCTGGCGCCCGGCCTCGCCGATCTCGCCGCCGGAGCCCACGTGCCGCTCGTGCCCTCGCTGCTGAACACGGCCGCGGCCGCCGTGGTGCTCGGAACTCTGGTCGTGGTGCTGTTCGTGGACCGCAGCGGTCTGTCTGGGCGGATCAGCGGCGCACAGATGGTGGACCGGAGGACGCCTGAGACGCCGACGGCCGCTGACTCTTGAGCACCTTCATCGTGAAGCGGGAGGAGATCTTCGAGACCCCCGGGATCGTGATGATCTGCTCGGTGAGGAAGTGCTCGTACGCCTCGAGATCGCTCACCGCGACGCGCACGAAGTAGTCGGGGGAGCCGAACAGACGGTTCAGCTCGATCACCTCGTCGAAGGCGGCGACCGTGGTCTCGAAGTGCTCGACGGTGCCGCGGTCGTACGCCGTGAGGTCCACATCGAGGATCACCTCGAAGGCCCGCCCCAGCGCTGCCGGCGACACCTGCGCGGCGTATCCGAGGATCACACCCTCGGCCTCGAGGCGCTGCACCCGGCGCAGGCACGGTCCGGGAGTGAGGTGCACGCGGTCGGCCAGGGCGACGTTCGAGAGTCGGCCGTCCTCGCGGAGATGCTCGAGTATTGCGCGATCCACGTCATCAAGGCTCATATGTTGCATCGTAGAGGGTTCGCGCCGCTATATGCGCAATCCCCAGAAGCCGTGATCTTGCGATGATTGCTCCTGTGACGGAAATGATCAGCAGGCAGGGCGACCTCCGGACAGGCCGCCCGACGATGACGCCGGTCGGCCCCGGAGATGACACGCTGCGCCGGGGCGACGAGCAGGCGCACGCGACGGACAACGTGACTGACGACGTCCGCGAGGCGTTCGACGCCATCCCGGTCGGCGAGGCCGCGGCAGTGCTCGCCCCCGCCGATCCGCCGTCGACCCTGGGGACGCGCCGTCAGGAGATCGCCGCCGGCGTGCGCCTCTCCTTCGCGGCGGGCCTGGGCATGTTCCCGATCGGCATCGCCTTCGGCATGCTCGTGGTGCAGACGGGCCTGCCCTGGTGGGTCGCCCCGGGCCTGTCGATCTTCCTGTTCTCGGGCTCCGTCGAGCTGCTGCTCGTGGGACTGATGGCGGTCGGGACTCCGCTGGCGACGATCGCGCTCACAGCGGTGCTCGTGAACTTCCGTCACGTCTTCTACGCCTTCTCCTTCCCGCTGCGCGTGGTGCGCCATCCGCTGGCCCGCTTCTACTCCGTCTACGCGATGATCGACGAGGCCTACGCCGTCTCCGCCGCGCGGCCGGGCACCTGGACCGGCGCCCGACTGGTCGCCATGCAGCTCGCCTTCCAGAGCTACTGGGTGGGCGGCGGCCTCGTGGGCGTCGCGATCGGCTCGTTCCTGCCGGGCCGCATCGAGGGCCTCGAGTACGCACTGTGCGCCCTGTTCATCACGCTCACGCTCGACGCCTGCCGCTCCCGCCGCCAGGTCCCCTCACTGCTGCTGGCCGGGCTCGCCCTGAGCCTCGCCCTGCTGCTGGTGCCGGGATCCGCGCTCTTCGTGGGCCTGATCGGTTTCGTGTCCCTGCTCGCCGTGCGCTACCTGCTCACCACCCGGAAGGCGGATCGTCGTCGGCCCGCCCCGCAGGACGCCACGGACGTTCTGCAGAGCGCCCCACTGGAGGTCGATCATGCCTGAGACCTCGTACTACCTCGCTGTCCTCGTGATCGGTCTGGTCATCACGTTCGGCCTGCGCGCCGTGCCCTTCGTGATCCTCGGCCCGCTGCAGGAGTCGCGCTTCGTGGGCGTCATGGCCCTGTGGATGCCGGTGGGGATCCTCGCGATCCTCGCCGTCTCCACGCTGCGCACCTCGATCGACGCGGATCCCGGCCGGCTCGTCCCGGCGGCGATCGCGACCGCGGTCACGATCGCCGCGCATCTGCTGGGCGGCCGACGCACGCTCCTCAGCGTCGGGCTCGGCACCCTCACCTTCGTGCTCCTGGTGAATCTGCTCTGAGGGCGAATCTGCTCTGAGCAGGCGCAGCACCGCCTCCTGATCGCGCTGCCGTGGGCGATCGGGGTGATCCGTCGCATCATCCCGATAGGATGGACGGAGCCCTGTCCGTCGGGGCCGACGCCGCCCCGCATCCTGGTCGTGAACGCTCACGCACCCGCCGGGGACTGACACATCTCGAGCCCCTCCGGAGGACCCGTGGACTCCCTCACCGTCCAGATCATCGTCACCGTCCTGGCGGGTCTGGCGTACATCGTCGGACTCACCGGGATCGTCGTGCCCGTGCTGCCCGGCACCATCACGATCGCGATCGCGACCCTGGTATGGGCCATCGTGATCGGCGGCTGGCCCGCCTGGATCGTCTTCGGCATCGTGCTCGTGCTCAGCGCGATCGGCGTGACCACCAGCTACGTCCTCACCGGCCGGAAGCTGCACGCCGCCGAGGTGCCGATGTGGCCGATCTACGTGGGCATCGCCGCCGGCATCGTCGGGTTCTTCGTGATCCCGCTGCTGGGCCTCCCGATCGGGTTCGTGCTCGGCCTGTGCATCAGCGAGGCCGTGCGGCAGAAGGATCTGAAGAAGGGCCTCGGCTCCGCCTGGATCGCGGTCAAGGCGCTCGGTGTGGGCATCATGATCGAGTTCTCGCTGGCCATGCTCTCCACGATCGTGTTCGCGATCGGCGTCGTCGTCCACTTCGTGACCGCATGACCACCCCCGCACCGCGCTCCGCCGCGACTCCCGTCACCACGCCCGACGCCACCACCGCCCCCGGCAACTCGTCCGCTCCGGCCCGCGGCAGCGCACCAGATCCGGCCGGCGCCAATGCCCCTGCGCCCGCGCCGCGTCCGATCGCGAATATCGAGCGCGACCACCCCGCCGTGCTGGTCCCGGGCCTGAAGCGACTGCTCAAGGGGTCCTGGGAGCAGCGCCTCTGGTTCTCTTTGGCCGTGCTCGGCGCGACCGTCTTCGCGCTGCTGCAGATCGCGACCTCCTCGATCATCGGGCGCGTCACCGAGAACGTCGTCGTGCCGTCCTTCGCCGGCGGCGAGCCCCAGATCGGCCTGATCGTCGGCGGCGGCCTCGCGATCTTCGGCATCGCCGTGGCCCGCGCGGTCACCGTGATGGCCCGCCGCATCTTCGCCGCCGCCGCCCAGTTCGACCTGTTCCGCCTGTACCGCGAGCGCCTCACCGCCGTCTACGCGAAGGTGCCGCTGCTCTGGCACCGCCGGCAGTCCACCGGCACCCTGCTGAGCTCGGTGTACTCCGACGTCGAGGCCGCGTTCTTCGCGATGGCGCCCTTCCCGTTCGCGCTGTCCACGATCGTGATGCTCGTGTACGCGACGGTCGTCGTGGCCCGCATCGACGCCGTGATCCTGCTGGTGATGCTCGCCCTCATCGTGCTGCTGATCATCCTCAACGTGCTGCTGCAGCGCTTCGCGACCCCGATCGCGGTGCGCTCCCAGCGGCTGCGCGCCGAGGTCGCCGAGATCGCGCACGAGTCCTTCGACGGCGCGAACGTCGTGAAGTCGCTGGGCCGTGAGGACGTCGAGGAGAAGCGCTTCACCCGCGCGGCGGACGACCTGCGCGAGACGGGGATCCGCTTCGGCTACGTGCGCGGCTGGTTCGACCCCGCGATCGACGCCCTGCCCAACCTCGGCATCCTCGCCGTCGCCGTGCTCGGCGCCTGGCGCATCGGCGACGGGCACCTCACCACCGGCCAGCTCGTCGAGGTCGCGTACCTGTTCACCCTGATGTCCCTGCCGATCCGCTCCTTCGGCTGGGTGCTCGGCGACCTCTCGCGCACCGTCGTCGGCGGCGGCCGCGTGCAGCAGATCCTCGACGTCACCGAACAGCGCACCTACGGCCCCGACGCCCTGCCCGCGGGCCCCGGCGTGCTCACCTTCGACGAGGTCTCGTTCGTCTACCGCGACGACCCCGCCCAGGTCATCCTCGGTCGCGGCGCGCGCGCCGAGGACCACCTGCGCACCTCCGCGGCGCTGCACGGGGTCACCCTTCGTGCTGATCCGGAGGCAGGCACCCGTGTGCTGGCCGTCGTCGGCGCCACCGGGTCGGGCAAGTCCACCCTCGCCCTGCTCGCGGCCGGGCTCGTGGACCCTGACGAGGGCGCCATCTCCGTGGACGGTGCGGATCTGCGCTGCCTCACGGCCGACGCCCTCACCGCGGATGTCGCCCTGGTGCTCCAGCAGGCCTTCATCTTCGACGACACCGTGCGCGAGAACGTCACCCTCGGCGAGGACATCGACGAGGCGACGATCCGCTGGGCGCTGCGCGTGGCCCAGGCCGAGACCTTCGTGAACGCCCTGCCCGACGGACTGGACACCGAGCTGGGAGAGCGCGGCGGATCGCTCTCCGGCGGGCAGCGCCAGCGCATCGCCCTGGCCCGCGCCCTCGCACGCAGACCCCGGCTGCTGATCCTGGATGATGCGACCAGCGCCTGCGATCCCACCGTGGAGCTGGCGATCCTCGACGGGATCCGCCGTGAGATGACCTCGTCCACGCTGCTGCTGATCGCCTACCGCAAGTCCACGATCTCCCTCGCCGACCAGGTCGTCTTCCTCGACCACGGGCGCGTGGCCGCGAGCGGCACCCACGAGGAGCTGCGCACGGACAGCGAGGGCTACCGCGCCCTGGTCGACGCGTACGACGAGGCCGCGATCTCCCACAACCTGCTCGAGTCCTCGGGGCCGCAGCCCAGCGACGGCCCCGACCCCAGCATCGCCGTGGACGCCGACCGGGCCCGCACCGTCTCCGCCGCGGTCGAGCGCCACGGCGAGGGCAGGTACCGCCGCGAGGACGTCACCCCCGACGGGGAGTGCGAGTGCGAGCCGCCCGCGACCACCGGGGCGCTGCATGCGCTCCCACCGGACCCGTCCGAGCCCGACCCCGTCGGCGCGGACCGCGCGGAGGCGCGCCCCGTCGGCCTCCAGGAGGCGCGCCCCGTCGGCCCTCAGGAGCCGCGCCCCGCACCCGACTCAGCACCGCGCGATGAGAAGGAGGACGGCCGATGACCGCCGCACCCGCAGCCGACCGCGCCGAATCCTCCGCCCTCGGCAGCGAGACCACCACCGACGAATCCGCGCTGCACACGATCCGGCGCGGCCTCGCCCTGACCCCGGAGCTGCTGCGCGGCATCTGGATCACTCTGCTGCTGGCCGTGGTCGCGACCGGCGGAAAGGTCGTCGTGCCGATCGCGGTGCAGTCCATCCTGGACCGCGGCATCATCGCCCCCGAGCGGCCCGACCTCGCCTTCGTCGGGGGCGCGGCCGGGCTCGCCGCGCTGGTCCTGCTGGTCACCGCCACCTGCAACGTGCTGATGAACCGTCGGCTGTTCCGGCTCGCCGAGACCTCGCTGGCCACCCTGCGCAAGCGCGCCTTCCGCCACATCCACGACCTCTCGCTGCTCACCCAGGGCACCGAGCAGCGCGGCGCGCTCGTCTCCCGCGTGACCAGCGACGTCGACACCGTCAGCCAGTTCATGAGCTTCGGCGGCATCATGCTCGTCGTCATGAGCATGCAGCTCGTGCTCGCCACCGCCGTGATGGCGTTCTACTCGTGGCCGCTCGCCCTCGTGGTGTGGATCTGCTACATCCCGATCCTGCTCATCATGGGCTCGCTGCAGAAGCGGATCCGCGCCCGCTTCCAGCAGGTCCGCGCCAACGTGGGCACCATGCTCGGCTCCGTCTCGGAGTCCCTCGTCGGCGCCGCCACCGTGCGCGCCTACGGCATCGAGGACCGCACCCGCGCCGGCCAGTTCGAGCGGGTCCGCGACGTGCGCAATGCCCAGTTCTCCGTGCTGAAGCCGCAGTCCGCCTCGTTCTTCCTCTCCGAGACGGCCGACGGGCTCGCCACCGCCGTGGTGGTCGTGGTCGGGATCCTGCTGGGCACCGAGGCGTTCGGCGTGAACCTGCCCGGCGGCGACCTCACCGCCGGCGGCGTCATCGCCTTCGTCTTCCTCGTGTCGCTGTTCAGCCAGCCGGTGCGGATGGGCATCGAGATGCTCTCCGAGGCCCAGAACGCCGTTGCCGGCTGGCGGCGCGTGCTCGGCGTGCTCGACACCCCGGCCGACGTCGCCGACCCCGGCGGCGCCATGGACCCCCACACCGGCAAGCGCCTGAACCCGGTGCCCGGCGCGACGGAGCTGCCCGACGGTCTGCTCGACATCGAGATCCGCGACCTGCGGTTCTCCTATCCGACGGGCCCGGAGGTGCTGCACGGCATCACCGTGGACCTGCCCGCCCGCAGCCGCATCGCGATCGTGGGGGAGACCGGCAGTGGCAAGACGACGTTCGCCAAGCTGCTGACCCGCATGATGGATCCCGCCAGCGGCGATCTGCTCATCGGCGGGGTGCCCGTGCACCTCATCCCGTACGCCTCGCTGCGCTCGCGCGTGATCATGGTGCCGCAGGAGGGCTTCCTCTTCGACACGACGGTCGCCGGGAACCTCCTGTACGGCAGGCCGGGCGCCACCGAGGCGGAGATGCACCAGGCGCTCGCCGAGCTGGGCCTGGGCACCTGGGCCGACGAGCTGCCCGAGGGTCTGGCGACCCCCGTCGGCCAGCGCGGCGAATCCCTCAGCGCGGGGGAGCGGCAGCTGGTCGCCCTGGCCCGCGCCTACCTCGCCGACCCCGACGTGATCGTGCTCGACGAGGCGACCAGCGCCGTGGATCCCGCGGCCGACGTGCGCCTGCAGCAGGCCATCGACGGCCTCGCCCGCGGCCGCACCACGATCACCATCGCCCACCGGCTCTCCACCGCCGAGCGCGCCGACCGGATCATGGTGCTCGACGGCGGCGACCTCGCCGAGCACGGCACCCACGCCGAGCTGGTCGAGCTCGAGGGCGGGATCTACGCGGGCCTGCACCGCTCCTGGGTGGCGCACCGCGCGTCGCGGTGAGCAGCAGGCGGTGCACCGTCGTTGCGATCACGGCCGTGGCGGGCTGCCTGGCCATGGCACAGGTATACGTAATACAATACGTGGTATGAGGAAGATGCAGGGACGTGAGGTTCCCGAGGAGCAGGTCGACGCCTGGGTTGCTGAAGCCGAGGCCGGTTACGACGTGGAGCAACTGCGCCGACGCGGGCGGCCCGCCCGCGGAGAGCAGGCAGCCCAGGTGGTGCCTGTGCGATTCACCGACGAGGAGATCGCCTCGCTCATGCAGCGTGCGGACCGGGAGCATCTGAATCGTTCAGAGGCGATCCGACAAGCCGTCCGTGAGTGGACGACTGCGTGAGGGTCCGCCCCTCAGCGCTCAAGCACGGCATCGCTCCTGAGGAGTCGATTCGTGCGGGCAGCACCGCGGTCTACCTCGCTCCACTGGATGAGGAGAACCCGCAGCGCGAATTCCGGCTGGGATTCGATACCCACGCTCGTCTTCTCGAATTGGTGGTGTTGATCTGGGACGACGGCACCGAGGAGATCATCCATTCGATGCTCGCCCGCAAGCAATATCTCCCGCTCATCCCGTGACGTGAGTCGAACGACGATGATGGAGTGATGTGCACGTCCAGCAGGCCGTCGACGGCCTTGCCCGGGGCCGCACCACCATCACCATCGCCCACCGGCTCTCCACTGCGGAACGCGCCGACCGGATCATGGTGCTCGACGGCGGCGACCTCGCCGAGCACGGCACCCACGCCGAGCTGGTCGAGCTCGAGGGCGGGATCTACGCGGGCCTGCACCGCTCCTGGGTGGCGCACCGCGCGTCGCAGTGAGAACTCCCCATCGACATCCGCCGAGACGCTGGGCAGTCTTGCCCGGGCAGGGCGACCGGAGGGCTGGACGCCCTGCGTCGGTCAGCATCGACGGGCGAGCGCGTGAGGGGACGGACCATGGGGACGGAGCGCGACACCGAGAACGCGGGCCCGCGAGCGGGCACAGGTGAGACCGCGGGCACAGGGGCGGACGCGGGCACAGGCGCAGACGCGAGAGCTCGGGCCGACGAGCTGGCTCTCGGGACGAAGCGATCCCGGCGGGCGGTGCTCACGGTCGTGCTCGGGGCCATTGCGACGCTCGTATCCGCTCTCGCGACCCTGATAGCAGCCACGTCCGCGCGCGTCACCTATTACCTGCCGCCGCCGGACGGCTCCAGGGAGGCCACAGAGCATCACGATTGGATCGGGAGCGTGCTGGCCCTCATCCCCGTGTCGCTTCTCGGCGCTCTGCTCGCGCTCGTGGTGACTCTGCTCAGCATCGTGGCCCTGCTACGCGGGCGGGAAGCAGCGCCCTGGCAGCTGGTCCTGGCAGGTTTCGCCCTTGTCCTCGCTCTCGCGGTCTGCCTCGCCGTACCGTGGCTGCTGACCGGGAGAGGAACCTACTGAGGTGAAAAGGTGGCGACGCTGATGTCCTTCAGGCTCGAGTGCGACGGAGAAGTCTTCACGGTCTCGCACGGCGCTCCCGGCAACTACGGCTATGACTGGACGTCTGGCTCGAACGCTCAGTACGGATTCTCTCTCGCTGCGCACAATTCACCGCCTCTGCAGATGGCCGATCATCTGGCGATCATCCGGAACTTCCTCGAGCAGGTCGACCCGGAGACGGGATATATCGAAGACTGAGCCGGGCATGCATCACGCCCTGTCTGTTCATCTCTCGAGCATCTAGAATTCTGGTCGTGCCGGACTCCGTGAACCCTCCTGTCCCCGCGATCTCCGCGCGAGACGAGCCCCGCTTCGGCAGTGCGGAGCGCAAGAGCGCCCTCGCGGCGGCCTTCCAGGACCAGGGCGAGGACTACGACCGCCTACGGCCCGGCTACCCGCCCGCCGTGCTCGACGCGATTCTCGCCGAGGTGAACCGCGCGGAGCCCCGCGCCGTCGACCTCGGGGCCGGCACCGGCAAGCTGTCGTGGGCGCTCGCGGAGCGGGGTCTCGCCGTCACCGCCGTGGACACCAGCCGCGCCATGCTGGAGACAGCTCTGCGGCGTGGCCCGTCGGCCGATCTGGATGCAAGCGCCACATCCGCCGTCGACCCCACATCCGCCGTCGACCCCACATCCGCCGTCGACCCCACATCCGCCGTCGACCCCGTGCCACGGCTCAGTTCCCCCGCAGCCCCCGCAGCCCCCGCCGCCCCCACCCTCGCCACGCAGGTCGCTCCTGCCGAGGCCACGGGCCTCCCGGATGCTTCGGCGGAGCTGGTCACGGTCGCGCAGGCGTGGCACTGGTTCGACGCCGAGGCCGCGTCGGCAGAGGTCACACGGCTGCTCGCCCCCGGCGGCGTGCTCGCCCTGGTGTGGAACATGCTCGACGTGACGATCCCGTGGGTGCATCGCCTCTCCCGGATCATGCACGCCGGGGACATCCACCGCGAGGACTTCACGCCCACCGTCGGCCCGGGTCTCACGCTCGCGCGCCGCAGCGTGCACCAGTGGGAAGACCCGATGCCCACCGGCGACATCATCGACCTCGCTCGCACCCGCAGCTACGTCATCACCGCCTCCGAGGAGCGCCGCGCGAAGGTGCTCGCGAACCTCGACTGGTACCTCCACGACCACCTCGGCCACGAGCCCGGCAGCACCGTCGGCATCCCGTACCGGACCGACCTGTTCCTCTATCGGGCTTCCCGGAAGGTATAGACGACTCGTCCGCTCGTCCGCTCGTCCGCTCGTCCGCTCGTCCGCTCGTCTGCTCGTCTGCTCGTCTGCTCTTCAGCGCTAGTCCGCTCGCGCATCCCGGTACACACTCACCCACTAGCCAGCTGACCCGCCCGCCTGCTCGTCCCGGCGCCCGCCTGCTGTCGCGCCTCCGTACTGGCCTTCCGTCGGGGAGTGCCATCGAGAGTGCATTGTGTGTCGGTGAGAGGCCGCTCAACGACACGTGCTGCAGGTTGGGCGGTACGAGGGCGGTTGGGCGGCGCGAGGAAGGAGGAGCTACGGAGGCGTTGCGAGGGTGATGGGGCGGTGGTCGAGCAAGGGGGCGTCACGGCACCCATCCCTTGCACCGCAGCTCTCGGCGGATCTGGTCCACCGCACCCGCGCAGCCGTCCTCGGCATCGGCGGCGAACAGCCGAACCTCGGTCCAGCCGGCATCCCGCACGCGTCGAGCGCGCGCGATGTCCCGCTTCACCTGGTCTGGTTTGCTGTGACCCTTGCCGTCGTACTCCGCAGCGATCCGGTGTGCGGGCCATTGGAAGTCCGGAGTGTGCCGGATGCGGCCGTCCGCTCCGACCAGGGGAACATTGATCTCCGGCTCAGGCAGTCCGGCATCTGCGAAGGCGAGGCGCAGCAGCGTCTCGCGGGGAGAGTCCGCGCCGACGCGCACGTCACGCAGTGCAGCGCGCAGAATCCGCGCATGCCGACCAGTGCACTGGAGCGCCAGGTCCTCGAGCGAGCACCATGGCTCGGACCTGCCGAACTCGAAGTCAGGGCGAGGCCGACGCACCAGGTGATCACCGATTGCCACCAGTCGAGAGTGTGACAGGACTCCGGCGAGATCCCGCCAGGTCCGGGCTCGGGAGGTGAGTCGCAGCGGCAGCTCGAGGCGGTCCGAGCTGCTTGCGTCGGACGAGGGATGGACGAACGACGCAGTGCGGAGATCACCGGGCCCGAGGACAAGCGCGTGTCTGCTGATCACTCCGTCGGTGATCCTCCTGCCCTGAGGGAAGGAGATGTGCACCGGGGTGCCTTCGCTCCATTGGTCGAGACGCAGGGAAAGAGGGAGGGCTTGGATCCTGGCGGAGCTCACCCCGACGACCGCTGCGCCCGGATCGGCTCGGCACAGGGCGGAGGCAATATCCATCTCGACGAGTTCTGTTGCAGTCCGGGCGAAGAGGCCCTGTCGCAGCCTCCTCAGGTCCGCGCGGCGCAGACGTTCCACGGAGATCCCTGCACTCGCAGCTTCTGCTCGCGTGAACACGTTCCAGGGGAACGTTGCGGGGAGGGGCGCGGGAGGTCTCGGCATGGCACCAGGATGCGTGCAGAGCCGTCAGCTGGTGCTGTTCATCCACAATGCCCGGGTCAGCGCACTCGGACGGAGCGGTCAGCTGCTCCAGCTACTGCGCGGCATCAAGCACCACGTGTCGTTGAGGCCGCTCTCAACGACACGTGGTGCATGCTCGGTGCTCGGTGCTCGGTGCTCGGTGCTCGGTGCTCGGCAGTACTCGAGGATGCGTGAGTGGTGAGTGGTGAGTGGTGAGTGGTGAGTGGTGAGTGGTGAGTGGCCGGTGGCCGGTGGCGGGTGACGACGCGGATGGCACTGTGCTGCCGTCATGACCTGTCCTTGCGTCGGCCCCATCTGCGTCAGCCCGCTCAGCCCGCTCAGCCCGCGTCGCTCGCACCGCCCGCGTCGCTCGCACCGCTGGAGGCGGGGGCGATGCTCATGTCGGTCACGCGCCAGCGCGTGCCGTCCCAGGCGACCTGGGCGATGAGCTGGCCGGAGACCTCGTCGATGGGGTTGGCCTGGAGGTTCGGGTCATCGACGATGATGCTGGCCTCCTGCGTGAAGTCCGCGACGACCTGGCCGGTGGCCGGGGGTTCGCCGGTGCCGGAGAAGCCGGTCGAGCGCACGTCGAACTCGCCGTCGACGAGGTAGCCGTCCTGCTCGTGGAGGATCTGGGCGTTGCCCAGGAAGGTGGTGCACACCTCGCAGTTGGGGTCCACGGAGTCCTCCCATACGGAGGTGTCACCGGTGGTCATCATGTACGTGTACGACTCGAGCAGGTAGGTGAGAGTCTCCTGCGCACCCTCGGAGGTCTGCTCGGTGAGTCCGGCGGGCTCCTCGGGGCGGGGCAGCTCGGGCTTCGGGGGCTGATCCGCGGGGTCCGCCGTGGGTCGATCGTCCGGGTTCGCGGCTGTCGGCTGCTCGCTCTGGTTCTCATCGCTGGGGTTGTTGCCCGTCAGCGAGCTGATCCCGACAGCGCCGACGGAGACGACCAGGATGAGGGCGAGGACGGCGATGATGAGGCGTTGGACAGGTCGGTTCACGCGGACCACGGTAGAGCACGGGCCTCCGTGGACGCCGCAGGGGCGTCGGACGGATCACGCCCTCGGCGCAATGCGCGTCAGACTGTTCCGGCACCGTGACGCGCACCGGATTCGTCGGCCAGCAGGTGGCGTCGCGGTTCGGTCGACCGCCGCCGCCTCGGAGCCTTCTCGCCGACCTCGCCCACCCCCTCCACCGATCGGCGGACCGACGGAAGTCGGATGCCGTTTCCCTGCCTGGAGGACTAGGCTTCCTGCGGCGCACCGGCACGGTCTGGCCCGTGCCGTGATCGAAGGAGCCACGTGACCCTGCTGCGACTCGTCCTGAGGTCCGTGAAGCCGTACTGGCTCTGGATCCTCCTGGTGGTGCTGTTCCAGATCGTCGGCGTGCTGGCCGCGCTCTATCTGCCCACGCTGAACGCCGACATCATCGACGACGGCGTCGCCAAGGCGGATGTCCCGGTGATCTGGCAGCTCGGGAAGATCATGCTGCTGATCTCGCTGGGCAACGTCATCGCCCTCGTGGCCGCGAACTTCTTCGCGGCGCGCTCGGCGATGCGGGTCGGCAAGGATCTGCGCACCACGGTCTTCTCGAAGGTCTCCTCCTTCTCGCCGCGCGAGCTGAGCGAGTTCGGCACGCCCTCGCTGATCACCCGCTCCACGAACGACGTCCAGCAGGTCCAGATGCTGGTGTTCTTCTCCCTGAACATGCTGGTGCAGGCCCCGGTCACCGGGATCGGCGGCGTGGTCCTCGCCCTGCGGGTCGAGCCGGGCATGGCGTGGCTGATCGCCGTGATGGTGCCGATCATGCTGGTCGCCGTCGGCATCCTGATCTTCCGGGCCGCGCCGCTGTTCAAGCAGATGCAGGGCAAGATCGACGACATCAACGGGGTGCTGCGCGAGCAGATCACCGGCATCCGCGTGCTGCGCGCCTTCGTGCGCGAGGACCGTGAGCGCGAGCGCTACGGCGTGGTCAACGACCAGCTCACCGACCTGAACCGCCGCATCGGCCTGCTGATGATCCTCATCAACCCGATCATCATGTTCATCCTCAACGTCTCCAGCGTGATGGTGCTGCTGGTGGCGGCGCCCCGCATCGACTCCGGGCAGATGGAGGTCGGCTCGATCACCGCGTTCATCGCGTACCTGATGCAGATCCTCATCGCGGTCATGATGGCGACCTTCATGACGATGATGATCCCGCGCGCGATGGTCTCCGCCGAGCGCATCTCCGCAGTGCTCGACACGGACACCAGCGTCGTCCAGCGCACCGATGGCGTGCGCGAGATCGAGGGTCCCATCGAGCTGACCTTCGAGGATGTCTCCTTCACCTATCCCGGCGCCGAGCGCCCGGTGCTGGAGAACATCTCCTTCTCCGCCCGCGCCGGCCAGACCGTCGCGATCATCGGCGGCACCGGCGCCGGCAAGACCACCCTCGTCAACCTCGTGCCGCGCCTGATGGACGCGAGCGAGGGACGGGTGCTGCTCAACGGCCACGACGTCCGCGACCTGGACGCCCACGTGCTGTGGGATCGCGTGGGCCTGGTCCCGCAGCGTCCCTACCTGTTCTCCGGCACGGTCGCGAGCAACCTCCGCTTCGGCAACCCGTCGGCCGACGAGCAGGAGCTGTGGCACGCCCTGAGCGTCGCGCAGGGCCGCGACTTCGTGGCCGCCATGCCCACCGAGCTGGAGTCGCCGATCGCCCAGGGCGGCACCAACGTCTCCGGCGGTCAGCGGCAGCGGCTGTGCATCGCCCGGGCGCTGGCCGCGAAGCCGTCGCTGTACCTGTTCGACGACTCGTTCAGCGCGCTGGACCTCACCACCGACTCGAAACTGCGCGCGGCGCTGGTCCCGGAGACCCGCGATGCGCTGATGCTGATCGTCGCCCAGCGCGTCACCACGATCACGAACGCGGATCTGATCCTCGTGCTCGACAACGGGCGCATCGTGGACCAGGGCACCCACACCGAGCTGCTCGAGACCTCGGAGACCTATCAGGAGATCGTGCGCTCGCAGGGCGTCGAGGAGGAGGTGGCCTGATGTCTCCCTTCAAGAAGAAGCGCGAGCCCGCAGCCGGCGTCGCAGCAGGAGATACGACTCCCGACGACACAACCGCTGACAGCACGACCGCCGGCGACACGACAGCCCGCGGTACGTCCGCCGCCGACACCACGACGAGCCACGCCGCGGCGGGCGACGAGGCGAAGGCCGCCGACGAGATCGCCAGCGAGAAGGACGCCCAGCGGGGCCTGCGCCCCGGGCAGAGCGCCAAGAACTTCTGGCCCTCGGCCAAGCGCCTGCTGCGGGAGATCGGTCCGGAGCGCAAGTTCATGATCGGCGCGATCCTCATCGGTTTCGTGTCCGTCGCGCTCAGCGTCGTCGGCCCGAAGATCCTGGGCCGCGCCACCGACATCATCTTCACCGGGCTGATCTCCAAGAACCTCCCGGCGGGAGCCGAACCGGCCGACGTCATCGCCCAGATGCGCGAGCGCGGCGAAGGGCAGATGGCGGACCTGCTCTCGGGGATGCACCTGACCCCCGGCGAAGGCATCGACTTCACCTCCCTCCATCAGACCCTCGCCCTGGCGGTGGGGCTGTTCGTCGGCTCCGCGCTGCTCATGTGGCTTCAGGGCGTCGCCCTGAACCGGGTCATCTACCGCATGGTGTACCGGATGCGCCGTGAGGTGGAGGAGAAGCTGCACCGGCTGCCGCTGGCCTACTTCGACAGGATGAAGCGCGGCGAGATCCTCTCCCGCGTCACCAACGACATCGACAACATCCAGAACACGCTGATGAACACCGTGACGGGGCTCGTGAACTCGATCCTCACGGTGATCGGCGTGCTGGTCATGATGCTCACGATCTCCTGGCAGCTCTCCCTGATCGCGCTCGCCGTGATCCCGGTGGTCGTGCTGCTCACGGCCATCGTGGGCTCCAGGTCGCAGAAGCTGTTCGCGCAGCAGTGGGACGCGACCGGGGTGATGAACTCCGAGGTCGAGGAGGCCTACACCGGGCATTCGCTGGTGACCGTCTTCGGCCGCCGCGAGCAGATCGCCGAGCGCTTCGAGGAGCGCAACGAGAAGCTGTTCAAGGCGACCTTCGGCGCCCAGTTCGTCTCGTCGCTGATCATGCCGATCATGATGTTCGTGGGGAACCTCAGCTACGTGGTCGTCGCGATCGTGGGCGGGCTGCGGATCATCTCCGGCCAGCTCACCCTCGGCGACGTGCAGGCGTTCATCCAGTACTCCCGCCAGTTCACCCAGCCGCTGAGCCAGGTCGCCTCGATGGCGACCATGCTGCAGTCCGGTGTGGCCAGCGCCGAGCGGGTCTTCGAGCTGCTGGACGCCGACGAGCAGGAGCCCGAGACGACCCTCGACACCGCCGCCGCCGGCATCCACGAGGGCCGTGTCGAGTTCGAGCATGTGCGCTTCTCCTACACCCCCGAGCGCGAGCTGATCCGCGACCTGTCCCTCGTCGCCGACCCCGGGCACACCGTCGCGATCGTCGGCCCCACCGGCGCCGGCAAGACCACCCTGGTCAACCTCGTGATGCGGTTCTACGAGGTCGACGGCGGGCGGATCACGATCGACGGGATCGACATCCGCGACCTCACCCGTGCCCAGCTGCGCGAGCGCACCGGCATGGTGCTCCAGGACACCTGGCTGTTCAAGGGGAGCCTGCGGGAGAACATCCGCTACGGGCGCCTGGATGCGACCGACGAGGAGGTCCTCGAGGCCGCGCGCGCCACCCACGTGGACGACTTCGCCCGGCAGCTGCCCGAGGGCTACGACACGATCGTGGACGACGACGAGTCCTCGCTGTCCGCCGGCGAGAAGCAGCTGATGACCATCGCCCGCGCCTTCCTCGCCAAGCCGAGCCTGCTGATCCTGGACGAGGCCACCTCGAGCGTGGACACCCGCACCGAGGTGCTGGTCCAGAACGCGATGAACCGACTCCGCGAGGGCCGCACCTCCTTCGTGATCGCCCACCGCCTCTCCACGATCCGCGACGCGGACCTCATCCTCGTGATGGAGGACGGCGACATCGTCGAGCAGGGCGATCACGAGCAGCTGCTGGCGACCGGCGGGGCCTACGCCCGGCTGTACCGCTCGCAGTTCGAGGGCGCCGCCGTGGACATCGACGCGGAGGAGGAGCTCGCCGCGCACGAGGGCGCGCACGACGCCGCCCACGAGGTCGCGCACGACGCCTCGCATGAGGGAGAGCCCTCCACCGAGACCGGCAGCATGCAGCTGGGCTGACGGGCTCCGCGGCCACTGCGGTGAACCAGCCAACACTGGTTTGTTTTCATGCATTCGTGTGAATACTATTCACTCGTGACTTCCCTCCGCCCCCGTCGGCATCCCCGCCGGCGCGCCCTGTTGCGCGCGCTGCCGCTCGCCCTGGGCGGCGCCGCTCTCGCGCCTGCGCTCGCCGCCTGCACCGATGCCTCCGTCCGCCTGGACGCCGAGTCCAACGCGATCCCGGAGGTCGACGTCGACGGCATCGAGGAGCAGCCCGAGCTCGCCGCCCTCGTCCCCGCCGAGATCCGCGAGCGGGGCGAGCTGGTCAACGGCGCCGCCCTGAACTACGCGCCCGGCGAGTTCGTCGGCTCCGGGGGAGGGGCTGTCGGCTACGACATGGACATCCTCGCCGCCGTCGGCAAGGTGCTGGGCCTGACGACCCGCACCGAATCCGCGGTGTTCGCACAGATCATCCCGTCGATCGGCTCGAAGTACGACGTCGGGATCTCGAGCTTCACCATCAACCCCGAGCGCCTCGAGCAGGTCTCGATGGTGTCCTACTTTGCGGCGGGGATGTCCTACGCCGTGAAGACCGGGAACCCCTACGGCATCACTCCGCCGGACCTGTGCGGCACCCGCGTCGCCCACCAGGTGGGCACCTATATGGACGACGTCGTCGTCGAACGCGACCAGGAGTGCAAGGACACGGGCGGCCAGGGCATCGTCGACCAGCCCTACGTCGGCAATGCGGACGCCGCGACCGCCGTCGCCGGCGGCAAGGCCGATGTGCTGATCGGCGACTCGCCCGTCGTCGCCTACGCCGTGGACCGCTCCCGCGGCACTCTGGAGGAGGTCGGCGAGATCGAGGACGCGGCCCTGAACGGCATCGTCGTCGCCAAGGACCAGCCGGAGCTGGCCGAGGCGATCCGCGCGGCGGTGCAGCACCTCATCGACTCCGGCGCCCTCCGCGACATCCTCGTGGCCTGGGGCAATGAGAACGGCATGATCGAGACCTCGGAAGTGGACCCGCAGCAGTGAGCACACAGACCCCCGCCCCCGCCCCCGGCGCAGCCTCGGCAGGCCCCGCGACCGGCCGTCGCGCCGTCGACCCGATCCCGGGCCGGATCCGCGCCCGGCGCAGCCCGCGCCCCGGCACCTGGATCAGCGCCGTCATCGTCGCGCTGGTCGTGCTGGGCCTGATCAACTTCCTGATCACCAACCCCGTCTTCGACTGGCCCACCGTGGCGACCTACATCCTGGACGTCAAGGTGGTCCAGGGCGTGGGCTGGACGCTGCTGATCACCGTGCTCGCGATGGTGCTCGGCACCGTCGTGGCGCTCGCCGCCGCGATCATGCGACGCAGCGAGAACCCGGTGCTCCGCGGCGTCTCCTGGGCGTACATCTTCATCTTCCGCGGCACGCCGGTGTACACCCAGCTGGTGTTCTGGGGCCTGTTCACCGTGATCGTCCCCAAGATCGCGCTGGGCGTCCCCTTCGGTCCCGAGTGGTTCTCCTTCTCCACCCGCGACTACTTCCCGGCGTTCTGGGCGGCCGTGGTGGGCCTGGGCCTGAACGAGGGCGCCTACCTCGCCGAGATCATCCGCTCGGGCCTGAACTCCGTGGACAAGGGGCAGACGGAAGCCTCCAAGGCGCTCGGCATGGGCAACGGCAACATCCTGCGGCGCATCATCATCCCCCAGGCCATGCGCGTGATCGTGCCGCCTCTGGGCAACGAGACCATCGGCATGCTGAAGACGACCTCGCTCGTTCTCGCCGTGCCCTTCACCCTGGATCTGACCTTCGCCACCAACGCGATCTCGAACAAGCTCTACGCCCCGATACCGCTGCTGATCGTGGCCGCGATATGGTACCTCGCGATCACCAGCGTGCTGATGGTGGGCCAGTTCTTCCTCGAGCGGTACTTCGGCCGCGGCTTCGACGACCGCCCCGGCGGCGCCCCGAAGCGCTCGCGCCAGTCCGCCGTGAACCGCGCCGGCACGACCCCCAAGGACTCGCTCCCGGAGGTGGAGCTCTGATGACCCACGCCGCCACGCCCACGCCCGACGACGCTCCTGCCGCCACGCCCGACCGGGCCGCCACGCCCGGTCTGACCGCCGCGCGCGACCAGGCCGCCCCGCCCGACCCGGCTGCCATGCCCGACCCTGCGGCGCCGCTCATCCAGCTCGAGGGCATCCACAAGGCCTTCGGCGAGCTCCACGTGCTCAAGGACTGCGACCTCTCCGTCGCCCCGGGCGAGGTGACCGTGCTGATCGGCCCCTCCGGCTCGGGCAAGTCCACCCTGCTGCGCTGCATCAACCAGCTCGAGGAGCCGACGGCCGGCCGGGTGCGCATCGCCGGCGTCACCCAGGGCTACACCGAGGAACCGCTGGCCGACGGTCGCTGGCAGAAGCTGCCCAGCGCCGAGATCGCCCGCCAGCGCTCGCGCATCGGCATGGTCTTCCAGCGCTTCCACCTGTTCCCGCACATGACCGCCCTGGCGAACATCATGGAGGCCCCGATCCAGGTGCTGGGGCGGTCCAAGGCCGAGGCCAAGGAGTCCGCGCTCGCCCTGCTCGAGCGGGTGGGGCTGTCCGACCGCGCCGATCACTACCCCTCGGAGCTCTCCGGCGGCCAGCAGCAGCGCGTCGCTATCGCCCGCGCCCTGGCCATGGAGCCCGAGCTGATGCTCTTCGACGAGCCGACGTCCGCCCTGGACCCGGAACTGGTCGCCGAGGTCCTCGCGGTGCTCAAGGAGCTCGCCGAGGGCGGGATGACCATGATCGTGGTGACCCACGAGATGGGCTTCGCCCGCGAGGTCGCCGACAGGGTCGTGTTCATGGACGAGGGCAGGATCGTCGAGCAGGGCACCGCCCAGGAGCTCGTCGAGAATCCGAGGTCCGACCGCCTCCAGGACTTCCTCGCCTCGGTGCTCTGAGCCCGGGGCGGCCGCCGGGCCGAGCAGTCATGCATGCACCATGCACCAGGGGCGCACCGCGGATGCGGTGCGCCCCTGGTGCGCTGTCGACCCCCGCTGCAGCGGGGCTGGTGGACGAGATGTGAGTGCAGCGATGAGACGGCGATGATCAGCCGACGACGATCAGACGGCCGGGATCTCGAACTCGCCCCGGAACTCGGGGATCACGGTGTCCTCGCCGATCACCTCCGCCTCGGGTCGCACGTACGAGCCGGTGAGGGTGTCATCCGTGGTCTCGACGTAGATCGGGATGTAGCCGGTGGCCTCGCCATCGCGACGCGGCGCCCCCTCGAAGTACTCGAAGCCCGCGTCGGAGACCTCCTCGTCGGCGCTCGCCGCGTAGTTGACCTCCTCGCCGCCGTCCTCCAGGTAGAAGTCGGACTGGCTGACCACTCCGCCGTACTGGCCGCCGGGCGTCACGGCCACCTCGAGGTAGATCATCTCGCCGTCGGGGTTGTCCGTCGCGGCGTAGAAGTCGGTGGGATTGCCCCGCACTGCGGAGACGATCGTGACCACGTCGCCGGTCTCCTCGTCGACGAGCTCGGTGCCGATCTCGACGACCGCGGGCTCGCCCGCGGAGGCAGCGGTGCCCTCGGCGGCGGCGTCGTCGTTGTCGGAGCCTGCATCGTCGGAGCCCGCGTCCTCGCCATCGGCGCTCTCGTCGGTGCCCGCGCCGTCGGAGGTATCGCTGCCGGACTCGTCGCCGTCCTCCGTGGAGGAGTCGTCCTCGTCCGTGCCCTGGTCAGTGCCTTCGTCGGCACCATCCTCGGTGCCCTCGTCTGCGCCCTTCCCAGTTTCCTCGTCGGTGCCATCGTCCTCACCGTCGCCCCCGCGGTCCTGCTCCTGGCCCTGCTCGCCCGGCTCGCTCTCGGCCTCGGTCTCGCCGAAGCCGCCGCATGCGGTCAGCGCCAGCATGGTCGCGGCCGCCAGAGCTGCTCCGCGGGCATAGATCGTTCTGGTCATGAGGGTCCCCTCTCGGCGGGATCCGGGACCGCGACCTTCGCCGTCCCCAGGCCTCGCAGTTCCCATCCCGGGAGTTCCCGCTCGACCTGAAAATTACGGTAGTCGGCCTTCTGGCCAGGGGCGATGGGCAGGAGTCCCCGTGCCATCCTCCCCATGGGGCACGCACGAAGCCGTCACGCCCGGACACGAAACAGCCCGGCCCGGACACGAAACAGCCCGGCCCGGACACGAAGCCGCCCGGCCTGGACACGGAGCAGCCCCGCCCGGACACGAAGCGGCCCGGCCTGGAGACCGAACAGCCCCACCGGACATGAAGCAGCCCCGTCGCACGGCGACGGGGCTGCTGGTCGATCAGGTCTGGCGAGCGGGAGCTGCTGGCACGACGGTCCTACGGCCCACCACGCTCAGTGGCCCTCGACATTCGGTGGCCCACCACGTTCGGTGGCCCACCGCGTTCAGCGGCTCACCACTCCAGGATCTGCCAGCGCTTCTTCTTCGCCACGCCGTACAGGCCGAGGTCCGGGGAGACGGCGGTGGGGGAGCCGACCAGCTCGAGCCAGGCGGCGTCGGCGTGGGAGTCGCCGTAGCCGTAGGAGGCGGCGAGGTCCGCGCCGTGCAGATCGGCGTACTTGCTCAGCCAGTTCGCGCGGGCCTCGTCGACCAGCGGGGGAGTGGCCAGGTAGCCGGTCATGACCCCGGAGGCGTCCTCGTCCATATGGGTGGCGACGACCTCGTCGAACAGGCCCGCCAGCGGCTCCACGAGCACGTCGAGCGCACCGCTGACCAGCACGGTGCGGTGGCCGGCGGCACGGTGGCGCTCGATCGTCTCGAGGGCCTCGGGACGGATCGACGCGCGGATGCGGCGCCCGGCCTCACCCTGCATGAGAGAGCGCAGCTCGTCGCTGCGGTAGCCCTTGTAGCGGCGGTTGACCGTGCGGATCAGCTCGGAGCGGTCCCGCTTCTCCGCCCGCAGGTAGCCGGGAACCGAGGCGAGCAGGCCGCCGATCTCGGCGGGCCAGGACCGGCGGGGACGCGTCGCCCGCACCACCGCGAAGTACTGCTGGACGATGTTCGTGGCGAGCACGGTGCCGTCGAGGTCGAAGACGGCCAGGGCGTTCTCGTTCTGCTTGAGCTCCGGCGCGGGACGCGAGGTGCGCTTGCGCTGGGCGGACTTCGCCCGGGAGTACGCCTTGGTGAGGTCGGTGACCGCCGGCAGGTGCTGCTTCGTGAAGTACTCGCGCCAGTCGATCCCGGTGACGTCGAAGTCGTGTCCCTCCAGGAACGATGCCGGCAGCTCGTCGCGCAGGGCACGCGTGTTGGCGTCGTCGAAGACCATCTCCGTCTTCGTGTACTGGCGGTACAGCTCGATGTACATGCGCAGCGTGGTCAGGCCCGACGTCGCCTTGTGCAGGTCCGACGTCCACGCGCGGGTGCGCTTGGTGGCGGGGAGGTAGGCCACGGCTGTGGCCCCGACCTTCGCGGCGAGCTCCTTGGCCCGGAAGCGCTGCTCGACCAGCTCTACGGCCGGGAAGGTCCAGGCCGGGACCTCGATGGCCTTGCCTTCGTCGTCCTCCAGCGGGTGCTCCACGAAGTACTCGCGCACCGCGGTGAACATCTCGTGGAAGGGCAGCGGGTTCGAGGCGCCGGAGACCACCTGGTAGTAGGCGTCGTCGCCGCGGCGGGTGACGTCCTGGGTGGCCAGGGCCACGATCACGTTGACCACGAAGTCCACGGGGATGACGTCGAGGATCGAGTCCGCCAGGCCCGGGAACTCGGGCAGGGCGCCGCGGCCGTAGGCCATGATCAGCGGGTCGGCGACCTTGTAGCCGTCGATCCAGCCCGGGTACGGGTTCTGGACCGCCGATTCGATGATCGAGGGCCGCACGAAGGAGACCCGGTGGCCGTTGGCCGCCCACAGCTCCTCGGCGACCTGCTCCGCCATCGCCTTGGTGAAGGTGTAGATGTCGGTCCAGCCCACGGACTGGGCGCGGGTGCGACCGAAGTCGACCAGGCGCTCGTCGACCCACTCGCGGCGGGCCTCCTCGGAGGCGGAGGCGACCGCCTTGGGGCCCATCCGACCGGTGCGCAGCGTCGCGCCGCGGATCTGGGAGCGCAGGGTCTCGGGCCGACGGGACTCGGCGTCGACGCGGGTGCGGGCGTCGAGCGCGGCCTGGTACTCGGCGCGCCAGTCGACGTCGGTCCGGAGCGACCCTTCCTGGCGCAGGCCCTTCGCGATGCCGCCGACGTAGGCGGTCGAGACGTGGATGACGTGGGGGTCCTGGCCGGAGGCGAGCAGCGCCTCGTAGAGGTTCCTCGCCCCGCCGACGTTGGTGCGGAAGGCCTCGTCGATCGGCGGGTCGAAGGAGACCGAGGACGCGGAGTGGATGACCACGTCGAAGGGGTCCTCGATCGCGGGCATGTCGGTGAGATCGCCTTCGAGCACGGAGACACGGGCGTCGAATGCGGCCTTCACGACGGCCTTCCCGTCTTTCGCGTCCTGGCTGTCCTGGCTGTCCTGGCTGCTCGTGGTGATCGCGTCGGCCCAGGAGGAGAAGACGGGCTTGCGCAGCAGCTGCTCGAGGCGCTTGAGCCCGGTGAGGGAACCCTTGGGGCGCACCACGGCGGTGATGTGGGTGTTCTCGGTGGTCTCCAGGAGGGACCGCAGGACCGCCTGGCCCAGGAATCCGGTGACGCCGGTCAGCAGGATCCGACGATCCCCGTCGCGGTGCCCGCCGCTGCTCGCGGACTGGTCGGCGGACGGTGTGCTGTTCGACATGGATTCCCTCGATGGACGGGTACGGAAGGACGTGCAAGATATGGGGCCCGTGTCGCGATCCCGTCGCGTTCGACGCGCCCCGGGGTCGCCTCACCAGGGGTGTTTCCCGCGCTGATCAGGGCGGCTCTAGTGTATCGTAGCCGCCATGCATAGGGCCCTGATCACCGGTGGCACCGCGGGCATCGGGGCCGCTTTCGCGAGAGCTTTCGCTTCTCGCGGAGCGTCCCTCGTGCTGGTCGCGCGAGACGCCTCCCGCCTGGACGAGACTGCCGCACAGCTCCGCCGCGAGTACGGCGTCGAGATCGAGACCCTCGTCGCCGACCTCGCCGACCGCGCGTCGCAGCAGCGCGTCGCCGACCGCCTCGAGGCGGCGACGAAACCGGTCGACGTGCTCGTCAACAATGCCGGCTTCTCCGTGAAGGCGAGCCTCCTCGAGGAGGACATCTCCGCCCATGACCTCGGCTTCGAGGTGATGATCCGCGCCGTGCTGAAGCTCGGCGGTGCGGCAGGCCGGGGGATGCGCGAGCGTGGCCGCGGCTGGATCATCAACGTGGGCTCCGTGAGCGCCCTGGTGACCCAGAACAACTACTCCGCCATCAAGGCCTGGGTGGGCAACTACTCCGAGTCGCTCGGGGTGCAGCTGTCCGGCACCGGCGTGCAGGTCACCGCGCTCATGCCGGGCTGGGTGCGCACCGAGTTCCACAACCGCGCCGGGATCAAGGGCTCCTCGATCCCTGGTGTGCTGTGGCTCGACGCCGACCGCCTGGTCGAGGAGTGCCTGCGGGATGTGGCCCGTGGCAAGCCGGTCTCGATCCCCTCGCTGCGCTGGAAGGGGATCGCCGGTGTGCTGCGCACGACGCCTCGTGGGATCGTGGCACGACTGAGCGCACTGCTCAGCCACCGCCGCAGCCGGGAGAAGTGATCGCATGACCCCGCAGAACTCCTCGCAGATCCCCGGGCAGGACCCTGAGGACACCGTCGATCCCGCCGGCGCCGCCTTCCCGGCGCGATCCGGTGACGCCGCAGGTCATGCGCGTCCCGGGGGCCCTGTCGAGGACGCCGACACGGTCGCCGACGACCTCGCCGCCGCTGATGAGGACTCCGACGTCGACACGGGTGCCGACGCCGGTGGGGAGCCCGGCGGCGACGCCGGCGGTGACGCTCCGGAGGGTCCGGCCGATGAGACGAAGCAGCCCGGCGAGTCGACGCAGAACGACGAGACCACGCAGAACGACGAGACCACGCAGAGCAACGGGGCGAAGCATCCCAGCCCCGGCCGACGTCTGATGGCGTCGCTCTCGGCCCGCTCGCGCGGCGAGGGCTGGGAGAAGCCCGAGGGCGAGCTCGCGAAGTACCGCTCGCGCTGGCGCTCGGGGCTCCGCTTCGTGCTGCAGCGCGTGATCTTCCGGATGGTCGTGCGGTCCGCAGTGACCCCGCAGGTCGTGATGCACCGGCGCGTCAAGAGCGTCCGGGGGCCGTTCGTGCTGGTCGCGAATCACACCAGCCATGTCGACGGACCCCTGCTGGCGCTCAGCCTGCCGTGGGCTCAGGGCCGGCTGCTGTCCACCGGAGTCGCGACGGACTACTGGTTCGAGCACGGCTGGCCCCGCCGATTCTTCGTGCGCACCATGCTCAACGCCTTCCCGATCGACCGCGGCGGCGATCGCAAGCACTCGGGCACGTCCCGCAAGCTGCTGCGCGCCGGGGTTCCGATCCTGGTCTTCCCCGAAGGCGGGCGCCAGAGCAGCGGCCAGATGACCAGCTTCAAGCCCGGCGGGGCGGCCCTCGCGATCAGCGTGGGTGTGCCCGTGATCCCTGCGGCGATCGTCGGAGGCTACGAGGCGATGCCCAAGGGGCGGAGCTGGCCGCAGGGCCGCCCCCCGGTGCGCGTCGTCTTCGGTGAGCCGATCATCTCCGACCAGGACGAATCCGCGGTCGACTTCTCCGACCGGATCCGCGCACGAGTCAAAGACCTGTACGAGCAGCATCACGACGAGGTCCTGGGCGCGGACGCCCCGGACGAGGAGGAAACCGCATGAGCGACCGGCTGAGCGCCCGAGAGGTCAAGCGGCACAAGTGGTGGGGATGGGGTCTGGACGACGTCACCTTCCGGTACGACAACAAGCCGGCCTTCGCGCCGCTCGCGAAGAACAAGGTGGGCGTGGACCTGGCCGCGAAGGACACGCCGGTCGAGCCCGACCTCTCGGCGTTCGACGTGCCTGCGACCCGCCTCCCCGAGGACGTGCGTGCGCTGCTGACCGGCGTGGTCGGCGAGGAGAACCTGCTGGAGGACGACGAGTACCGCGTCGTGCACTCCTTCGGCCGCTCCCTGCCCGACCTGTTCCGTGTGCGCGCCGGTGACTTCGGGCGCCTGGTCGATGCCGTGGTCTACCCGGACTCCGAGGCCGAGGTCGCCGAGGTCCTGCGCATCGTCCTGGAGAAGGACCTGGTGCTGATCCCCTACGGCGGCGGCTCCTGCATCTCCGGCTCGGTCACGCCCGACGTCACCGAGCAGCGCCCCGTGCTCACCATGAACCTGGGCCGCATGCGCGAGGTCCTCGAGATCGACGACACCGCGGGCCTGGCGCGCGTCGAGGCCGGCGTCTACGGCCCGGATCTCGAGGAGCAGCTCAACGCCCTGGGCTGGACCGTCGGGCACTTCCCGGACTCCTTCACGTACTCCACCCTCGGCGGCTGGGCCGCGACCCGCTCCTCGGGCATGCAGTCCGACAAGTACGGAGACATCGAGGACATCGTGCGCGGCCTGCGCATGGTCCACCCCGACGGCATCGCCGTCACCAAGGCGATCCCGGGCCGAGACTCCGGCCCCAGCGTGCACGAGATGATCCTGGGCAGCGAGGGCCGCCTCGGCATCATCACCGAGACCACCGTGCAGGTGCACCGCCTCGCCCCGGTGCGCCAGGTCATCGCCTATATGTACCCCGACTGGGAGCACGGCATCCGCGGCATGCACGCGATCGCCCGCTCCACCGACGTCTCGCCCACGTTCACCCGTCTCTCCGACGGGCCCGAGACAGAATTCAGCCTCTCCATGGTCAAGGAGCCCAGCTCCACCAAGGGCAAGGTGGCCGCGAAGGTGCAGGACGGGCTGTTCGCCTACCTGCGCTCCAAGGGCTGGGACACCACGAACGAGATGTCGATCTCCTACGTCTGCTTCGAGGGCTCCAAGGAAGCGGTCGAGCAGCAGAAGTCGATCGTCAAGAAGATCGTGAAGAACGCCGGCGGTATCACCCTGGGCGCCGGCCCCGGGGCGATCTACGACCAGAAGAAGTTCGACACCCCGTACCTGCGCGACTTCCTGCTGAACTACCAGGTCTTCGGCGACGTGTGCGACACCGGGGCGACCTGGTCGAGCATCAACGAGGTCCACACGAAGGTGTACGAGGCGTTCTACGCGGTGCAGGAGGAGCAGGGCCTGCCCGGCTTCATGTTCTGCCATATGTCGCACAGCTACCACGCGGGGGCGTGCCTCTACTTCACCTTCGCCTTCCCGTACTCCTCGGACGAGCAGGCACTGGACCAGTACTACGCGGCCAAGCAGGCTGTGCAGCAGACCTTCGTGGATCTGGGCTCGACCGTCAGCCACCACCACGCGGTGGGCACCGAGCACCAGCCGTGGATCACCGAGGACATCGGCGAGGTCGGCGTGCGTATGGTCAAGGGCCTGTTCGCGGACAACGACCCCGGGCGGAACCTGAACCCGGGCAAGGTCACCACGCCCTGAGCGGCCATGAGTGACGTCTGGGTGCTGCGGCACGGGGAATCCACCGCCAACGTGGAAGGGCGGATCGTCTCGCTGCCCGGGCCGCGCGCCCTGACGCACGTGGGACTGACCGATCTGGGCCGACGCCAGGCGCGGGCCACGGCGCGCGGCGCGCTCGAGCAGGGGCTGGGGGCGACGACGACCGTCGTCTCCAGCGACTTCGCCCGGGCCCTGCAGACCGCGGAGGAGTTCGCGCACGGGATCGGTGCCGCCGCGCCCCGCCTCGACGAACGGCTGCGGGAGCGGGGTTTCGGCGCGCACGACGAAGGGCCCTCCAGCGCCTACGACCTGGTGTGGTCCGTCGACCGCGAGCGCGGCACCCATGACGACGGCGTCGAGCAGGTCGCCGCGGTGGCGGAGCGCGTGGACCAGGCGCTCCGCGCTGCGGATGCCCTCGCGGCCGACGCCCCCGTCGTGCTCGTCGCCCACGGCGACATCCTGCAGATCGCCCTCGCGATCGGGGCAGGCATGGACCCGCACGACCACCGCGACGTCCCGCACCTGGGCAACGCCGAGCTGCGCCGGATCGGGTCGGCCCGCCTGTGAGCGACGCGCCGTCAGCAGGAGCGATGAGCGGTGGCGCGAGCGGCGCGGCGGCAGGCGGGGCATCGGCTCGCACGACCGCAACGGTGCTCGTGGTCAACTGCGGCCCCGACGCGGCACGGGAGGTCCTCGACGCCTTCTTCCGCGACCGCGGCTGGGGCCGACGGGAGCGCGGCGAGGGCCGCATCGACTACGAGCGCGGCAGCCGCCGACGGACCATCCTCCTCGGCGCCCTGGCCGGGAAGGCCCTCTTCCTGACCGCCCAGATCGAGATCCGCGCCGGCGGGCGCACCACGGAGATCCGATACCGCTGGGGCGCGGCGGCCGGTGCGGCGCTCGGCGGGAGCCTCGGGCGCGCCCGTGCGGAGCGTGCTCATCAGCAGACCGTCATCGCCCTCGAGGCGCATCTCGAGCACCTCGGGATGCTCGTGCGGGCGGGAAGGGCCTGAGGCCTCCTGGATCGTCGCTGTGCCGCAGGTCAGCAGGTCCCGACGAGGCGGTATGCCGTTGAGTCGGGCGGGCAGGTCCCCTCGCCATTGAGGGAACCTGTCGACGACCATAGTTGGCTACTGATGAGTAATGCGTCACAGGTGGGTCACGGTTCACCCTCGTGTCCCGGGGGAGCGGCGACCTCTCGGGCGGCGACGCCTGCGTCTCGCGTCGGCCTCCCTTCTGCCGCGCACCGGCGCTCCATCCCGTCGGCCTCCGGGGCGCCGGATCCTGCGCCCGACGGATCGGAACCGGCGCGTCGTGGACAGAACGTTTCCCTCGTGGGAATACGCCCCTACGATGGACGGACCGCGCTGACGGGGTAGCCCTCGGCGCACCTTCCACATCACAGAGGATTGCAATGACACTGCGCATCGCCGTGTTCGGCGAGAACCGGCACGAGAAGGTCGACCCGAAGGTCCAGGAGATCTATCCCGAGGGCATGCACACCGTCATCGCCGGCGGCCTGCGCGACGTGCTCGCGGCCGACGGCGTCGACGCCGAGGTGCGGATCGCCCTGCTGGACGACATCGAGGAGACCCTCTCCGAGGAAGCCCTCGCCGAGACCGACGTGCTCACCTGGTGGGGCCACATGGCCCATGAGGACGTTCCCGACGAGGTCGTCGCCCGCGTGGTGCGCCGCGTCCACGAGGGCATGGGCCTGATCCCGCTGCACTCGGCCCACTACTCCAAGGTGTTCAAGGCCCTCATGGGCACCACCTGCTCGCTGCTGTGGCGCAACGAGGGCGAGGAGGAGCGGGTGTGGACCGTCAACGGCTCCCACCCCATCGCCCGCGGCGTCCCGCACCCGATCGTCATCCCCGCCCAGGAGATGTACGGCGAGATGTTCGACATCCCCGCGCCCGATGAGCTCGTGTTCGTCTCCTCCTTCGCCGGCGGCGAGGTGTTCCGCTCCGGCGCCGCCTTCCGTCGCGGCAAGGGCAAGGTCTTCTACTTCAGCCCCGGTGACCAGGAGTACCCCGTCTACCGCCAGAGCGAGATCCAGCGGGTGCTGGCCAACGCCGTGGTGTGGGCCCGCCCCGAGGATCGCCCGGCCGAGCCGGTGAAGATCGCCAACGCGCCGCGCGACTGGTTCCGCGAGGACGGACCGGAGGCGACCACGCGTGTCATCTGATCTCGACATCACCGCCGGGCTCGGCACCGACACCTCCGCCGCGCCGACCCTCGCGCCCCACCTGACCGGTTTCCCGCGGCTCCCCTCGGACCGCCCGGCCCGGGTGGTCGTGGTCGGCGCCGGCGGCATGGGCAGCTGGTGGGCCCGGGAGGTCGTCGCGAGCGGCGTCGCCGAGCTGGTGGGCGTCGCCGACCTCGTCGAGGGCGCCCCGCAGAAGGTCATCGAGCAGTCCGGCGCGACCGATCCGTCGGCCATCGCCGCGGGCACCGACGGCGTGGATCTCGCCCTGGAACTCGGCGCGGACCTGCTCATCGACCCCACCGTGCCGGTCGCCCATCACCCCGTCACTGTGAAGGCGCTGCACGCCGGGATCCCGGTGCTCGGCGAGAAGCCGGTCACCGAGAACCTGCACGAGGCGATCAGCCTGCTCGCGCACACCCAGCTGACCGGGGTGCCGTTCATGGTCTCCCAGTCCCGGCGGTTCTTCCGCCAGGTGCGCCAGCTGCGCAGCTTCGTCGCCGCGCACGGGCCGACGGTGCTCACCAGTGCGTTCTTCTCGCTGTTCACGGAGATGGAGGGATACCGGCGCACGCAGCAGCATCCGCTGCTGCGGGACATGGGCATCCACGCCTTCGACACCGCGCGGTACATCATGGACGCCGACCCGGTCGCGGTCACCGCACGCGGTGCCCAGCCCGAGTGGAGCGTCTACGAGCACGACGCCACCGTCACGGCGACCTTCGAGATGTCCGACGGCTCGCTGTTCGTCTACAACGGCACCTGGAACGCCCGCGGGCTGCCGACCTACTGGAACAGCGAGTGGCGGATCGGGGCCCAGCAGGGCTCGGCCACCTGGGACGGCAAGGGGGTGCCCGTGCTCGGCACCGAGGACGAGGCGGCCACCGAGCGTCTGCAGGCCGCCGTGGACGCCGAGACGGGGGAGGAGCCCGATCAGATCGCCGCTTCGCTCATCGAGTTCGTCAGCGCTCTGCGCGAAGGTCGGACGCCGATGTGCGAGGTGCACGAGAACCTGCTCAGCTTCGCCATGGTCGAGGCGGCCGTCGCCTCCGTGGAGCGCGGACAGCGCGTCGAGATCGACGAGCTGCTCGAGCAGGCCCGGCTCGAGGCGATCGCTGCGGAGACCCATCAGGGTGCCCGTGAGCTCATGCAGTCCTGGAGCTCGGTGCGTGAGGTGCTCGCCGCCGCGCAGTGACCATCCCGGCCTGCAGTGACCAGTCCTGTCCGCGGTGACTGACCCTGCACGACGACACCGGACCCGGTAGACCGATGATCGGCCTGCCGGGTCCGGTGTCGTCGGCGGGTCTGCTGTCGCCGGGAGGACGACAGGCGACATGGGTGGAGCATGGAGCATACGAAGAAGCCCCTCACTGCACTCTCGGTGCTGTGAGGGGCTTCGTTCTGCGGTGCGCCCGAAGGGATTCGAACCCCCAACCTTCTGATCCGTAGTCAGATGCTCTATCCGTTGAGCTACGGGCGCTTGTCAGTTGAACTGACCTGGTCAACAATAGTTGACCGCTCCGGTCCGCGCCAATCCTGGAGTCATGACGCTCCTCACACGACTCCAGGATCGGCGATCGGACCTGGGATCACCAGCCCGGATGCTGCGGGGGCTGGTTCCCGTCCTGCGGGTTCTGCGGGTCCGGGCGCTGCTGGTTCCACGGCTGGTCCTGGTCGCTCGGCGGAGCGGCCGGGGGAGACGCCTGGCCCCACTGTTGGCCGTCCTGGGGTGCGGCGGGGGGCGGTGATGCCTGGCCCCACTGCTGGCCGTCCTGGGGTGCGGCGGGGGGCGGTGATGCCTGGCCCCACTGCGGGCCGCTCTGGGGCGCTGCGGGAGGGTTGTTGCCCGAGGGCATCGACGCCGCGCCGGCAGCGGCGCTGCCGAAGGCTGCCGGGGCCACTGCACCTGCGGCGCCGTTCGAGGTCTTCTTGCGACGGGCACGGATCACGAAGAAGATGATCGCCGCGAGCACGAGCAGCAGCAGGAAGTCGAGCACCACCACGATGATGATCACGACGAGCCACGGGAAACCGCCGGATTCCGCAGTGATGTCCACGCCGCTGTAGAAGTCGACGATGTCCGTGTACGTGACGGTCTTGCCGTCGATCGTGCCGCCCTGGGACTCGAGGACCTTGCCCGGGAAGGTGAAGGTCATCTTGAAATCGAAATCTGAGACGTCCGCACCGTAGAGGGACGCGAACATGTCGAGGTCTTCCTGCGTGAGCGCCTCGGAACCCATGTCCATGGTCAGGTGGTATTCGCCGTCGGACTCCGCGAGCTCCAGGCCGTCACCGAAATCGGAGCGCTCCATCGGGCCGGAGAAGCGGCAGCCCCAGAGGCCGTCCTCCTCATAGGCCTCGATCGACACCGAGCCGATCGGCTCATCGGATTCCATGTCGTCGCACAACGCCTGCGCGTTGTCGTACTCGCTCTCGACGAAGGAGGGCTTGAACCCCATGTCGAAGGAGACCTGCATGTTGTCGACGTCTTTGACCTCGAAATCCGCGTGCAGCTTTCCGCAGCCCGCGAGGAGCAGCACGAACGGTAGGACGAGCAGGGCGTAGAGCCGTCGCCTGGCTGAGATGGTTTTCATGGTTCCCCCGTCGCGTCATGCCGGAATCGTCAGCACTGCGCACTGATAGCACGCTGTTTCAGATTCAGGATACCTGGACGGAATCCTCCGCGTGGTGGGGAGAACTCCCCACCACCCATCAGTTCGGACCCATCAGCCCGGAGAACGGCGGTTTCGGAGAACTACTTCCAGAACATGAGCATGCCGCCGCCGACCAGCATCACGCCGAAGCCGGCCGCGAGGTTCCAGTCGCCGATGGGCAGCGGCAGGGCGCCGCCCGAGAGGTAGAAGGTGACGAGGTACGCCAGCCCCAGGAGGAGGAACACGACCGCTGTCGGGGCCAGCCATGCAGGGTTCGGGGCCTCGGCGGCGACCCGGCGGCGGCCCGTGCGCGCGGTCTCCGCGGCGGCGGCCTTCTTCGGCGAGGTGGACCGGCTGGCGTCCTTCGCCTTCTCGCTGACCTCGCTGCCGCTGGTCCGTCCGGCGTCGGCGTCGGAGCCCTTCTCGGCGTTCTTGCCCGCGGACTTGCCGGACGCCTTGCGCGAGCCGTTCGCCGGAACCGGGTCCTTCGCGCCGCCATCCTTCGTGCGCGAGCGCTTCACGGGGTCCTTGCCGGCTGCGCTGTCCTTACCCGCTGCGTCATCCTGGCCGGCTGCGTCGTCCTTGCCGGGTGCGGGGGTGGGATCTGCGGCAGTCGTGAGCTCGTCGAGATCGTCCGTCGCGGGCTCGGCGGCTCGGGCCTTCGCTGCCGATGCCGCCCGTGCGGACGACTTCTTCTTGCTCCTGGCCATCACAACGTGCTCCCTCGGGACTGCCTGTCGCGCGGGCGTGCCGCACGGGTCCGCGGATGCAGACCTTGGCCTAGGGTAATGGGCGTGGACTGAGCGTGCGAAGCGAGGAGTGGCCATGAGCGCAGATACCGCTGCACCGTCGGGCCCTGAGCGTTCCTCGTCAGGCTCCCAGCGCTCGTCGTCGGGCCCCGAACACACGTCGTCGGGCCCTGAGCGTTCCCCGTCAGGACCGGAGCGCTCCTCCTCAGCCCCGGATCCACGGCGGGCACCCGGCCCGCGCCAGCGCGTCGGTCTGGCCCTGGTGATGATCCTGTGCGGCGTGCTGTTCGCGACCACGGCCCGGATCTCCGGCGGGAGCTCGATCCGTGACGAGAGCGGCGATGTCGTCGGGGTGCTGCGCGAACGGGGGCGCACCATCGAGCAGCTCACCGACGAGGCGGCGGACAAGCGCGCCGAGATCGAGGAGCTCTCCGCAGGGAGCGGGGACACGCTCACCCAGGAGCGCACCACCGTGGTCGCCGACGCCGTCGGGCTCAGCGAGGTCAGCGGTCCGGCCCTGCAGATCACCCTGACCGACGCCCCCACCAGCACGCTCGGCTCGATCCCCGATGTCGAGCCGGATGATCTGGTTGTCCACCAGCAGGACATGGAGTCCTACATCAACGCGCTCTGGGCCGGGGGCGCCGAGGCGATGATGCTCCAGGACCAGCGGGTCGTCAACGGCAGCGCCTTCCGCTGCGCGGGCAACACCCTCCTGCTCGAAGGGCGCGTCTACTCGCCGCCGTTCACGATCACCGTGATCGGGCCGACAGATCAGATGCTGGCCGAGCTCGAGTCGACGCCCGGAGTGCAGATATATCGTGAATGGGTGGACTACGTGGGCCTCGGGGAACGGATCGAGACCATGGATGACGCCACCCTCCCCGCCTTCGAAGGGTCCCTGACCCTCGACATCGCGAAAGCTGGATGATGGCCAGACGCTCCACCCCGACGCACCGGCATGGGCCGGGCCCCCTCGCCGGCGCCATCGGGATCCTCGGCGAGCTGCTGCTCACCCTCGGTGCTCTGCTCCTCCTCTTCCTGGTCTGGCAGCTGTGGTGGACCGACGTCGTCGCCGACAGGGAGCAGTCCGGCATCATCGCCGGCCTCCAGGACGACTGGGGGAGCGTCGACGAGGAGAAGATCGCCCCCGCCCAGGACGGCCCGCCGCCGGTCCCCGACACCCTCGGGGCGAACCGGGTCTGGGGCACCATGTACGTCCCCGCCTTCGACCGTGAGACCTTTCCGCTCGCCGAGGGCGTGGGCCTCGAGGAGGTCCTCAACGTCAAGGGCGCCGGCCATTACCCGCAGACGGCCCTGCCCGGCGAGGTCGGGAACTTCTCGGTCGCCGGGCACCGCAACACCTATGGCCGGGTCTTCGAGGACATCGCGGGCCTGCAGCCCGGCGACCCGATCGTCGTCGAGACGGCCGACGCCTTCTACGTGTATGAGGTGACCGAGTCGCTGATCGTGGATCCCTCCGCCGTGGAGGTCATCGCCCCGACCCCGGGGGACCTCGACGCCGAACCGACCCAGCAGATGATGACGCTGACCGCCTGCCACCCGATGTACTCGGCCCGGGAGCGGTACATCGTCCACGCGGAATTCGCCTACTGGACCGATCGAGCCGACGGCATCCCCGAGGCCCTCGCCACCACGGAGGAGACCTGATGTACGCCTGGATGTTCCGTCATCTGCCCGGCCCGCTGTGGGCGAGGATCCTGCTCGTAGTGGTGCTGCTGGCGCTGGTCGTCGTCGCGCTGTTCGGCTGGGTCTTCCCCGTGATCGCGCCCTATATGCCGTTCAACGACGGGCTGGTGGGAGCCGATCCGGCCGGTCCGGCCGGCTAGACGGGCGGCCGACGGCGCCTGCCAGCCTGCGCCTGCCGGCTTGCGCCTGCCAGTCGGCGCGCGTCGTCCGGTCAGCCGGCCGTCATGAGGGGCTGCAGCCCCGCGGAGCGCTCGACGGCATCGATCCCGTCGCACAGCTGCAGGAACCGCGCGAGCAGCAGATGGCCGTTCTCGGTGAGCACGGATTCGGGATGGAACTGCACGCCGTGCAATGGCAGCTCGCGGTGGACGAGCCCCATGATCATGCCGTCGGCGGTGCGGGCGGTGACCTCGAGCGAGTCGGGGATCGTCGCCGGATCGACCGTGAGCGAGTGGTAGCGGGTCGCGGTCATCGGGGACGGCGCACCCTCGAACACGCTGCGGCCCTCATGCGTGACGGGGCTCGTGCGACCGTGCATGAGCTGCGGTGCGTGGCCCACTGTGGCTCCGAAGTACTGCCCGAGGGCCTGGTGGCCCAGGCAGACGCCGAGCATCGGCACGGCGCCGTGCGCGCAGGCACCGATGACGTCGAGCGTCCGGCCGGCGGTGCTGGGGTTCCCGGGCCCGGGGGAGACCATCACCCCGTCGAAGCCGGTGAGGTCCACCGCGCCGGAATCGTCGGCGGGCACCTCGTCGTTGCGGACCACCTGGGTGCGGGCGCCCATCTGCTGCAGGTAGCCCACGATCGTGTAGACGAAGCTGTCGTAGTTGTCGATCACGAGGATGCGGGCGCCCTCGTTGCTCGACCCGTTCGCTGCGGGGGCCGCGGAATCACTCACCGTCGCCGGCCTCCTCGTCGTTCTTGTCAGCGTTCGCGTTCCTGTTCACGCTGCTGTTCCCGTTGCCCTTGCCGTTCCCCGCTGCCTCATCGGCCGGCGTCTTGCTGGGATCGTCCGTGGGCTCCGTCGTCGGGTCCGTGGTCGGCTTGTCGGTCGGCTCCGTCGTCGGATCCTTGGTCGGCTCGGTGGTGGGGTCCTTGGTCGGCTCCGTCGTCGGCTTCTCGGTCGGGGTCGGAGTCTCCTTGGGGCCGCTCGAGACGATGATGTTCACGGTGGAGCCGCGCTCGACAGGTTCATTGGCCGCGGGATCCGTGCGGATGACCTGTCCCTCCGGCACGCTGTCGGAGTTCTCGCTCTCCTGAGTGGACCCGAAGCCGGCTTCCTTGAGGGTCGCCTGGGCGTCCTCGAGGGTCTGGCCGGTCACGTTGGGGACCTTCACCGGCCCGGGGGCGGCGGCGATCACCAGGTCCACGCTGGAGCCGTACGGCTGGGTCCCGGCGTCCGCCTTGGGGGTCTGGGAGGTCACGGAGCCGGGCTTGGCCTCCGAGTCCTCCTTCTCCGAGGGCTCGGGCACCTCGAAGCCGCGGGCCTCGAGGACCTCGGTCGCCTTCTCGATCTGCGTGCCCATGACGTCCGGGACCTCGACCATTCCCGAGGCGAGGCGCACCGTGACCTCGGAACCGGCATCCACCGTGTTGCCGCTCTGCGGGCTGACGTGGGTGACGGTGCCCTGCTTCTGCGGGGCATCCTCCTCGTCCCCCTCGACCATCACCAGGCCAGCGTCCTCGATGGCCTTCTGGGCCTGGTCGCGTGTCATGCCCTCGAGATCGGCGGGGACCTTCACCGCCTCGGGTCCGGCGGAGACGCTCACGGCGACGGTGGACCCGACAGGGGCGTCCTCGCCCTCGCCCGGGTTCGTCTCGATGACCAGTCCCTTGTCGACGTCCTGGGACTGCACCTGGTCGAACTCCGGCGTGAGGTCGACCTCGGCGAGCTTCGCGCTCGCCTGGTCCTCGCTGAGCCCGGCCACGGCAGGGACGGACACCATCTCGGGGCCCTTGTCCTTCCAGGGCTGGATGACGGCGAGGGCCGCACCGACCACCGCCAGCACGGCGAGGATCACCAGGATGATCAGCCACCAGGGCCGCTTGTGCTCCGGCTCCTCCTCGACCTCCTGGGCCTGGTGAGCGGCGAGCCCGCCGGTCACGGCAGGCGTCCGGTCGGTGCTCCAGTTCGCCGCGGCTCCCGCCCCGGCGCCGACCGCTCCCACGCCGGCCATCGCCGGCAGAGCTTCGGTGGCGTCGTCGACGGGGCCCAGCACGGTCGTGGCGTCGGCATCGGTCCCGGAGGGGACGGCGCCGGCGACCAGCGCCGGGGCGCGCCCGCCGACCACGGTCGCGATGTCGCGCGAGAAGGCCACCGCGCTCGGGTAGCGCTCCTCGCGGTCCTTGGCCAGCCCGGTGAGGATCACGGCGTCCAGCGCCGGGGTGATCGCCGGGTTGTAGGCCGACGGCGGCTGCGGCTCCTCGCGCACGTGCTGGTAGGCGATCGAGACCGGGGTGTCGCCGGTGAACGGCGGGCGGCCCGTCATCATCTCGTACATGACGCAGGCGGCGGAGTAGATGTCGGAGCGGGCGTCGACCAGCTGGCCGCGGGCCTGCTCGGGGGAGAGGTACTGGGCGGTGCCCATCACGGCCTGGGTGGCGGTCATCGCACTGGTCGCGTCGGCGATGGCGCGCGCGATGCCGAAGTCCATGACCTTCACGGCGCCGGCGTCGTTGATCATGACGTTGCCCGGCTTGATGTCGCGGTGCACGATCCCGGCGCGGTGCGAGTACTCCAGGGCGCTCAGCAGCGCCGCCATGATCTCGCCGGCCTGATGGGCGTCCATCGGGTCCTGGGGGTCGATGTAGGCGCGCAGGGTGTCGCCGTGCACGTACTCCATGACGATGTACGGGATGGTGACGTCGGCACCGGTGATGGTGCGCTGGTGCTCCTCGCCGGTGTCGTACACGGCGACGATCGAGGGGTGGTTCAGGGAGGCCGCACTGTGCGCCTCACGGCGGAACCGCTCCTGGAAGTTGGCATCCCGGGCGAGGTCGGAGCGCAGCACCTTCACAGCGACGGTGCGATGCAGGCGGGAGTCCTCCGCGAGGAACACCTCGGCCATGCCGCCGGTCCCGAGGATCTTGCCCAGGGTGTACCGGCCCCCCAGGATCACCTTCTCTTCGCTCACTCCACACCCGTCCTCGTGCCGTGGCCGACACCGACCGATCCGATCATCGTACGTGCTGACGCCGTGTCCCCCGAGCCGACGTGATCAATGCCCATCGCCCCTGTCGGCAGCCATCCCAACCCGCCCGCGACCGCGACGGCGATCACCGCGACCAGCACGATCACCAGGATCAGGCCGGGCATCGAGAACGGTCCGATGCGGCGACCGGTCGAGGTCCCGCGCACCGTCCGCGACGAGGCCGCGGTGTCCACATCGCCCAGGGGCCGCGCCCCGAAGGAGCCCGGGGACGCTCCGGTGGCAGCGCCGTTCCCACCGGCCCTGCCAGTGTCGCCCGAGGTGGCGGCCCGGGTCTTCGGCGCGGGGCGCTTCGTCCGCGGCGCCGGGGCGGGGGAGGCGGCCGATCTGGCCGATGCCGCGGAGTACGCGGAGCTGGCCGATGCGGCGGAGGGACCGGACGTCGCGGATGCCGCGGATACCGCCGAGCCCGCGGACCCTCCTGAGCGGTGGCGGATGCCCCGCCGTCCCGAGAGCGGACGAGGCATCGCCGCCGTGCGGGTGCCCGTCGGCGAGGCGCTCGGGCCCCGCCGAGGGTGCTCCCCGGTCGAGCTCGGACGCACGGCGTTCTCACCCGTCCAGTCATGGTCCTCGACGCGGGTCACGGGGATCGCGCCGGTGGTGAAGTGCGGCTCCACCCCGCGCTGGATCGCCTCGAGGATCCGGGAGACGGCCGCCGCGGAGCGGGGACGGTTCGCCGGGGCCTTCGCGAGGGTCATCATGACCAGGTGCCGCAGATCGGCGTTGATCGCCTCCGGCAGCGCTGGTGGCTGCTGCTTGACCTGGGCCATCGCGATCTCGACCTGGCTGGATCCCGTGAAGGGGCGGTGCCCCGCGAGCATCTCGTAGGCCACGATCCCCAGGGCGTAGATGTCGGAGAGGGAGGTGGCCTGCTTGCCCATCGCCTGCTCGGGCGAGAGGTACTGGGCGGTGCCCATCACCAGGCCCGTCTTCGTCAGCCGTGCCTGGTCCTTGCTGCGGGCGATCCCGAAGTCGGTGATCTTCATGGACCAGTCGGCCTGCTCGTCGACCAGCACGTTCTCCGGCTTCACGTCGCGGTGCACGACGCCCTTGGAGTGGGCGGCGTCCAGGGCGCGCGCGAGCTCGATGAGCACCGAGACGACCCGCTTCTCCGGCAGGCCACCGGGGTTCTCCTCGATGATGTCCGACAGCGGACGCCCGGGGCAGAGCTCCATGACGATGTAGGCGCGCCCGTCGAGCTCGCCGTAGTCGTACAGCGCGGCGATCGCGTCGTGCGAGAGCGCAGCGGTGTGCCGTGCCTCGGCGCGGAACCGCTTGAGGAAGCCGTCGTCCCCCGCGTACTCCTCACGCAGCACCTTGATCGCCACATCGCGGTCCAGTTCCTGGTCCAGGCCCTTCCAGACCTGTCCCATGCCACCGGTGGCGATGAGCGACGTCAGTTCGTAACGTCCCTCGAGCACGAGCCCTGGCTCAGTCCTCATGGATTGATCACCGCCTCCATCACATCCCGAGCGATCGGTGCCGCCGTGCGCGACCCGTATCCGCCTTCCTCGACCACGACCGCGACCGCGATCTTCTGGTCGTCGACCTGTCCGTACCCGACGTACCAGGAGTGCGCGGCGCGATCCTCGCCCCACTCCGCGGTGCCGGTCTTGCCGCCGACCTCGACGCCGTCGATGGCGGCCGCCGTGCCGGTGCCGTTCTCGACCACGCCCACCATCATCTGGCGCATCTGCGCGGCGTTCGAGGCGCTCAGTGGCTGGCCGAGCTCCTTCGGGGTCAGCTCCGCCACCGTCGAGAGGTCGCTCGTGCGCACCGCCTTCACCAGCTGCGGCTCCATGACCACCCCGTCGTTGGCGAAGGTGCCCGCCACCATCGCCATCTGCAGCGGAGTCACCCGGTCCTCGAACTGGCCGATCGACGTCGTGGCCAGCTGGGCGTCGTCCAGATCGGTGCCGATGCTCGACGGGGTCACCGACAGCGGGATCTCCAGGCTCTGGCCGAAGCCGAACTCCTTCGCGGTGGAGGTCAGCTGGTCCTCGCCGACCGCGACCCCGAGCTTCGCGAAGGAGGTGTTGCACGACTGGCGCAGCGCCTCGGCGAGCGTCGACTCGTCGTCCGGACCGCAGGGCTCCTGGCGACCGCCGGAGAAGTTGTTCATGACCGACGAGGAGTTCGGCAGCGTGAACGAGCCCGGGCCCGGGATCACCGAGTCGGCGGTGTAATCACCGGACTCGAGGGCGGCCGAGGCCACGACCAGCTTGAACGCCGATCCGGGCGGGTAGAGGTCGCCGCCGATCGCGCGGTTGGTCAGCGGCCGCTCGGGATCGTCGTTCAGCTGCGACCAGGCCTCCTGGACGGCGGCCGTGTCGTGCGAGGCGAGCTTGTTGGGGTCGTAGCTGGGCGAGGAGACCATGGCCAGCACCGCGCCGGTCTCCGGATCCAGGGCGACCACCGAGCCGCGACGGCCGTCGAGCGCGTCCCAGGCGGCTTCCTGCGCCTTCGCGTCGAGCGTGAGCTCCACGGACGCGCCGCGGCCCTGCTTGCCCGAGAGGATGTCGGAGATGCGGTGGTAGAACAGCGCGTCGGCCTCGCCGGAGAGGGTGTCGTTGAGCGAGCGCTCGATCCCGGAGAACCCGTAGACCACCGAGTAGTAGCCGGTGACCGGGGCGTACATGGCGCCGGGGTCGTAGCTGCGCAGGTACCCGTAGGTGTCCCCGGAGGCGGACGAGTTCGCGATCGCCTCGCCGTCCACCACGATCGGGCCGCGATGGCGCCCGTATTCGTTGTAGGTGGTGCGGAGGTTCTGCCCGTTGGCGTTCAGCCTGCTCTGGGCGACGACCTGGAAATAGGTGGTCGAGGTGAACAGGAGCACGAAGAGCACGCCCACCACGAGCCAGATATGACGGAGGGGCTTGTTCATGAGACCACCTCCGGGGCCGGCCGCGCAGCGGCCGGTGCGTCGAGACCCTCGACCTGGCGGGCCGCGGGCCGACGGGCGGCATCGGAGAGCCGCACCAGGAGGCCGACGATGATCCAATTGCACACCAGGGAGCTGCCTCCCGCGGCGAGGAACGGCAGGGTGAGACCGGTCAGCGGGATCACGCGGGTGACCCCGCCGACGACCACGAACACCTGCAGGGCGAGCGAGAAGCCCAGCCCGCCGGCCAGCAGGGTGCCGAAGCCGTCGGAGATGCCGACGGCGGCGCGGATGGCCCGCTGGACGAGGAGCAGGTAGAGCAGCAGCAGGGCGAACGCGCCGACCATGCCGAGCTCCTCGGCGAAGGAGGTGAAGATGAAGTCGGACTCGGCGTGGGGGACCACGTCGGGGCGTCCCTCTCCGAGGCCCGCCCCGGTGACGCCGCCGTTGGCGAGCCCGAACAGCCCCTGGTTGATCTGCTCGCAGCTGCCGTAGTTGGCGCTCGAGAGCGGATCCAGCCAGCAGGTCAGGCGCGTGCGCACGTGGCTCATCTGGGTCGCGGCGAACACCGCCGGCGGCAGGAACATGACCGCTCCGATCACGAGCCAGCTCAGCCGGTCGGTGGCGACGTACAGCATCGCCACGAACAATCCGAAGAACATCAGCGAGGTGCCCAGGTCGGTCTCGAACACGAGCACCGCCATGGCGAAGCCCCAGGCCACCAGGATCGGCCCGAAGTCGGACCAGCGGGGCAGATGGATGCCGAGCACCTTGGGCCCGGCCAGGGCCAGGGTGTCGCGACGCGAGACCAGGTACCCGGCGAAGAAGATCGCGAAGGCGATCTTGGCGAGCTCGGCAGGCTGGAAGCTGTTCCCCGCGATGGAGATCCAGATCCGCGACCCGTTGCGGGAGGAGCCGATCACCGGCAGCAGCGGCAGCAGGAGCAGCACGCCGCCGACGACGGCACTGATCCAGGTGAAGCGACGCAGCCGCCGGTGGTCGCGCAGGAACACCAGCACGGCGAGGCACAGGACGACGCCGAGGATGCCCCACAGCATCTGCCGATCGGCGCTCGCGGAGGTGCGCAGACCGTAGATCTCGTTCGCGGCGTGCACGCTCTCGATCATGGCGATGCCCAGGAGGTTCAGCAGCATGACCAGCGGCAGGATCACCGGGTCCGCGTACGGGGTGCGCCACATGACGACGATCTGCAGCACGATCGCCAGCACGGCCGATCCGATGCCGACCTGCATCAGGTCCGCGGGGACCTCGTCGAAGCGCCCCAGCCCGACCAGGGCGTAGGCGCCGACCCCGGTCACCACCGCGAACGCCAGCAGCAGGGCCTGGGTCAGGCGGCGCGGGCGAGCGGTGTAGGACACGATCGTGGCCACTAGGACTCCTCGCCGTCATCCGGCGGGGAGGGGGTGCCCGCGGGACGGTCGGACGTGAGCCCGGTGCTCTGCTCGAGCGGCGTGCCGCCCCCGTCGGAGGCGTCGCCGCCTCCGTCCGACACCTCGCCGCCGCCGTCCGAGGGGGCCGGATCGGTGACCACGGGCGGGGGCCGGTTGGCCAGCGCGGACTGCTCGAGCCGGGCCATGATCTGCTCGGCGGACTCGCGGTCGCCGGCGGTGATCGTGTTCGTGACCTGCTGCTGGGTCACCTCGGGGAGCTCGTCCAGGGCGATGTCGGAGACCTCGACGGGCTCGGACAGCGAGATCGGTCCGAGATCCTGGGAGAGTCCCTGGTAGAGCACGACGTTGGTGCCGTCGGTGCCCACATAGAACTGGCGCTGCGACCAGGCGTATCCCGCCCAGAGCGCGCCGCCCAGGACGGCCACCAGCAGGAGCACAGCGACCAGCGCGGGCCACGGGCTGCGGCGGGGCGGCTCGTCCTCGGAGAAGTCGGAGTCCTCGTACGGCGCCGAGGGCTCCTCACGGGTGAGTGCGGCGGCCTTCGCGGCAGGGCCGGACGCGGTCGTCGGCCGATGCCGGTTGCGAGCCGCCGAGCCCACGATCTGCGGCGCCGTGGACGGGGCCTCTTCGCCGCGCGGCAGCTGGTCGAGGTCCACGACGTCGGCGATGATGCAGGTGATGTTGTCCGGCCCGCCGCCCTTGAGTGCCAGCTGGATGAGCTCCTCGGCGCACTGGCCGGGGTCTTCGAAGCTGCGCAGGGTCGCATCGATGGTGTCGAGCGAGACCAGACCCGAGAGGCCGTCCGAGCACAGCATCCAGCGATCGCCGGGGTGGGCGGGGCGCAGCGAGAGATCGAGCTCGGGATCGGCGTCGACGTCGCCGAGCACCCGCATCAGGACCGAGCGCTGGGGGTGCCGCTCGGCCTCCTCCTCGGTCAGGCGACCTTCGTCCAGCAGCCGCTGCACGAAGGTATGGTCCTTGGTGATCTGCGTGGTCTCGTCGTTGCGCAGCAGGTAGGCGCGGGAATCCCCGATGTGGGCGAGGGCGAACTTGCCCTCGGCGCGCAGCATCGCGGTGATCGTGGTGCCCAGGCCGCGCAGCTGCGGCTCGTCCCGCGCACGGCGCAGGATCTCCTGGTTGGCGTCGAGCACCGTCTCCTCGAGGGTGGCGACGATGTCGGAGGCAGGGGTCTCGGAGTCCAGCCGCGCCAGGCGCCCGATGGCCACCGAGGAGGCGACGTCGCCTCCGGCGTGACCGCCCATGCCGTCGGCGACCACCAGCAGGTGGCTGCCGGCATACCCGGAGTCCTGGTTGTTGGAGCGCACCAGGCCGACGTCGGACCGGGCGGCGTATCGCAGGGCGATGCTCATCGCGGACCTCGTCTCAGCTCGATCTCGGTGCGGCCGATCCGCACCTGGGCGCCGGGCCGGAACGGCACGGCGCCTTCGATGCGCCGCCCCGACAGCAGGGTGCCGTTGGTGGATCCCAGGTCCTCCACCATCCATTCGCCCTCACGCTCGAACACGCGTGCGTGGCGGTTGGAGGCGTAGTCGTCGTCCAGCACCAGGGTGCACTCCGGTGCCCGGCCGATGAGGATGGGCGTGGAGCCCAGGGTCAGCGAGGTGCCGCGCAACGGGCCGGCGGTGACGACCATCGCTGTCGCGGTGACCTCGGGGTCCGTGCGCAGGGAACCCGAATCGGCCCCGGCCTGGGCGGCCGCGCCGCTCGGGGGACCGGAGGCGGGGCGCTGGTCACGGCGCGGGTCGCGGCTGGAGCGGGTGACCACGGTGGTCCCGAAGAGGTCGTTGCGCAGCACCAGGACCACGACGATCACGAAGATCCACAGCGCCAGGACGAAGCCCAGGCGGAGGGCGACCAGGGTCAGTTCGCTCATGCGGCGCTCACCAGCTGACCGGACCGGCGGCAGGGAGCCGCACGGTCAGCCGGGTGCGGCCGATCTTGACCAGCGAGCGGTCCTGGAGGGCGACGGGCGTGCGGATGCGCTCGCCGTCGACGAAGGTGCCGTTGGTGGAGCCGAGGTCGGTGGCCACGAGCTCGCCGGAGCCGTCGGGCCCTCCCGTCGGGTCGGCCCGCAGCTCGAGGTGATGGCGGGAGACGCCCGTGTCCTCGAGGATGATGTCCGAGTCGCCGCCGCGACCGATCACGGTCACCGGGCCGGTCAGGAGGTACTGCTGGCCGTCGATCTCGACGATCGGGCTGCCGCCGGTCTCGGCCTGGGCGGCGCCGGTGGCGGGGGCCACGCTGCCGCGCTCGGTGCGCGACTCCGTCTCGAAGCGGCCCGCACGCACCTCCTCGTCCTCGGCCAGGTCCACGGTGACGCCGCCGACGAACATATAGCGCTGCTTCTCGGCATGCTCCATGAGCACGCGCTGGAGCTCGTCGATCAGGGTGTCCTGCCAGGAGCCGAAGCGCTCGAAGTCCTGCGGGTGCAGGTAGATCGTGTAGACGTTCGGGGCCAGGGTCCGGGTGCGGTCGAGCACCTGGATCTGGTCGTCGCACTCGCGCTTGAGCCCCTGCGCGAGGTCGAGTGGTTTCAGCTGGCCGCGGCCGGGCGAGAACATGCTCGTCACGCCGCGGTCGAGCCCGCGCTCGATCCGATCCAAGATCCCCACGGTGGTCCTTCGCTGTCGCTGTCCCTGCGCCCCGACGGAAGACGGGGCAGTACTCCTCGTCGATCGTAGCGCGTGGTCAGGCGCGTGACGGGCTGACGGGGCGGGGGGACGGCAAGGGATTCGTGCAGGTCTCGTAAAGGGCGGGGCGGCCCGGCCGGACCAGGAGGTCCCTGCCGAGCCGCCCCGCAGGGTGCTGGGTCGCCCGGAGGCGGGGTCAGTAGACGATCACTCGTCGCCCCTTTGTGAACCAGCTGCGGGTCCACAGCATGTCGGTCGCCGCGGTGGAGATGCGGGCGCAGCCATGGGAAGCCGGATAGCTCGGGATCGAGTTGGATCCGTGGATCGCCCAGCCGCGGTCGTAATAGCCGGGGCGGTACAGGGATCCCAGCGGGCCGTTCTGCCAGCCGCGGCTGTAGAGGCTGTACATCGTGAAGCTGCCCTTGGGTGTGGTCGCCGTCTTCCAGCGGCCGCCGGAGTAGTAGCGCTTCCCGCTGCCGGTGGACGTGTTGAGGATGTAGGAGAGCTTCCCGCCGGTGGTGGCGATGATGATCTGACGGCTCAGGTTCACCTCGAAGCCGACTCCGGAGGTGATCTTGCGCGAGGGCCGGGCCCCGTTGCGGATCGCCGCGTACGTCTTCGGGCCGACGACGCCGTCACGGCTGAGGCCGGCGACCTTCTGCAGGGCGTAGACGGCCTGCTGGGTGAGGTGCCCGAAGCTGCCGTCGGCCGTGCCGCTCCAGTACTTGAGTCGCCACAGATCCTTCTGGAGCTTCGTCACGGCGGAGCCGCGGGAGCCCTTGCGCAGCGTGGGCGCCGCGCTCGCAGGGCCGATGCCGACGGCCAGTCCGGTGCCCAGGGTCCCCACCCCGAGCAGCAGGGTGCGGCGCGAGGGCATCGCGATCGGCAGGAGCCGGTTCTCGGGCGGGGTCGGTCTCTCGGTGGTGCGGACTGAGGTCGGTGCGGACATGGTTCCCCCTTGTCGTTCGGCCCGGAGCAGTCGCTGCGGGCCCGTCCCCGACGCCACGACGACGTGACGCCACTAGCATCATGCCCCGGGCGCAATTGAGTAAACAAGAGGTTAAATGTGCAGGTTGTGGGGTGACTGATGCGTAGGTTGTCTTTCCGCTGGTCGGCGGGGCGTAGCGGGCTAATCGGACACCGGATCGGATGCGGACACCGGATCGGAATCGGACACGGAAGCGGAATCGGGCGCGGAGTCGGAGGTTCCCGTGTCGAGCTGGTGCGCGGGGCGGGCGCAGAGCCGTCACGGACAGGGGGTATGCCATATTTGACGGCGTGGAACCCGAGACCCAGCCCGAGATCCCTGTCGACGTCGACTTCGAGCACGCGCTCGGGGTGTCCGATGCCCGGCGCACCGTGCACACGCAGGGGGACCCCGAGAGGGTCTGGGACCTCGCCAGCGTCAGCAAGCCCCTCACGGCGCTCGGCGCTCTGATCGCCGTGGACCGCGGCCTCGTCGATCTCGAGGAACCGGCCGGTCCCGAGGGCGCCACGGTGCGTCATCTGCTCGCCCACACCGCCGGCTACGCCTTCGACGGTGGTGACGTCGTCGGCGCCGTGGGCGCCCGGCGCATCTACTCCAACACGGGGTTCGAGGTGCTCGCCGCCCATCTCGAGGAGGCCACCGGCCATGACCTCGACGACTGGATGGAGCAGACCGTGGTCCAGGGCCTCGGGTTGCGCGACGTCGAGCTCTCCGGTTCGCCGGCCGCCGGTTACCGCGGGAGCATCCGGGATCTGCTGGTACTCGGCCGCGAGCTGCTCGAGCCCACCCTGATCTCCCCGGAGCTGTGGCGCGAGGCGACGTCCGTGCAGTTCCCCGGACTCGCCGGCATCCTGCCCGGCTACGGCCGCCAGAAGCCCAACGACTGGGGCCTGGGCGTCGAGATCCGCGACGGCAAGTCCCCGCATTGGACGGGATCCGCCTCGGGCCCGGGGACCTTCGGGCATTTCGGCCAGTCCGGCTCCTTCCTCTGGGTGGATCCGGCGGCGGGGCTCACCGCGGCGTTCCTCGGGGCGGAGCGCTTCGGCCAGACCCACGTGCGGATCTGGCCGGGGCTCACCGACGAGATCCTCGCGCGCTTCGGGAGCGCTGCGGGCGGCCTGGAGGGTCCGAGCGGCTCGGGGTGAGTCGGGGGCGGGCGCTCCCCGAGCAGCTCACCGACGTCGCGTGCACGGTGGACCTGCAGCGGGGATGACGGCCGCCCCGCGAGGAGCAGAGGAGCAGAGGAGCATCCGCCCAGCGCGAGGGGCAGCCCGGCACGGCGCCCTCAGACGTTGTGGACGAGGGGACCGGCGGGGTCGCGCCAGCCGGAGAGCACCTCGAGCATCCGCACGAAGCGGACCGTGGCCTGCACGTCGTGGACGCGGAGGATCCGAGCACCCTGGCCCATCGCCCAGGCGGCGGCGGCCAGCGATCCTTCCAGGCGCTCCTCCTTGGGCAGCCCGAGCGACTCCCCGATGACGTCCTTGCGGGACAGGGCCGCGAGCACCGGCAGCCCGAGGGAGGTGTACTCGGACCAGTCGCGCAGCACCTCGAGAGTCTGCACGGTGCTCTTGTTGAGGTCGGGTCCGGGGTCCATCACGATCCGCTCGCGATCGATCCCCGCCTCCAGCGCGCGCTCGAGGCGGGCGGCGAGGAACTCCCGCACCTCCTCCGCGACGTCGTCGTACTGCGGTCGGGGGTAGGCCTGCCTCGGAGCGGCGACCGAATGGGTGATCACGAGGGACGCCCCGGTGCGTGCGACCGTCGTGGTCATCTCCGGGTCCGACAGTCCCGTGGTGTCGTTGATCAGGTCGGCGCCGGCCGCGATGCTCGCCTCGGCGACGGCGGCGTGGAAGGTGTCCACCGACAGCAGCACGTGCGCGGGCAGCTCACGGCGCAGCGCGGAGATCACCGGGACCACACGATCGATCTCCTCGGACGCCGGCAGCGGGTCCCCGGGCGCGAACTTCACGCCGCCGACGTCGACGAGGTCGGCCCCGGCCTCGGCGGCGGCGATTCCGGCCCGGACCGCGGCATCGAGTCCCCAGGTGCGGCCCTCGTCGAAGAAGGAGTCCTGGGTGCGGTTGACGATGCCCATCACGAGCACCCGGGTGCGGGTATCGGGAAGGGGCCGCGGGGTGAGCGGGGTGAGCGGGGCGAGCGGGGCGAGCGGGGCGAGCGGGGCGAGCGGGGCGAGCGGGGCGCCGGAGTCTGCCACCGGCGGGACGGTCATCGGCGCCACAGGGGTGCGGGATACAGTGGATTCCGCCGGGTCGGAACGCACTGCCGAACCCTCGACAGCCCCGTCGTACGCGTTCGTCATGGCACGTTCCTTCGCTGTTAAGGCGGGCTTTCCTCGTCTTTGAGCAGCCCGCGACCTGCACTACGTTAAGAGTAGTGGACACGCACTGTCACCATCCGGCCGTCGGCATCCTCGCACCGGCCGGGACCTGGACCTTTTGGGAGGACTCACGAGATGAAGATCGTCGTCGCCGGTGGAGATGGATTCTGTGGCTGGCCCACGGCCCTGTACCTCTCGCAGAAGGGCCACGACGTCACCATCGTGGACAACCTCGTGCGTCGGGACATCGATGTGGAGCTGGGGTCGAACTCGGTGACCCCGATCCTCGAGCTGGAGGAGCGCGTGGCGGTCTGGAAGGAGGTCTCCGGCAAGGACATCGCCGTGAAGATCGCGGACCTCACGGACTACGACGCGGTCGCCGCGATCTTCCAGGAGATCCAGCCGGAGTCGTTCGTGCACTTCGCCGAGCACCGCAGCGCCCCGTACTCGATGATCGACCGCGAGCACGCGATCGAGAACCATCGCAACAACGTCGAGGGCACCCTGAACGTGCTGTGGGCGATCAAGGACTTCGCGCCGGACTGCCACCTCGTCAAGCTCGGCACGATGGGCGAGTACGGCCAGCCGAACATCGACATCGAGGAGGGCTGGATCGAGGTCGAGCACAAGGGGCGCACGGACCGCCTGCCCTTCCCCAAGCAGCCCGGCTCGTTCTACCACCTCACCAAGGTGCACGACAGCGACAACATCATGTTCGCCTGCAAGATCTGGGGCGTCCGCGCCACCGATCTGAACCAGGGCGTCGTCTACGGCCTGGAGACCGCCGAGACCCGGCTGGATCCGCGCCTGGTCAACCGTTTCGACTACGACGCCGTGTTCGGCACGGCGCTGAACCGCTTCATCGTCCAGGCGGCCATCGGCCACGACCTCACCGTCTACGGCAACGGCTCCCAGACCCGCGGCTACCTGGACATCCAGGACACGGTGCGCTGCATTGAGATCGCCTGCGAGAACCCCGCCGATCGCGGCGAGTTCCGCGTGTACAACCAGTTCACCGAGCAGTTCTCGGTCAAGGAGCTGGCGGAGAAGGTGCAGAAGGTCGCCGCGGATCTCGGCAGCGAGGTGTCCCTGTCGACCACCGAGAACCCGCGCGTGGAGAAGTACGACCACTACTACAACGCGGTCAACACCACCCTGCTCTCGCTGGGCCTGGAGCCGCACCTGCTGACCGAGGAGCACCTCACCGAGGTCCTCAAGGTCGCGATGAACAACACCGACCGCGTCAAGCGCGAGCTGGTCATGCCCACCGTGACCTGGAAGTGAGCATCCTTCCGTGAAGATCGCGATCGTCACGGAGACGTTCCTGCCGTCCGTCGACGGCGTGGTGACACGTCTGCGCCACGCCGTCGAGCGGTTCACCGAGCTGGGACACGAGGTCATGGTGATCGCCCCGGAGCTGGGCGTCACCGAGCACCACGGGGCCCGGGTGGTGGGCATCAAGCCGGTGACGCTGCCGTTCTACAAGCATCGGCGCTTCACCCTCCCCAACCCCACGGTGGACGGCATCATCCGTGGTTTCCATCCGGACGTCGTCCACGCCGCTCAGCCGATCCTGCTCGCGTCCTCGGGGGCGTATGCCGCGCACCGCCAGCGGATCCCGCTGGTGGCGAGCTATCACACCCACATCCCGCGTTACCTGGATCTCTACCGGGCGTACCGCTGGGGCAAGCGTCCGGTGTGGTGGCAGATCAAGCGCAACCACGCCCTGGCCGACATCAACCTCGCGACCTCGGAGTCGATGAAGGCCGAGCTGGCGGAGAAGGGGATCGAGAACCTGCACGTGGTGCGCCGCGGCGTCGACACGCGGACCTTCGACCCTCGGTATGCGAGCGAGGAGATGCGCGATCGCCTCAGCCAGGGCCATCCGGAGAAGAAGCTGCTGGTCTTCGTCGGCCGGCTCGCGGCGGAGAAGGAGATCGGCCGGCTGCGCTCGATGATGGGCCGGCGGGACGACGTGGCGCTCGCGATCGTGGGCGACGGGCCGTACCGCCGCGAGCTCGAGACGCTGTTCGCCGGGACCGCGACCCTGTTCCCCGGCTTCATGGAGGGGGAGGAGCTCGCGAGCGCCTTCGCGAGCGCCGACGCCTTCGTGTTCCCCTCCGTCACCGAGACTCTCGGGCTGGTGATCCTCGAGGGGATGGCCTCCGGGCTCCCGGTGGTCGCCGCCCGCTCGGGGCCGACGATGGAGCAGGTCGTCGACGGGGAGAACGGGCTGCTCTTCGACTCCGGTGACGAGGCGACGCTGGATGCGGCGCTCGACCGCCTCGCCGATCCCGATCTGCGGGCACGGATCCGCACGGCCGCGCGCACCGAGGCGGAGCAGTTCTCCTGGGAGAACGCCTCCGACGACCTCCTGCGCTACTACGAGATGGCGATCGAGAAGCACCGATGAGCACAACCCCCTCCTCCCCGGCGCCCGCCGGCCACGCTGCCGCGCCCGCCGGCCACGCTGCCGCGCCCGCCGGCCACGGCGCCGCGTTCACGGCGACGGCGTCGGTCCCGACCGCCGCGATGGACCGACCGCAGCCCGTCGTCCTGGAGAACCGGCACGTGCGTCTCGAGCCCCTCGGTGCGCAGCACGTCGACGGGCTCCGGGCCGTGGTGGCCGACGGGGAGATCTGGCGGATCCCGTACGCGCCCCATGTGCCGGCGCCGGAACAGGTCGCTGATCGCGTCGCGGCGCAGTGCGCCTCCGACGAGGCGGGCAGCACGGTCTCGTGGGCCGTGCTCGAGCGGGACAGCGGTCAGGTCATCGGCCACACGACGTTCCTGAACATCTCGCTCCGGGATCGTCGCCTCGAGCTGGGCTCCACCTACATGGCGGGCTCGACCCACGGCACGGGACTGAACGCGGCGACGAAGCTCGCCCTGCTCACCCACGCCTTCGAGGATCTCGGCTGCCTCGGCGTCGAGTTCCGGGTGCACCACCTGAACATCACCTCGCGCCGAGCCGTCGAGCGCCTCGGTGCTCAGCAGGACGGGATCCTGCGTGCGCACCGGATCATGCCCGACGGCACGATCCGCCACACCGTCGTCTACTCGATCCTCGCCGAGGAGTGGACGGGCGTGAAGGCATCCCTGGAGCACCGGCTGCGCCGCTGAGCGCTCGGTCGGCAGGGAATGACCGAGGCCCGGTCCCGCATGCTGCGGGACCGGGCCTCGAGGTGTCGGCGCTGGGGCCGGGTGGATCAGCGGTAGGTGACGAACCCGGTGGGGTTGCCCCAGATTCCGCGCTCGACGACCTGCTGCTGGGAGCCTGAGGCATCGATGATCTGGCCGTCGCCCGCGTAGATCGCGACGTGACCGGGCCAGATCACGAGGTCGCCGGGCTGGGCCTCGGACTCGGAGATGCTGCGGCCCTGCGAGGCGAGCTCGCTGCTGGTGCGCGGCGCGTCGATGCCGGCCGCCTCGTAGGCGTAGGCGACGAGGCCGGAGCAGTCCATGCCGCTGAGCGACGTGCCGCCCCAGGAGTACGGGGAGCCGGTCGCGGAGCGGGCGGCGTCGATGATCGTGTTGCTGCTCGAGGAGCTCGCGCTCGCCGGGACTGCGGAGGCGCCGCCGCCGGGTGCGCTCGCGGGGGCGGACTCGGCAGGAGCGGACTCCGTGGAGCCGCCGCCGAGAGCGCTGTGGGTATCGGCACCCACCACGCCGTCGACCTGGAGGCCGTTCGCCGCCTGGAACTCGACGACCGCGTCCGCGGTCATGGAGCCGAAGTAGCCCGTCTCGGGAAGCTCGGCGCCCTGCGCGTTCAGCGCGTCCTGCAGCGCCTCGACGTCGGCGCCGGAGTCGCCCTGGCGCAGCGTCTCCGAGGAGGTCCCCGTGGAGGTCTCGGCGGAGGCGGGCTGTGCCGACGCGGACTGCTCGGGTGCGGTCTGGATGGTGGCGGGCTCGTCGGAGCCGACGAGCGCCTCGTCGTTGGCCATCGCCGAGGTGCCGCCGGCGAAGGCGGTGCCGACGAGGACCGTGCCGAGAACGGCGCTGCCGCCGAAGACATGGGCTGCGCGACGGGTGGCGGTGAGGGGCGTGACGGCTCGGCCGACGGCGCGGTGCGTGTTCTGGTGCGTCATGGGTACTGATCCTTCTCGCGTGCTGCTGGTGGTCTGTCGCATCCCGTGGTGCGGCGCTCGGTGGAGCGGAGGTGTCCTGACTGGACCGAGGTGCCCGGGGAGCCTGTGCCCGAATGGTCGGTGCCCACAGCCGGGGTGTCCGGGGGATGAGGCATCCACGCTAGGAGCGGACCCCCGTGCGTTTCGAGGGGTTTGAACGAGACGGGTCGCGGGATTTGTCGTCTATTTACCTGGCGGTCCGTGAGGTGATCGGATGATGGCGCGATGTGGCAATCGCGCATGGTCCGCGCCACATCCCTCGCCCTGTACGTCACACCGTCCCGCACTCGTTCCGCGCCGCCCCGCACCCGTTTCGCGGTGTCCCGCATCGTTCCGACAGGTGCGTCGCGTCGACCCCCTGCGACCCGTCCGGCCCGCCCTCAGAGGCACCACTCTCCCGATCCGCGACGCACCGTGGGCCGACCGGGCCGACGAATGTGTCCCAGATCTCGTGCATGAACCCGGGTGACGGTGCATAGCGGGGCTACCCGCCGCGAATGTTTCGTCTTATGACGCCGCGCTGGCATCGTCGGCGTGTCCGCCACCATGATGCGAGGCATGACCAGCACCGTGCATGTCGACTCCGCACCTGTCACGCGCTCCGGCCCCCCGGAACGTCACGGGGGTTCATCGACGCCCCGCAGCGGGGTGCGGTTCGAGGCGGTCGCCCGCTCGTTCCCTTCGTCGCAGGGGACCCGAGACGTGCTGCGGGGCCTGGACCTCGAACTCCCCAGCGGGGAGATCCTCGCCGTCGTGGGCCCCTCGGGCTGCGGGAAGTCGACCCTGCTGCGCCTGGTCGCCGGTCTGGATTCCCCCACCGAGGGCCTGATCCGCCTCGGCGGCACCGCGGTCCGCGGCACCGACCCCCGCACCGCGGTCGCCTTCCAGGAGCCGCGCCTGCTGCCCTGGCGCACTCTCGAGCAGAACGTCGCCCTCGGGCTGCCGCGCAGCACCGGACGGCGTGAAGGACGTGAGCGAGTCCGCGAGCTGCTGCAGCTCGTGGGCCTCGAGCACGCCGCCGCCCAGCGTCCGCGGGAGGTCTCCGGCGGCATGGCCCAGCGTGCCTCGTTGGCCCGCGCGCTCGCCCGCAGCCCGGAGGTGCTCCTGCTGGACGAGCCCTTCGGGGCGCTCGATGCCCTGACCCGTCTGCGCATGCAGGACCTGCTGCTCGAGATCCACGCCGCCGAGCCCACCACCGTCCTCGTCGTCACCCACGACGTCGAGGAGGCCCTCTACCTCGCCGACAGGGTGCTGCTGCTGCGCTCCCTGCTCGAGGAGCCCGGCGCCGACTCGATCGCCCGCACCCTCGAGGTGCCCGGGGCCCGCCCCCGCGACCGCGCCGACCGCTCCCTGGCCGAGCTCCGCGTCGAGCTGCTCGCCGGCCTCGGCGTGCACTCGCCCCAGCTCGACCACGCCAGCCTGCACACCACCGCCACTCGCACCCCCACTACTTCTCGCACCACCACGGAGATTCCCTCATGAGCCCTCGCATCAGCCGCCGCACCGCCACCGCCCTCGGCCTCTCGGCGATGGCCGGGATGGGTCTGGCCGCCTGCGTGCCCGGCGAAGGGTCCGAGAACACCGCGAGCGCGGGCGGCGAGGGGGAGTGGAGCACCGGCACCCTCACCATCGACTGGGCCACCTACAACCCGCTCAGCCTCGTGGTGCGTGACCAGAAGCTGATCGAGGACGCCCTCGGCAGCTCCGTGAGCGTGACGTGGGTGCAGTCGGCCGGCTCCAACAAGGCCAACGAGTTCCTGCGGTCCGGATCGGCCGACGTCGCCTCCACGGCCGGCTCGGCCGCGCTGCTGGCGCGCGCCAACGGCTCCCCGATCAAGGTCATCGACATCTACAGCCAGCCCGAGTGGTCCGCCCTCGTGGTCGGACCGGACAGTGACATCACCGGCCCTGCCGACCTCGCGGGCCGACCGGTCGCCGCCACCCCCGGCACCGACCCCTACTTCTTCCTGGTCCAGACGCTCGCCGAGGCCGGGCTCGGGGTCGACGACGTGGAGCTCCAGCCGCTGCAGCACGCCGACGGCCGCACGGCCCTCGAGGGCGGGAGCGTCGAGGCATGGTCCGGCCTGGACCCGATCATGGCGGCCGCCGAGAAGGAGTCCGGCGCGCAGCTGGTGTACCGCAACGTCGACTTCAACACCTATGGTTTCCTCAACGCCACCGAGGACTTCATCGACCACCACGCGGACGTCGCCCAGGTGGTCGTGGATGCCTACGAGCAGGCCCGCACCTGGGTGCTCGCGCACCTCGAGGAGACCGCGCAGCTTCTGGCCGATGCCGCGAGCATCGACCTCGCCGTCGCCACGACCGTGATCCAGGAGCGCTCGAACCTCGACGTCTCCGGAGTGCCCGGTGAGGACCAGCTCGCCGTGCTCGAGGCGATCTCCCTGATGCTCTCCGACTCCGGGGATGTCCAGGGCGGGGCCGAGGCCGTGGAGAAGGCCCGCGGCGAGATCCTCCACGCCGACTTCGCGACCGCCGCGGTGGAGAAGCAATGAGCGTGCCGGGATCCGGCGTCGCCCTCGTCGTCGACGCCGCGAGCGCCGCCGGGCGGACCGCCGAGGCCGAGGCGCTGGACGCCACCCGTCGCGCCGACGGGAGCACGGGCGGGGGCACCGGCCGGGCCGGAGCGGATGCTCCGTCCGCTCCCCGCACCGTCTGGGACCGCACCGGCGTGCGCCTCGCCGCCGGCGCCGTGCTGCCCCTGCTGATCCTGCTCGCCTGGCAGCTCACGACCGCCGCCGAGCTGGTCCCGGCCTACCGCCTGCCCGGTCCGTGGGCCGTCGTGCAGGCCGGCGTCGAGCTCCTCGAGCGCGGCGAGCTGGGACTGCACATCGCGATCTCCGTGCAGCGGGTGCTGATCGGCTTCGCGGCAGGCTCCGTCGTGGGCCTCGCCGTCGCCGCCGTCGTGGGCCTGTCCCGCGCGGGCGACGCGCTGCTGAATCCCACGCTCGCCGCCCTGCGCGCCGTGCCCTCGCTGGCCTGGGTGCCGCTGCTGATCCTGTGGCTGCAGATCGGGGAGGAATCGAAGATCACGCTGATCGCGATCGGTGCCTTCTTCCCGGTGTTCACCACCGTCGCCGCCGCGCTGCGCCACATCGACCCCCACCTGGTCGAGGCCGGGCGCTGCTTCGGCCTGCGCGGCTGGTCGCTGTTCCGCACGATCCAGCTGCCCGCCGTGGTGCCCTCGGTCGTCTCCGGGCTGCGCCTCGCGCTCGCCCAGGCCTGGCTGTTCCTGGTCGCCGCCGAGCTGATCGCCTCCTCGATGGGTCTGGGTTTCATCCTCAACGACTCCCAGCAGACCGGTCGGGTGGACAGGATCCTGCTGGCCATCGTGCTGCTCGCCCTGCTGGGCAGCCTCACCAACGCCCTGCTGGGGATCGCCGAGAAGAAGCTGCTGCGGAGGTGGACATGAGCACGACGGAGACCCGGCTGGCTGAGAACCGACGGACCGAGAACCGACGGACCGAGACCCGACTGGTCGAGACCCGCGCCTTCGCGCCGGACCCCGCGCTCGAGGGGACCTGGAACGTGGACGAGAGCATCTACGCCACGGCGTCGGTCGATCCCACCGCCTTCTGGGAGGCCGCCGCGCGCCGCCTGGAGTGGGCCGAGCCCTGGCACACCGCCCACGAGTGGGAGCCGCCGACGACGGATCCCGCGACCGGCGTGCTGAGCGTCCCCGCCGCCCGCTGGTTCGTCGGCGGACGGTTGAACGTCGCCGAGAACTGCGTGGACCGCCACGTGCGCGCCGGGAGGGGCACCAAGGTCGCCCTGCACTTCGAGGGAGAGCGGGGGGACCGCGAGACCGTCACCTACGAGGACCTCCAGCGCCGCGTGAGCCAGGCCGCCAATGCCCTGACGGACCTCGGTATCGTGCCCGGCGACCGCGTGGTCGTCTATCTCCCCGTGCTCGTGGAGACCATCGTCATCTCGCTCGCCTGCGCCCGGATCGGCGCCGTGCACTCCCTGGTCTTCGGCGGGTTCAGCGCCGAGGCGGTGCGCTTCCGCCTGCAGGACACCGGGGCGAAGCTCCTGGTCACCTCCGACGGCCAGTTCCGTCGCGGCGCGGCCGTCGAGGTGAAATCCCAGGCCGACGACGCCGCCCGCGATCTGCCCGACCTCGAGCACGTGCTCGTCGTGCGTCGCACGGGCCAGGACATCGCCTGGACCCCGGGCCGCGACGTGTGGTGGCACGAGAGCGTGGGTGCCGCGAGCGAGCATCACGAGGCCCGCAGCTTCGACGCCGAGCACCCGCTGTTCATCATCTACACCTCCGGCACCACCGGGAAGCCCAAGGGCCTCGTGCACACCTCCGGCGGCTATCTCACGCACACCTCGTGGTCGCACTGGGCGCACTTCGACGCGACGAGCGACGACGTGCACTGGTGCACCGCGGACCTCGCCTGGGTCACCGCCCACACCTACGAGATCTACGGTCCGCTCTCCAACGGACTCACGCAGGTCATCTACGAGGGCACCCCCGGCGAGCCCACCCGTGAGCGGCACCTGGAGATCATCGAGCGCTACGGCGTCACCGTCTACTACACGGCGCCCACCCTGATCCGCACCTTCATGAGCTGGTTCGGGGACGAGCTGCCCACCGGGCACGACCTGTCCTCCCTGCGCCTGCTGGGCACTGTCGGCGAGGCGATCAACCCCGAGGCCTGGGTGTGGTTCCACCGCACCTTCGGCCGCGGCGAGCTGCCGATCATCGACACGTGGTGGCAGTCCGAGACCGGCGCCTCGATGCTCGTGCCGCTGCCCGGCGTGACCACCCTCAAGCCCGGCTCCGCGACCGTGCCGCTGCCCGGCATCGACATGGCCGTCGTCGACGCGGAGGGCGCCGAGCAGCCTGTGGGCGTGGCCGGCACGCTCGTGGCCCGTCGGCCCTGGCCCGGGATGGCGCGCACCGTGTGGGGCGACCCCGAGCGCTACCGCGACTCCTACTGGGCGGACTACGCCGGGTGCGGTGAGCACGGCGGCTACTACGTCGCCGGGGACTCCGCCACGGTCGACGCCGACGGCTGCTTCTGGATCCTCGGCCGACTGGACGATGTCGTGAACGTCTCCGGGCACCGCCTGTCCACCATCGAGATCGAATCCGCGCTGGTCGCGGACCGGAGCGTGCAGGAGGTCGGCGCCGCCGGTGTCGAGGACCCGCTCACCGGGCAGGCCGTGGCGGTGTTCGTGATCCCGTCGTCCGTGATCCCCTCGGGCACTGCGGCTCTGGATCCGGGAGTACTCCGCGCCCGGGTCGCCGCGGAGATCGGGCCGATCGCCAAGCCCCGCTTCGTGATCGAGGTGCCGGACCTGCCCCGGACCCGCTCCGGGAAGATCATGCGCCGCCTGCTCGCCCAGCTGATCCATGCCGAGCGCGCTCGGCGTGCGGGGCGCACTCCGCCGCCGCTGGGGGACATCACATCCCTGCAGAACCCGGAGGCGGTCGACGCCGTGGCCGCGGCGCTCGCCGAGCTCCCCGCGGAGGACCCCGCCGTCGCCCCGCACCCCTGACCGGACTGCCGTAGCGCATACCGGACACCGCGCCACGCACCCCGACCCCGGCACAGACCCAGACCCCGACCTGACGTCGAATACCCACCCCGACCCTGGAGGACCCATGACCACCACCGTCCCCGCTTCGACCTTCGAGACGCCGCTGAAGTTCGCGTACTGGGTGCCGAACGTCTCCGGAGGCCTCGTCGTCTCCACCATCGAGCAGCGCACCGACTGGCAGCTGCCCTACAACTCGCGCCTCGCCCAGGTCGCGGAGAACTCCGGCTTCGAGTATGCGCTGACCCAGACCCGCTACGCCGCCAGCTACGGCGCGGACAAGCAGCACGAGGCCTCCGCCTTCAGCCTCGCCCTGCTCGGCGCGACCGAGCGCCTGAAGGTGATCGCCGCCTTCCACCCCGGGATGTGGCACCCCGGCGTGCTCGCCAAGTGGCTGATCACCGCGGACCACCTCTCCGGCGGGCGCGCCGCGGTGAACATCGTCTCCGGCTGGCTCAAGGACGAGTTCGTGAAGTTCGGGCTGCCCTGGCTCGAGCACGACGAGCGCTACGTGCGCACCGAGGAGTTCATCTCCGCGCTGCGCGGTCTGCTCACCGAGAACGGCTACTCCCAGGACGGGACGTACTACTCGATCGACGACTTCACCCTCTCGCCCAAGCCCGTCGACGTGCCCGGTCGTCCGCACCCGGAGATCTTCTTCGGCGGCAACTCCACCGCCGCGCAGGGCACGGCGGGCCGTGTCGCCGACTGGTACTTCTCCAACGGCCGCACCCTCGAGGGCTATGAGGAGAACGTCGCCGGTGTGCTGGCGTCCGCCCAGGAGGCCGGTCGTGCGCCGAAGTTCGGTCTGAACGGCTTCGTCATCGCGCGCGAGTCCCGGAAGGAGGCGGAGGAGACTCTGCGCGAGATCGTCGCCAAGGCGCATCGTCCCGCCGTCGAGGGCTTCAGGCAGTCCGTGCAGGAGGCCGGCGCCTCCACCAAGGACGGCAAGGGCATGTGGGCCGGCTCCTCCTTCGAGGATCTCGTGCAGTACAACGACGGCTTCAAGACGCAGCTCATCGGCACCTCCGAGGAGATCGCGGACCGCATCATCGAGTACAAGAAGGTGGGCGTGAACCTCCTGCTGACCTGCTACCTCCACTTCACGGAGGAGACCGCGGCCTTCGGACGGGACGTGCTGCCGATCGTGCGGGAGAAGGAGAAGGACCTCGCCCGCGCCCGCGGCACCGAGCTGAACACCGACCTGATCCCCGTCGTGCCCGGCGTGAGCGCCGAGGAGGCCGCCGCGGCGACCGCCGAGACGCTGCCCGAGGACCACCCGTCGAAGGTGGGGGTGTCTGCGTGAACGAGCCGACCGATCTGACCCAGCACGCGCAGGAGCAGCAGCCCCCGTCGGCCTCGGCGGAGTCCCCGGCGACCGCGGCGCAGTCCTCGTCGGCCCCGGCGGAGACCTCGTCGGTCGGACCGGCGCCGAGCCCCGAGCGCAGCTTCGGGTTCCGCACCCGGGCCCTCCACGCGGGCGGAACGCCCGATGCCCAGCACGGCGCGCGAGCGGTCCCGATCTACCAGACCACGTCGTTCGTCTTCGACGATGCGGCCGACGCGGCGAACCTCTTCGCCCTGCAGAAGTACGGCAACATCTACTCCCGGATCGGCAACCCCACCGTCGCGGCCTTCGAGGAGCGCATCGCCTCGCTCGAGGGTGGGATCGGTGCGGTCGCGACCGCCTCGGGGATGAGCGCGGAGTTCATCACCTTCGCGGCGCTCGTGGGCGTGGGCGACCACGTCGTGAGCTCCGCGCAGCTGTACGGCGGCACCGTCACCCAGCTCGACGTGACGCTGCGCCGTTTCGGGGTGGAGACCACCTTCGTGCCCTCGTCGGATCCGGAGGACTTCCGCGCTGCGTTCCGGCCCGAGACGAAGGTGCTCTACGTCGAGATGATCGGCAATCCCTCCGGCGAGATCGCCGACCTCGAGGGGCTCTCCGCGCTCGCCCATGAGCACGGGGTGCCGCTCGTGGTCGACGCGACGCTGTCGACCCCCTACCTGGTGCGTCCGCTCGAGCACGGGGCCGACATCGTCATCCACTCCGCCACGAAGTTCCTCGGCGGGCACGGCACGACCCTGGGCGGCGTGGTCGTGGAGTCCGGCCGCTTCGACTGGGGCAACGGCAACTTCCCGCAGATGACAGAGCCGGTCGCGTCGTACGGCGGCATCAGGTGGTGGGACAACTTCGGCGAGTACGGCTTCCTCACCAAGCTGCGCTCGGAGCAGCTGCGCGACATCGGTCCGTCGCTGCCCGCGCAGTCCGCCTTCCAGCTGCTGCAGGGCGTCGAGACGCTCCCGCAGCGCATCGACGCCCACCTCGCCGGGGCCGCGGCCGTCGCGCAGTGGCTCGAGGAGGATCCGCGTATCTCGTACGTGACCTGGGCGGGGCTGCCGTCCCACCCGCACCATGCGCGGGCGCGGAAGTACCTGCCGCTCGGCCCGGGATCCGTCTTCGCCTTCGGCGTGCGGCCGACGGGGGAGTTCACGAGCGACGAGGAGGAGTCCGCGGCAGCGCGGGCGACGGGCGAGGAGGTCATCGCGAACCTGCAGCTCGCCTCGCACCTGGCGAACATCGGTGACGCGCGCACTCTCGTGATCCACCCCGCCTCGACCACCCACCAGCAGCTCTCCCCGGAGCAGCTCGCCGCCGGTGGCGTCAAGGCGGATCTGATCCGGATCTCGGTGGGCCTGGAGGACATCGACGACATCCTGTGGGACCTGGACCAGGCGATCACCACGGCGACAGGAACCCCGCGGACCGAAACCCAGCGGACGGAAGCCCAGCGGACGGAGGAGGCACGATGACCGGCATCAGTGTGGAGGGTGCGGGCTCGGCCTGCGCCGTCCCGCCAGTTCCCTCAGCCCCGTCGGGCCCGTCAGGCCAGACCGGGGCGACCGAGGCAGGCGCCCCGTTGCGCACCTGGCAGGGTCCGTCGGCCCCGGATCGCTTGGCGATCCTGCGTCGGGCGAAGAGCATCGCGATCGTCGGCGCCTCGGCGAACCCCTCGCGGGCCAGCTATTTCGTGGCGACCTACCTGCGCTCGAGCTCGCCGTACGACGTGTACTTCGTCAACCCGCGGGCCGACACGATCCTCGGGCAGCCGGCCTATGCCTCGCTCGCCGACCTCCCGGTGGTGCCGGACCTGGTGGACGTGTTCCGCAAGGACGCCGACCTGCCGGGCGTGGCCCAGGAGGCGGTGGACGTCGGCGCGAAGGCGCTGTGGCTGCAGCTGGGCTCGTGGAACGAGGAGGCCGCGGCGATCGCCGAGGCCGCCGGGCTCGACGTGGTGATGGACCGCTGCGTGAAGATCGAGCACGCCCGCTTCCACGGCGGACTGCACCTGGCCGGGTTCAACACGGGCGAGATCACCTCGCGGAAACAGCGCCTCAGCGGGCGCGGCTGAGCGTACGCTCGCAAGTCAGGCGCGGGTCGGGGATCACCTCGGCCCGCGTTCTGCTGCCCGGGGTGGGCATCAACCCAGCGGGCGCGAGAAGTCGATCGTGACGCCGGGGGCGGCGGGGATCTGCACGCAGGCGGAGCGCTCGCCGAAGTCCATGTCGACCGGCTCCCGCACCGCGAGCGCGCCGCGCTCGATCGCCTGCTGGAACGCCTCGTCGACGTCGTCGCAGTGCATGTGGATCACGACGCCGCGGGACGTCTCGTCGCCCGGGGCCGGGGCGTTGATCCAGAGCGGGATGCTGCCCGGCGCAGTCAGCGAGGCGAAACTGCCGACATCGGATTCGATGGTCCAGCCGAGCGCGTCGCGCAGGGCGCTCGCGATCGAGGACGGTTCGTCGAGGACGAGGGTGAGAGCGCGGATTCCGGTCATCGGGATGCTCCTTCGGCGGGGTGCCTGCGGCGGGGTGCCTGCAGTTCTCGCACCGTAGTGCACGCGGAGCGTCTGCGTCCGGGACTCCGTCTCCGGCACTCCGTGTGCGCGTCGTGCGGGGCTCTGGAGAGGGGAGAGACGGGAGTCAGCCCTCGATGCGGATCCCCAGGTGGCTCGCGAACGCCGGCGCCAGCTCTGTGACCTGCTGGGCGTCGAGCGTCGCACCGGACATGCCCTCGAGGTTGCTGATCGAGCCCATCTCGAGGCCCCGCAGGTCCACGTCCTTCAACCGGGCATGGGCGAGGGCGATGCTGCTGGCGCGGCAGTTCACGAAGGCGACTCGCGTGGCGGTGACGCCGGCGAGGTCCAGCTCGTCGATCGTGCAGTCCTCGAAGAGCACGTCCTCGAGCGTCGAGGCGCGCAGATTGATCCAGTCGAACTTGCTCCCCACGATGCGGGTGGAGCGGACTTCCGCGTCGTAGATGTCCAGCGCGCCGAGCCGCGATCCGCTCAGCTCGACGTCGCGCCAGGTGCTGCGGGTCGCGTCCAGGACCGGGGCGTTCAGCCGTTCCAGGCGCGTCTCGATCAGCCGTGCGTGCGTCAGCGTGGTCGTGTGCGCCGTGACGCCCACCAGCTCGCACTCCGTGAAGGTGGCGCCGGTGAGGTCGCGACCCGAGAGGTCCGCCCCCTCGAGCCGGAGCCCCTCGTGGCTGTCGTGGGCCTCGAGCTGATCGGCGTCCGCCGGCTCGAGGCCGGGCAGGACGAGACGGCTCAGCACGGGCTTCTTGATGGTGGCATTCCGGCGTGCGATGGGGGACACCTCGAGGATCGGGGGCGGGGCCTCCTGCGGCGGCGGGAGACAGATCCGAGACTACGCGGCGGGGCCGACGGGCGGTTGCGCCGGGACGGAGCGAACGACCAGAGATGGAGCGGACCAGCAGGTGTGCCCTACGCTGAAGCGCAGCTCGTGGCGTCGAGAGGCAGGGTGGGGGTCATGACCGGAGGATCCGTGCAGCCATATGTCCAGAGCCATCCTGTCGATGTCCGCGTCGCCACCGCCGCCGACCTCGGAACCCTGCAGCGGGCGATCTATGCGGCATGGAAATGGCGTGAGGAGTGGGATGAGCGGGCGTACGCGGCTCATGCCGCGCAGAGCCTCCCGGACTCCTACGTCGACGACTTCGGGAATGTCGCGGGTGACGCAGGTGTTATCGCGGCGGCGGCGGATCGTGGAGGTGAGCAGGTGCTCGGTGCCGCTTGGTATCGGTTCTTCTCCCACGAAGCGCATCGGTCCGGATTCGTTGCGGAGGATGTTCCGGAGATGGTCATCTCGGTCGAGGGGCCGGCGAGGGGGCGCGGAGTCGGGCGATTGCTGATGGAGGGCCTGACCGGGCTCGCGTCCTCTCGTGGGATCACCCGACTGAGTCTCCACGTGAGCCGCGAGAACACCAGAGCCCGCAGGATGTACTCGTCGTTCGGGTTCGAGGAGACGGAACTCGGCGATCGGCGCGGAGCTGTGATGGTGCTGCGGCTGGCCGGTGAGTGAGAAGCCTGCCGACGCGCGACCCGGCGACGACGCTCCGGCAGGATTCGAACCTGCGACCGCCTCCTTATGGGGGAGCTGCTCTACCGGGCTGAGCTACGGAGCGTGACGCCCGGTGCGGAGGGAATGCACCCGGCGACGAAGCCCCATCCTGACGGCTCGTGAGCGGCGGTGTCGAGGATCCTGTCACGAACCGTCTCCCGCTGACTCGGGGCGTCGTCGGAGTTTTTCGGAGGATTCGACGGGAAGCATCTTTCCTCCCCACAGGGTGGTTTTCCACAATGTGCTGGTGGATGGCTGAGGACTATTTCCTGGAGGAGCCGCTACGGGTCTTTCCTCCCCAGTGGTGGGTTATCCACAATGCGGAGACGCGAGGGGTCGGGGGGCGTTCCTCCGCGAGGCGGTCCTCGGTGCGACGTGCCGTTGCATATGGCGTTGACCTGGTGCTACGGTATCGATGTCGATGTGCCGCATTGCCGTTGCTCGGCAGGGATGGCCGGTTACCTCCGGGGGAGGGCGTCGGGTGGCGGGCAGTGATATCTGCCGAGCGAGACACAGTGTCGAGGGAGTTCGTGGAAGTTATCCACATTCCGTGACCCGCCCTTTCGTTTGTCTGTGCCCAGCGGAATAATAGGGGCATGAACACGAACTCGCAGGATGTCGAAGCAGGCTACGGGGACCCCACCCGCCGGCAGCTCGAAGCTCTGCGGGTCGACGGCCCGATGGCTCTCGCCGAGCTGCTCGGAGATCAGTCCTATCTCCTCGCCGAGCTCGCTCTCGAACCGGGCGCCCTGTTCGCCCTCGACGGCCCGGAACGTCCGTCGAAGCACTACTCCGCTGTTGTCGGGCGGCTCCATGAACAGCGGTCCGCCCTGGAAGCGCTCGAGGCCCGTGCCCTCGTGAGCCTCGCGGAGTCGATCCGTCACGAGACCCATGCGCAGGAGGCGGCGAACGCCGCTCAGGAGATCACGGCCATCGCCCCAGAGGCGATTCTCGACAAACGGGCCGAGCGCGCCGCGACTCGAGAGATCTCGATGATCACCCATCGTTCCCCATCCGGCGCCGGGCGCACCCTGGGGTCGTGTCGGCGCATGGTCGAGTCGATGCCGGAGATGCTCGAGGCCATCGTGACCGGACAGGTGACCTTCGAGAAGGTCCATAGCGCGGCCGCATCTGTCGCGCCCCTGTCCCCTGAACAGCGCGAACAGGTGGATCGCGGTCTTGCGAAGCGGCTCCCTGCCCTTGACGGCGCGGGGACCAAGAGGTGGAAGCGTGAGGTCACACGGCAGATCGAGGCAGCGGATCCGCAGGGGGAGTCCCGGCGGCATCACTATGCGCGAACTCGTCGGCATGTCACCGTGCGGCCCGGCGAGCACGGCATGGCGACCGTATCGGCGCGCCTCTCCTCCCTCGACGCCGCGACGATCCGCAAGCGCCTCTCCCTCGAGGCGGAGCGGCTGCGGGCTCAGGGAGACCGCCGTGGTCATCAAGCCATCCAGGCGGACACCTTCGTGGACACTCTCCTGGGCCGGGAGAACGGCATGGCGCCGAGGACCGTGGACATCGGCGTGGTCGTCACCGACCGCGCCCTGTTCACCCCCAGCCGCGGGGACATCGCCCATATCGAAGGCTACGGGCCGGTGTCCTCGGAATCCCTCCGGGAGGATCTGCACACCGCGCTCAGCAGCAAGAAGGCGGAGATGGACGAGGCGCTGGGCGCCGACGGCCCGGCAGCCAGAGCCGAGCTCAGGCGGCTGTACACGCATCCCACCACCGGTGAGCTGGTCGCCACGGACTCTGTTGCCCGAGACTTTCCGCCGGCACTCGCCCGGTTCATCCTCTGGCGCGACGTGACCTGTCGTGGCCCCTTCTGTGACGCGCCCATTCGCCAGACGGACCACATCAAGCCCTTCTCGGAAGGCGGTCACACCTGCCTGGACAACGGAGATGGTGCCTGCGTCTACTGCAACGACAAGGAAGAGCAGACGCGCAGCGTCGAGCGGGACGATGATGCGAACTCCACGGGACACAGCGTCACGTGGACCAGCGTCAACGGCGTCACCCGCACCACCACACCCGATCCGTTCGGGCCCTCCTCGGAGTCGGGCGACTCCGAGAGGTCCGCGGATCCGGGGGAGCACGCTGAATCCGGCACTGACGCCGACGCTGTCGGCGACACGCAGGGCCGCAGTCCTGGCGATGGCGCTGGGGGTGTCGGCTTCCGACCCAAGGGCGCACGCCGCTACTTCCGCGCCCGTCAGATCCGTTCTTCTCGCCGCCGACGAGGCGCGAGGCGAAGGACCCGGGTGAGCACGCGGCGTCGCGTTCCATGGCACCGATCCCGTGGACCCATACCGGGCAGAGGTCGAGGACCCACGCACGACGACGGACGGGAACCTGCGTGATCAGCGGGAGCGATCTGCGCTCGGCCGGGACTTCTGCCACGTGCTCGGCCACATCGGAGTGACGCCCAGGACGCCCCCGAGATCTTCACAGCTTCTCCCTCGCCGTGAGCGTTCTCAGTGTCAGGATCACGCCATGACCACGTATTTCTCTGCCTCCGCGATCACATCGAGCGTTCGAGCGGGGTCGGCCCCGGCATCCCGATGGATCGGGGTCGGCGGGACGGTACTGGTCTTCGCATATGCGGTCTTCGCTGCCCTTCAGATCCAGGTGCTGAACCCGCTCGCGGCGGTGCCCGGCAGCTCGCTGCGGGAGATCAGCGCGACCGTGGGGAACACAGCCGACACCATGGGGTGGGGCCTGATGATCGTCGTCCTGGCGCTCGGCCCCCTGCTCGCCGGGACCATCACGAGCATCGGGTGGCGTGGCAGGATCCCCGCCGCGTTCATGCTCGCGGCGATGCTCGGGCTCCTCATGCTCGGCACGCCGGCGTACTTCGTAGCCTCGTTCCCTGCCGGGATGACCTTGGCCGACACGTTCGGGATCGCTGGAGCCGACCACTCGCCGTGGGCCTGGGTCCTCCACCTCGTCAGCCTGCTCGCCCTGGTCGCTCTCATCGCGATGGCGCTCAGCGCCGTGATCCGAGCGACGGTCCGAAGCAGCGCACCACGTCGGGCCTGACGAGCCTCGGCCCGTGAGCCCGTGAGCCCGTGAGCCCGTGAGCCCGTGAGCCCGTGAGCCCGTGAGCCCGTGAGCCCGTGAGCCCGTGAGCCCGTGAGCCCGTGAGCCCGTGAGCCCGTGAGCCCGTGAGCCCGTGAGCCCGGCGCCGAGTGCCAGGCGCTCGGCCCCAGGCGACCGGCTCCCGCGGGGGAGGGGCAGCCGGGGGCCTGTCGGGTCACGCCGAGGCGGCAGCCTCCGCCGCACCCGGCAGCGCAGCGGCGATCCGATCGAGGATCTCGGGCGTGTGCGCGGTGGAGACGAACCAGGCCTCGAAGGCCGAGGGCGGCAGGTAGATCCCCGCGTCGAGCATCGCGTGGAAGAAGCGGGTGAAAGCCTCAGTGTCCTGCGCCTTCGCGTCGGCGTAGCCCGTCACCGGCTCCTCGCGGAAGAACACCGAGAACAGCGTCCCGGCGGTCTGGATCACGTGAGGGACACCGGCGGTGGTGAAGGCGTCAGCCACCAGCTGCTGCAGGGTGCTCGATGCCGCGCCGAGGGTCTCGTAGGCCGCATCGTCCAGACCAGCGAAGGTCGCCAGGCCCGCCGCCGTCGCCAGCGGGTTCCCGGACAGCGTGCCCGCCTGGTACACCGGACCTGCCGGAGCCAGCAGAGCCATCAGGTCCTGCCGGCCACCGAAGGCGCCGACGGGCAGCCCGCCGCCGATGACCTTGCCGAAGGTCATGAGATCCGGCGCCCAGGTATCCTCCTCCCCGGCATCCGACGCCACGGTGGGGCCGTCGATCCCGTAGTAGCCCTCACGGCTCGCCCGGAACCCGGTGAGCACCTCGTCGCTGATCAGAAGTGCACCGTTCGCGTGCGCGGTCTGCGACAGGAAGCGGTTGAAGCCGATGCCGTCGGCCTCAGGCGGCGTGACCACGCCCATGTTCGCGGGCGCCGCCTCGGTGATGATCGCGGCGATCTCGGAGCCGCGCTCGGCGAACAGCGCCGTGACGGCCTCCCGATCGCCGTAGGGCAGCACCACGGTGTCCCGGGCGGTCGACGCCGTCACGCCGGCGGAGCCCGGCATCGCGAAGGTCGCGACCCCGCTGCCCGCCTCGGCGAGCAGGGCGTCGACGTGGCCGTGGTAGCAGCCGGCGAACTTCACGATCACGTCGCGGCTCGTCGCCGCCCGGGCCACGCGCAGCGCGCTCATCGTCGCCTCGGTCCCGGAGTTGACCAGGCGCAGCTGCTCGACGGGGGCGATGCGGGAGATGACCTCCTCGGCGAGCGTCACCTCGCCGGGCTGCGGCGCCCCGAAGGAGAGTCCGCGACCGGCGGCCTCGCGCACCGCCTCGACGACGCCCTCATGGGCATGGCCCAGGATCATCGGCCCCCAGGACCCCACCAGGTCCACGTACTCGCGGCCGTCCGCGTCCTGCAGCAGGGCGCCCTTCGCGGAGGTCAGGAACGGCGGGGTGCCGCCCACGGACCCGAAGGCGCGCACGGGGGAGTTGACGCCGGAAGGGATCACCTTCTGGGCGCGGGCGAAGAGGTCGGCAGAGGAAGCGCTGGTCATGATGGGTCTCCTGGAAAGGTCGCGGGAGGTAGATGGACTGGGTGGGCCGGCTGGGGAGCAGGAGCGGCAGGGAAGAAAAGCTGGAGCGGGAGCTGGAGCTGGAGTTGGAGAGGAGCGGGAGCTGCTGGGCCCCGGGCGCGGGGCCGGGTCTCAGCGGAACTCGCGCAGGTGGGCGGGCAGCCCCTCGCGGTACCAGAGGGCGACCTCGCTCGCGTAATAGGTCAGCACGGTCGAGGCTCCGGCGCGGCGGAACGCCAGCAGCGACTCGAGGATCATCCGGTCCCGATCGATCCAGCCGTTCGCCGCCGCCGCCTCGATCATCGCGTACTCGCCGGAGACCTGGTAGGCGCCGACGGGAACCGGCGAGATCTGGGCGACCTCGCGCAGCACGTCGAGGTAGGGCAGACCGGGCTTGACCATCACCAGGTCGGCGCCCTCGGCGAGGTCGAGCTCCAGCTCGCGCAGCGCCTCGCGACCGTTCGCCGGATCCTGCTGGTAGGTGCGCCGATCACCCTGCAGGGAGGAGTCGACGGCCTCGCGGAACGGTCCGTAGAAGGCCGACGCGTACTTCGCCGTGTAGGCGTAGATCGCGGTCTCCAGATGCCCCGCCGCATCGAGCTCCTCACGGATCGCCGCGATCTGGCCGTCCATCATCCCCGAGGGGCCCAGCAGGTGGGCGCCGGCCTCGGCCTGGGCGAGGGCCATCTCGCGGTAGCGCAGCAGGGTGGCGTCGTTGTCCACGCGGCCGTCGGCGTCGAGCACACCGCAATGGCCGTGGTCGGTGAACTCGTCCAGGCACAGGTCAGCCATGATCACGGTCTCGTCGCCCAGCTCGGAGCGCAGGCGCGCCAGAGCCTGGTTGAGGATCCCGTCGGGGTCGGTCGCCCCGGAGCCCACGGCGTCCTTGTGCTCGGGCACGCCGAACAGCATCACGCCGCCGACGCCGCGCTCGGCGGCCTCGGTCGACGCGCGCACCAGGGAATCCATCGTGTGCTGGACGACGCCGGGCATGGAGCTCACGGGCTTGTTCTCGTTCGCCCCCTCGCGCACGAACATCGGCAGCACGAGATCCGCCGGGCGCAGGGTGTTCTCCCGCACCAGGGAGCGCATGGCGGCGCTCGAGCGCAGGCGGCGGGGTCGGTCGACGGGGAGGGTCATGGGGTGGCTCCTTGCGGATGGAGGGGACGGGTGGAAGAGCGGGCGGGGGATCCGGGAAGAGGAGCGGCGGTCAGGGGCCGAGGTCGAGCGCTCGCACGACGACGGCGGCGAGGGCTGCGTCGGTCGGCTCCTCGGCCTGGAGGGTGACCCTCAGGCCGGCCTCACGCACCGCCTCGCTGGTCGGGTCGCCGATCGTGAGGATCGCGGTGGAGGGGTGGATCCCGATCGCCGCCGCACGGCGCGCAATCATGGGACTGGTCAGCACCATCGCGCTGTAGCCGCCGGTGCGCAGCGCCTGCGCGGAGGCCTCCGGGAGATCGACGGGCTCGGGCCGGTACACGGTCACCTGGTCGACGCGATAGCCCTTCGACCGCAGCCCCTCGGGCACGGTGGGCGAGGCGGCGCCGGAGGCAGGGAACAGCACCCGGGAGGCCTGAGCCGTGCTCGTGGTCGGCATCTCCTCCACGAGGGCCGCGCCGGAGCCGGAGGCGACCACGTCGGCCCGGATCCCGACCGCGGCCAGCGCCGCCGCGGTGCCCTCGCCCACGGCGACGACCTGCGTGCACGGAGGAACGCCGACGGGGGTCTCCGCCGTGGCCTCGGCAGCGAAGAGGGCCTCCACCGCTGTGCGGGAGGTGACGACCAGATGCGTGTACTCCCCGGCCGCGAGGCGCTCGCGGGCCAGATCGACCTCCGGCCCGCTCACGAGGACCAGACGGGTCAGGGGCCGATTCTCGACGGCGGCTCCCCGCTGCTCGAGCAGGGAGACCAGAGAGTCCCCGCGCCCGGCCGGTCGCGTGACCAGCACCGGCCGGGAGGGGCCGGCGGGGGTTCGGCCGGCGGCGCCCCGACCAGCGGGAGCTCGACCGGCGGAGGCTTGCACGGCGGGGGCTGGGCCCTCGCTCCTGTCGCACTCGCTTCTGCCACCTGCGCTCATAGAGCGCCTCCCTCCGGGCCCCCGTGCATCAGGCCTTCGCCGCCGCGAGGATCTCCCCGGCACCGCGCTCGATCAGATCCGCGGCGAGCTCCGAGCCCAGCAGGAAGGGGATCGAGGCGGTGCCCGAGGCGTCGTCCTCGGCGAGGTCGAAGCCGACTCGCGCCGTGCCCTCGACGACATGGCTGCCATCGGGCCGGATCGCCAGGGCGCGCAGCGACAGCTCGCCGTCCGCGATCTCCGCGTAGGCGGCGACCGGTGCGGAGCAGCCCGCCTCGAGCGTGCGCAGCAGCGCCCGCTCCGCCGTGACCGCCGCGCGGGTGGCGGGATCATCGACGGCCGCCAGACGCTCGGCGAACCAGGCCGGCGCGGTCTGCACCGTCCCACCGTGCAGAGCCGCCGTGGTGACCTCCACCGCCAGCGCGCCCTGGGCGGGCGCCGGCAGCATGACATCCACGCTCAGCAGCTCGCTGATCACGTCGCCGCGGCCCACCCGCAGCAGGCCCGAGGCGGCGAGGACGACGGCATCGAGATCGGCCTCCTCCCCGAGCGCCCGGGCCAGGCGGGTCTCGATGTTGCCGCGGATCCCCACGACGTCCAGATCGGGGCGGGCGCGCAGCAGCTGGGCGGCACGGCGCGGGGAGCCGGTGCCCACGCGAGCCCCCTCGGGCAGCTGCTCGAGGGTCATCCCGTCGCGTGCGCACAGCGCGTCACGGGGATCCTCGCGGGCCGGGATGCACGCCAGGATGATGTCCTCGAGCGGCTGCGTGGGCAGGTCCTTGCACGAGTGGACGATCGCGTCGACCGTCCCGTCCAGCAGGGCCTGGCGCACGGCGGTGACGAACACGCCGGTGCCGCCGATCTGCGCGAGGGGACTGGTGCGGTCCACGTCGCCGTGCGTGCTCACGTGCACCAGCTCGACGGCATGGTCGGTGCCCGCCACGAGCGCCTCGCCGACCTGCCCGGACTGGGTCAGCGCGAGCTGCGAGGCGCGGGTGCCCAGGCGCAGGGCGGAGAGCGCCGCCGTCATGAGGAGACCCCCGCTGCAGTCGTCTCCGCGGACGCCTTCTCCTCGTGGGCGCGCGCCTCCTGGGCGCGGGCCACGTCGTCGGCCGAATCCACGGCGCTCGTGGTGGGGCGGCACACCCGGCCCACGCAGCAGTTCGCGCCGCACACGTCCGGCGTGCCCCCGAAGTCGGTGACCACGCGGCGCGGGAACTGCGCGTCCAGCCGCTCCTGGACCAGATCCGCCAGGGCGGCGATGAAGCGGGGGTCCTCACCGGAGGTCGCGACCCGGCGGAAGGCGAGCCCCTTCTCCTCGGCGGTCTCCTTCGCCTCGGTGTCCAGGTCCCACACGACCTCGACGTGGTCGGTGACGAAACCGATCGGGACGACCACGACGGCGTCGGCCGCATCCTCCTCGGCGAGCTGCGCGATCACGTCGTTGACATCCGGCTCGAGCCACGGGATGTGCGGGGCGCCGGAGCGGGACTGGTAGACCAGCTGCCAGTCGGGGAGCTCCGGCGAATCGTCGTGCAGCTGGTCCATGACCCAGCGGCAGGCCGCGAGATGCTGCTCGACGTACCAGCCGCCGGACCCCTCGACGCGGGTCTCCTCCGGGCCCGACGCGTCGGCCATCGAGGTCGGCACCGAGTGGGTCGAGAACAGCACGGCGACGCGCTCGGCGTCGTGCCCGGCGGTGGCGAGGCTCGCCAGCGCGCGGCCGAGCCCGTCGACCACGGGCTCGAGGAAGCCCGGATGGTTGAAGTAGACCCGGACCTTGTCGATGCTCACCTCGTCGGCCAGGCCGGTCTCCTCGAGCACCATCCCGAAGTCCTCGCGGTACTGCCGGCACGAGGAGTACGAGGAGTAGGCGCTGGTCACCAGGCCGAGGGCGTGGCGGTGGCCGTCGGCGTGCAGCGCGCGCACCGCGTCGGCGTTGTAGGGCGCCCAGTTGCGGTTGCCGAAGTAGATCGGGAGGTCGACGCCGCGGCCCGCGAGCTCCTGCTCGAGAGCGGCGATCAGCGCCTCGTTCTGCTCGGTGATCGGGCTGCGGCCGCCGAGGGCGCGGTAGTGGCCCGCGACCTCCTCGAGGCGCTCGTCCGGGATGCCGCGCCCGCGGGTGACGTTGCGCAGGAAGGGGATCACGTCCTCCTGGCCGTCGGGCCCGCCGAACGACGAGAACAGGATCGCGTCGAAGGGCTTGGGCTCCCCGCGACGGGTGTGGGTCGCGGACGCAGGATCGACGGCGCGGGGGCGGAGCGTCGACGTGGTGGAGTCAGTCACGGAAGGTTCCTTCGCAAGAAGAGGTGGGTCAGGCGAGCAGAGCGGCGACGTCCGCGAGGGAGTCGAGACGTCGGCCGGTGTGGAAGGGGAGCTCGTCGCGCACGTGCAGGCGCGCATCGGAGTAGCGCAGGTGGCGCATCATGTCGACGAGGTCGTGGAGGTCGTCCGCCTCGAAGGAGAGCAGCCACTCGTAGTCACCGAGCGCGAAGGCGGCCACGGTGTTGGCATTGACCTGCGGGTACTCGCGGCCCAGCATCCCGTGCTCGCGCAGCATGCGGTTGCGTTCGTCGTCGGGCAGCAGGTACCAGTCGTAGCTGCGCACGAACGGGTACACGGTGATCCACTGCTTGCGCGTGAACTCGGGGACCATGAACGACGGCACGTGGCCGCGGGCGAACTCCGCCATGCGGTGCACGCCGACGGAGGCCCACTCGCGGTTCAGCCAGGTGCCGGGCAGGGAGTTCTCGAACTCGCGCAGCGCGGCCTGCAGCGACTCGGGCCTGTCGGCCGCGAGCCACAGCATGAGGTCGTCCTCGGCGCGGAAGCCGGAGACGTCGTAGAAGCCCAGGATCTCGACGTCGCCGTCGGAGGCCGTCTCGATGAGCGACGTGACCTCGCCGAGCGCAGCGGTGATCTGCTCGGTGGTGACCTCGCCGTCCTCGGTGAGGCCGGAGATCCGGCGGAACACGGTGTAGCTCGTGTAGCGCGTGGTCTGCGCGATCTGCTCGGGATCGCTCGCCGCGCCGCTGGTCGCGTCCGTCGACGGGTTCTTCGCCTCGTTCATCAGGGGGTGTCCTTCCACTGCAGGGGAGTTGCTGGATCGTAGGTGGGTCACGTCAGTCACGTCAGTCGGGTCAGTCGGGCGGGGTCGCGTCGGGATCGGGGGCCGACGCGGCGTCGGCGCGGACGATCGCGTCGATGCCGGTGCCGGCTCTCCAGGAGCCGACGAGCTGAAGGGACGGCTCCTCGCGCAGAACGGCGGTGAGCGCGTCGAGGGCGGCGCGGTGCCCGGGGCGGGGCTGCCGCATGGCACGGTCCCAGTCGATCACACGTGCGGCGAGCAGCTGCTCGCGCGGCAGCGCGACCCCGAGGATCCGGGAGGCATCAGTCAGGGCGAGGCCGACGATCCCCGCGGGATCCGGGAGCTCCTCGCCGGGACGTCCGAAGGACAGTCGTACCACGTGCGGGCTCTCGGCCGACGGGAAGGCCTCGCGGGCGGCGTGCTGCACATGCGCCCACTTGGCGCTCGCGTGGGTGAGCGCCTTGGCCCGGACGCCCGCCGTTCCGGGGGCGACCAGGGCGCCGGTGCCGGAGGGGAAAGAATCCAGGGCCGGGGCGTCGAGCACGAGGACCACCAGGCGCACGGGGGCCGACGGGGTCTGCGGGATGGCCGAGGCGATCCGTGCGACGGTGCCGGTCGTGTCCCTCGGCTGGCCGGTCGGGCCCTCCGGCTGCTGGCCGGTCGGGTCTCCCGACTGCTCTCCGAGCCCGGCCGTCAGCAGGTCATGGGCCGTGTCGGGCGGGCAGGCGAGGACCAGATGATCCGCCTCGAGGGTCTCACCGGAGGCGGTGCTGACCCGCCATCCAGGGGCGTCATGGTGCACCACGGTGGCCTCCACCGACGTGCGCACGATGCCCCCGGCGGCGAGGAACTGCTCCTGCAGAGTCGCCGGCAGGGCGGCCAGCGACGGAGCCAGGGTGTGGACGCGGGTCCCGGCGGTCCCCGTGCTGCGGCCGCGCAGCTGCCGGACGGAGGCCACGAGGGAGCCGTGCTCGGCGAGGCCCGCGCTCAGCTGCGGGGACGCGGCGGCGAACTCGAGGGTCGCAGGATCCGCCGAGTGCACCCCGCCGACCACCGGCGCCACGAGGCGCTCGAGCACCGCGGCACCGAGCCGGGTGCGCACCACCTCGGCGACGGTCGCACCGGGGCGGGCCCCGACGGACGCGGGCAGGACGCGCTCGAGGCTCGCCCGCAGGGCGCCGCGCAGGCCCAGCACCGCCCGGACGTCGGCCGCGAGGGGACGCCCCGGGATGCCGAGCAGCGAACCGCCCGGCGCCCGATGCGCTCCGGCAGCGGAGACCACGCGGCTGCCCAGACCCTCGCGCGGGCTGACGACCTGATCGGCCAGGCCCAGCTCGGCGACCAGGGCGTCCACCGCTCCGGAACCGGTCGCGTACGCCTCGGCGCCCGCGTTCAGCACGAGCTGCGCGACAGGATCCGTGCCCGTGCCCGTGCCGGTGCTTGTGCTTCTGCTGTCCTCCGGGTCCTGCGTGACCAGGACGTCGGCGATCGCGCCGCCGACTGGATCGGCGGCCTCCAGGAGCACCACCCGGTGCCCTGCCCGCTGGTGGCGGCGGGCCGCGAGCAGTCCCGCGAGTCCGCCGCCGACGACGAGGGTGCGCTCGCTCATGCCCGGCGCGTGCCCAGCTGGTGGGCGTCCTGCTCGTGCAGGAAGCTCACCAGATCGGTGAGCACCTGCGGATCGGTGTCAGGGGCGACTCCATGGCCGAGGTTCACGACGTGGCCGCTCGCGCGGGACCCGGCCTCGAGCACCGCGCGGGCCTCGGCGAAGCGCGCCTCCTCGGAGGTGAACAGCACGGCGGGGTCGATGTTGCCCTGCACCGGCGTGCCCTCGGGGAGGATGTCGAGCGCCTGGTCCAGGCGCAGCCGGTGGTCCACGCCCATCGCGGTCGCGCCCGCCTCGAGCATCGGGGTGAGCAGGTGCGCGGCGCCCACGCCGAAGTGGATGCGCGGCACGGGGAGGTCGGCCACGCGGGCGAGGGCCGCGGCGGAGTGGGACTGCACGCCGGAGCGGTACATGTCCTCCGACAGCGCGCCGACCCAGGAGTCGAACAGCTGCACGGCGGACGCGCCGGCGAGCACCTGGGCCCGCAGGAAACGGCCCGAGAGCTCGGCGACCCAGCTCGCCAGGCGCGCCCACACCTCTGGCTGGGAGCGCATCAGAGCGCGGGTGCGCAGGTGGTCACGGCTGGGGCCGCCCTCGACCATGTAGCTGGCCACGGTGAAGGGTGCACCGGCGAAACCGATCAGCGGAGTGGTGCCGAGCTCGGCCACCGTGAGGCGCACGGCCTCGCGGATCGGGTCGAGCGCGGCCTCGTAGTCATCGCCCAGCGGGGGCAGGGCATCGACGTCGGCCTCGGTGCGGATCGGGTGGTCGAAGACCGGCCCGACACCGGGCTTGATCTCGACGCCGAGGCCGGCCTGGCGGGCGGGGACCACGATGTCGGAGAAGAAGATGCCGGCGTCGACGTGGTGGCGGCGCACGGGCTGCACGGTGATCTCGGCGGCCATCTCGGGGCGCACGCAGGAGTCGAGCATCGTGGTGCCCTCGCGCAGGGCGCGGTACTCGGGCAGGGAGCGTCCGGCCTGTCGCATGAACCACACGCTGGGAGTGTCTGCTCGGTCACCTCGCAGCTCGCGCAGGACGGACGAATCGGACACTCCACCCTCGGCGACGGGTCGCCGGGCGGGGTGCTCGGAGGGGAGGGCGGACCCCGCTGCGGTGGGATCCGCGGGGGTCTCGAAGGGCGCCGCGGTGGGGGCGTCAGGGGTGGTGCCGTTGCTCGGGCCTGCGGTGATCCCGTTATCTGACACGCGTCGCGAAGAATCTGACGCGATGTCGGCAAAAGATGGCTCTGACGTGGGGTTCTGTGTCATGACACACCTATTGTGCACATCGGATCCGAGAGCGCCATCCAGCCCAGCGGGCAGGCCTACACTGGCGGCCATGCTCGCTGCCCTCCGTGCCTCCCACGAGCACCTCGATCTCGATGTGCTCGACGCCCTCACCCGGGATGCACCCACCCTGCCCGCGGCGATCGAGGCCCTCCAGGCCGAGCGCACCGGCGCCAGCGGGGCAGCCCCGATCATCGCCGGCCACGTCGTGGTGAGCACCTGCAACCGCCTCGAGGTCTACCTCGACACCGACCGCTTCCATGAGGGCGTGGACCTCGTGATCGATGCCGTGGCCCGCACCAGCGGTCTCGAGCGCGACGTGGTCTCCCTGTGCTTCGACGCCGCGATGGACACCCCAGTGCCCCAGCACCTCTACGAGGTCACGTCCGGGCTGCGCTCCCTCGTGCTCGGCGAGGCCGAGATCGCCGGCCAGGTGCGCCAGGCCTACGAGGCCGCCCGCCTCGCGGGCCGCACCACCTCGATGCTCCACGACCTCTTCCAGCACGGCTTCCGCTGCGCGAAGCGGGTCGCCACCCAGGCCCCCGTCGGCGCGTCCGGCCGCTCCGGAGCGGCCGTCGCCGTGGACCGTGCGGGCGTCGAGCTGGGCGGCTTCGCGGGCCGCACCGCGCTCATCGTCGGCACCGGCGCCTATGCGCGGCTCGGGCTCGCCGAGCTCACCCGCCGCGGCGTCACCGACCTGCGGGTGTACTCGCCGTCCGGCCGCGCCGCCGGTTTCGCGGAACGCCACGGAGCCCACGTGGTCAGCCCCGAGGGGCTCGACGTCGCCCTGCGGGAGGCCGACCTGGTGCTGTCCTGCTCCGGGCGCGGCACCTCGCTGTTCCCCGAGCAGTTCCTCGCGGCCGGCCGCACCATCGTGCTCGACCTCGCCCTGCGCTCCGACCTGCACCCGCTCGTGCGCCACCTCAAGGGGGTGACCGTGCTCGGGCTCGCCGACCTCAAGGTCGGCGTCGATGCGAGCGACGATCCGGCGCTGCGGACCGCCCGCGCCATCGTCGAGGAGAACGTCGAGGCGTTCCGTGTGCAGCAGGAGGTGCGTCGCATCGATCCCGCGATGGCCGCCCTGCGCCGCGAGGTCGCCGACACCGCGGATGACGAGGTGGACCGCCTGCGCCGCGAGGTCTCCGGAGAGACGGCCGACGTGCTCGAGCGCAGCGTGCGCAGGATCCTGGCGAAGGTCATGCACCAGCCCGCCGAGCGTGCCCGCCACCTCGCCGAGACCGGCTTCGCGGACGACTACGTCGAGGCGTTCCACACGATCTTCGGGATCGACATCTCCTCCGGGCGCGGCGCCGCCGACGTCGAGGCCGATCCGGCGGACGCCGCGCCGGCCGGCTGGATGCGCGTGGACCGCACCGTCCCGCCCGTGTTCGGGGCCTCCTTCGCCGGTGCCGGTGCCGGTGCCGGTGCCGGGGCTGGTGCGGGCGTGGGCGTCGGGACAGCGGTCGGGGATGCCCTCGGCCAGGACGGGCGCGGCGCCCTCGCAGAGTCGGAGGGCGTCTCCGTGTCGGCCCTCGCCCGGGCCGCCCTGCGCGAGGGGCAGTGCCCGGTCGACCACGCCCCGGCGGATCTCGGTGCCGCCCTGGCGGGCCGGAGCGGGCGCGACGCCTGAGTCGGAACTCGGGATGGCAGTGCCGTGACCTGGGTCGGCGCGATCCGGCTCCGTGCGATCCGGCTCCGTGCGATCGGACTCCGCGGGATCTGGCTCAGCGCCGTCTGAACAGGCTCCAGCGCGAAGCGCGTCGTCGGCCGCGTTCCCCGGGTGCCGGAATCTTCTTCACATCGCCGTGCTCGACGCCGCCCTCGTCGTCCGTGCCGTCCTCGTGGTTCTCGCGGCCCTCGTCGTCCTCGCGGTCCGTCGGCTCGGAGAGCGTGTCCGGGTCGTCGAGTCCCGCTCGGCGCACTGGGGTGTCAGGGAGTTCCGGGAGGTCGGGGGCCGCCGGGGAACCGGAGAGATCTGAGGACACAGGGAGCTCCGGGGAACCGGGCTGCTCGACCCGCAGACCCTCCTCGTCCACCCAGTCGTCGGTCCAGCCGACGTCGGACTCATCGCGCGGGGCGTAGGCCGCCCGCGGCCCCAGCACGTCCTCGACATCGGCGAACTCGATGTCGACGGGAGCCTTGACCTCTTCGCCGCGATGCGGGACCGGGCAGGTCCAGAAGTACGGGCAGCCCGGACACCCGGCGGTCTCCTCGTCGGGAGAGGCCTCGCGCTGCATCTGCACCCCGTCGATCTGCTGCAGCATGCGCAGACGCGACTCGTAGGGATTGATCTCCATGGCCTGCTCAGACTACTGCGCACCGGGACGGAAGGCGTCATCGCCCCCGTAGGATCGTTCCTGCCCCTGCACGCCGTCCCCACTTCGGAGGAGCCCCCGATGAGCACACCGCAGCAGCGTGTCCACGACACCACCCGCCGCCTGCTCGAGCTGCTCGCCAGCGACGACTCCCACACCCCCGCAGTCATCCCCGAGGCGATCGCCCTGCGCACCGAGCTGGCCGTCGCCACCGCCGAGGCGGGACATCTCGAGGACGCCTTCGTCCAGGTCGACGAGCTGCTCAAGGACACCCAGCGCGAGCACGGACGCGAGCACGAGCTGGTCGGCCCGGTCCGGGCCGCGGTGTCGAGAGTCGAGACTCTCGCCCAGCGCGCCCTCGACGAGGCCTGACCCGGGCCTCACCAGCGGAAGCCGGCGTCCTCGAGCTGCCGTTCGACCTCCGGGCCGGCGGACTCCATGTAGGTCGCCGTGAGGTGGTCCTCGTCGAACATGACGTGGATGTTCCCGATGATCGGCGGGCAGGCGTCCCGCGGGCAGGTGATCGGCAGCAGGTCGACCGGGAGCACCTCGCCCCCGCCGTCCTCCTCGGTGCGGGCGGCCAGGTCCTCGAGCACTGCGGCGTCCGGGCGCCCCTCGGGCATCGTGCCCCGGTCCAGCGGCTGCGTGCAGTCCTCCGCCGTGCCTCCCGCCTCCAGACAGACGACGGGGTTCTCGGCGATGCGCGGGGCGTCGCGCAGCGCGATCACGTCGACCCCGTCCCCGAGCAGCGCGGGGACGGTCTCCTCCGTGACCCGGTCCACCCTCTCGGGCCCCTCATGGAGAACCATCGTGGTGGAGACGGCGACGGCCTCCGGGCCGACCTGGTCGATGTACTCCAGCGCCGCGTCGTTGTGGGCGTCGCACTCGGCCCCCAGGTAGGAGTCGATGCCCGGGGTGAACACGCAGCTCGGTGCCCGCAGGATGATCAGTCGCCACCGGTTCTCCTGGGCGGGGGCGCTCAGCGAGACCGCTGTCTGCGCGAGACGGGAATTGCCCGCGGCGATGATCACGGGCGCGCCGTCGGGGGCATCGGTCATGCGGCAGGACCCCTCGAGCATCCCCTCGGCGGGGGCGAACTCCCCGGAGCACTCCTCGGGCAGGTTCTCCCAGTCCTGGCTGAGCGTGGCGGCGGACGGCAGGGGAGCCGCATCCGGATCCGCGTCCGGGTGGGGCGCGAAGCCCGGCATGAGGGCCCGCGCCCCGGGATTGTCCGCGGTCGCCCGGCGCTCGGCGTCCTGCGCAGCGTCCTCGAGGAGCTGCTTGGCGCCGATGCTCGGGGCCAGACCGATCGCCAGCACCGCCACCACCACGGCGCCGGCCCGCGGCGCCGAGCTGTTCGCCCAGCTCCACCGCCGTATCGGGGTGTCCAGGAAACGGGTGAGCAGGTAGGCGAGGACCACGCTGAGCGCGATGATCGCCGGGCCCAGGAGCGGTCCGGCGGTCGCCCGCTCGGCGGCGACCAGGGTGATGGCGAGGATCGGCCAGTGGATCAGGTACAGCCCGTAGCTGATGTCGCCGAGGAAGGAGAAGGGCCGCGAGCGCAGCAGACGGTCCGCGCCGAGGCGGGAGCCGCTCACCCCGGACAGGAACACCAGCGTCGCGCCCAGCAGAGGGATCGCGGCGATCCAGCCCGGGAACATCGAGCGGCCGTCGATCAGCGCGCCGGTCGCGATGAGCACTGCCAGGCCTGCCCAGCCCAGCCCCACCCGCAGCCGACGGGAGGGCGCGGACCGGGCGGTGCCGGCCGGTGCGGCCGCCGGGAGCAGAGCCAGCAGCGAGCCGGCCGCGAACTCCCAGATGCGCGCCGTGGTGTCGAAGTAGGCGGTCTGCTGCTGGGTCGCGGTGGAGACCACCGACCAGACGAACGAGGCGAGCGCGATCACCGTGAAGACGATCAGCACCACGCGGCGCGGGGCGATGCGGGAGCGCCGGGCGATCACCGCACAGAGCGCGAACAGCAGCGGCCACAGCAGGAACACCTGCCCCTGGATCGACAGCGACCAGAAATGCTGCAGCGGCGAGGTCGCGGTGGTCGCGGCGGCCTCGTAGTCGGTGCCGCGATGGATCAGCAGCCAGTTCTCGACCTGGAGCATCGAGGCGATCGCGTCGTGGATCGCGGGCATCCAGGTGCTCGGCGGCAGGAACAGCCGCACCGCGGCGAGGGTGGCCAGCACGATCACCGCCGCCGGGGCGAGCAGCCGCTTGAACGTGCGCGCCCAGTAGGCGACCGGGGCCATCGGCTTCCCGGCCTCCATCCGGCGCACGAAGCTGCCGGTGAGGAAGAAGGCCGAGATGAACAGGAACACGTCGACACCGCCGGAGACCCGGTCCATGAACACGTGATAGAGCACGACGAGCGCGATCGCGAGTCCGCGCAGCCCGTGCAGCTCCGGGCGGTAGGCAGGGGGCGGGGGAGCGCCCGCGGTGACGGGGGACCGGGCGGCGCTCACCAGCGGAACCCCCCGTCGCGCAGCCGGGCGCCCACCGCGTCCTGCATCGAGGCGGCGTAGGTGCCGGTGAGATGGTCGTCGTCGAGGGAGACGACCACATTGCCGATCACCGGTGTGCAGACGTCGTCGGGGCACACCAGGTCGTTCACCTCGAGCGGGACGACGGCGCCGTCGGCGGCGGCGGCGAGCAGCTCGGCATCGGGGCGCTCCTGCTGGAGCGGCTCGGCCAGCGGCGGGGCGCAGTCCGGATCGTCCGCGCCCTTCTCCGCGGTGCACGCCGGCGGGTCGAACGGCATCCGGGGGAGGTCGCGCATCGCCACGACCTGGGTGCCGGTCGCGGCGAGCTGCGGCAGGGTCGTCTCCATCCCCGGCATGATCGTCTCGGTGCCGTCACGGTTCATGAAGGTGGTGTTCAGCGCGACGGCATCCGCGTCGATCCGTTCCAGATAGGACTTCGCGTCGGCGCTGAACCCGTTGCAGTCGGGCTCCTCGAGGGTCGCATCGGGCGTGTAGGCGCACCCGCCCTTCCACAGGGTGACCAGCGTCCAGCCCTCCTTCTTCGCGAGCTCGATGAGGGAGGCGCTGAACTGCTCGAGGCGGGAGTTGCCCACGCTCACCACGACCGGTGCGCCCTCGGGTCCCGGCACCGTCCGGCAGATCGGGTCGAGCCGCTCCTTCTCCTGGCCCTGGGGCGCGAGATCGCCGGTGCACTCCTCCTCACCGGAGACCCAGTCCGAGCCCATCAGCGCCGCTGTAGGCAACGGCTCGGCCGACGGGTCCGCGTCGGGGTGCACCGTGAAGTCCGGGTCGAGCACCCGGGCGCCGGGGTTGTCGGCGACCACGCGGGCCTCGGCCTCACGCTGCTGCGCGATCAGGTGCTGCTGGGCGGCGAGAGCGGGGGCGAGTCCGAGCACCAGGCAGGTCAGCGCGACGGCCCCGGACCGCCAGGCCTTCGCCGACGCCCAGGGCCAGCGCCGGATCGGGGTGTCCACGAGTCGCGTCAGCAGCCAGGCGGCGGCGAGGGAGACCAGGATCAGGAGGAGGCCGTCGAGCACTCCGGCGCGCTGCTTGCCGGTGTGGGCGAGGTAGAGGGTCAGCAGCGGCCAGTGCACCAGGTAGAGGCCGTAGGAGATGTCACCGAGCACCTTCGCCGGGCCGGTGGCCAGCAGCTGGTCCACGCCGAGCCGGTGCCCGGTGGTGCCCACGACGAGGACCAGGCCGGCCGCGGCGAGCGGCCAGGCCGCGATCCAGCCCGGGAAGGCCCCCTGCACGTCGATCAGGAGACCGCACGAGACGAGGCCGACGATCCCCGCCCAGCCGGCGAGCACCCGCCAGGGGGAGACGGCCGACGCCGGACCGCGGTGCCGGCCGCGACTCCGGTCCTGACCTCGATCCCGGTCCTGACCTCGATCCTGGCCCTGATCTCGACTGTGCCGCCGCTCCGCGGCCCGCTCCTCCCAGGCCGGCAGCAGCAGCCCCAGCAGGCTCCCCGCCGCGAACTCCCAGAGCCGGGCGAAGGTGTCGAAGTACGCGATGTCCTGCTGGGTCGTCGTGGAGTGCACGGACCAGGCGAAGGAGAGCACGAGGACGAGGGCGAAGAGCACCGCGAGCACGGAGCGCACGGAGCGTCGCAGCACGCGGGCCAGGAGCACGCCCAGCGCGATCAGCAGCGGCCAGGCCAGGAACACCTGCCCTTGGATGGACAGCGACCAGAAATGCTGGAAGGCGGAGGGACCGGTCTCCGCGGCCGCGTAGTAGTCCACGCCCCGCTGGATCAGCACCCAGTTCTCGACGTGCAGCAGCGAGCCGATCGCGTCATCGAGCGCCGGCATCCACCGCTCCGGCGGGAGGATCAGGTACACCCCGGCGAGCGTCGCCAGGGAGACCACGGCCGTGGGCGGCAGCAGGCGCTTGAACGTGCGCCCCCAGTACGCCGCCGGGCGGGTCCGCTCGCCCCGGTCGATCCGGCGCAGGAACGTCCCCACCAGCAGGAACGAGGAGAGGAAGAGGAACACGTCGACCCCGCCGGAGACCCGGTCGAACCACACGTGGTAGAGCACCACCAGGCCGATGGCGAGTCCGCGCAGCCCGTGCAGCTCGGGGCGGAAGCGTCCCGCCTGCGTGGAGGTCGGCGGTGCGGCCGGCAGCGGCGAGGGCGGCGTCCGGGGAGGCGCCGTGGCGGAACGGGACATCAGAGGAGCGGGAGCCTCTCAGCCACGCAGGAACGCGGCACAGGCCTGCTGCAGCAGGAGGGGATCCGCGCTCGCGCACATCTCCCGGGCGGAATGCATGGACAGCAGGGTGATGCCCACGTCGATCGTGGTCATCCCCAGACGGGTCGCCGTGATCGGGCCGATGGTGGACCCGCAGGGCAAGGCGTTGTTCGAGACGAACTGCTGGTACGGCACCTCGGCCGCGTCGCACGCGGCGGCGAAGGCGGCGATCCCGACGGCGTCGGTCGCATAGCGCTGCTGGGCGTTGATCTTCAGCATCGGGCCCTCGCCGAGGCGGGGGCGGGTGACGGGGTCGTGGCGCTCGGGATAGTTCGGGTGGGCGGCGTGGCCGGCATCGGCCGAGAGCACCATCGAGGAGGCGAGGAGCCGGCGGCGGGAGGCCTCGTCGCCGCCGAGGGCGGCGTGCATCCGCACCAGCACGTCCTCGAGGAAGGGGCCGGCGGCGCCGGAACGGGTCGCGGAGCCCACCTCCTCATGGTCGTTGGCGACCATCATCGCGATCGGGTCCGAGCCCGCGCTGCGGGCGCTGCCGGCCACCGTGATCAGGGCCAGCGCCTCGGCATGGACGGAGGTGAGGTTGTCCAGGCGTCCGGAGGCGAGGAACTCCTCGTGGGCACCGAACAGGGCGGGCGCCTGGGCGTCGACGGTCACCACGTCGAAACCGACGATGTCGCTCGCCGCGACGCCCGCCTCGGCCGCGAGCACCTCCCGCACGTCCAGCGGGCCGAACCCGAGGATCGGCTGCATATGGCGCTGGGGGTCCAGCTGCAGGCCGTCCTTGTTCACCGCGCGGTCCAGGTGCACCGCGAGCTGGGGGACCCGCAGGATGCCGTCGGTCGCCACCAGCGCGGTGGTGCCGTCGGCCAGGGCGAGACGTCCGGCCAGGCGCAGCTCGCGGTCCAGCCAGGAGTTCAGCAGCGGGCCGCCGTAGATCTCGACGCCCACCTGCGCGAGCCCCTCGGCGCCCAGTCGCGGGTTCGGCTTGAGCTTCAGCCCGGGCGAGTCGGTGTGGGAGCCGACGATGCGCCACGGGGTGCCGGTGTCGACGCCGTCGGGCGTGGACCAGGCGATGAGCGAGCCGTCGCGGATCACGAAGCGGTCGCCGGTGACCTCCGCCGCGCCCCACGGGGCGGTCTCGGTCAGCTCGGTGAAGCCGGCGTCCTGGAGCCGGCGCGCCGTCTCGCGCACCGCATGGAAGCTCGAGGGGGAGGCGGTGACGAAATCACCGAGGTCCAGGGCGGTGGCGCGGGCACGGGGCGAGGGGGCGGCGGCGGAGAACGTAGTCACGACGTCATTGAACCATCGACGCCGCGGCAGGGGAGCATGCGCAGCAGCTTCGCGTCGCCCACCTGGAGCACCACCTCGGCCGCTCCGGACTCGGAGATCTCGTTGAGCCCGGTGTAGGTCGCGCTGCGGCCATGGAGCTCCTGCGCACCGAAGTCCAGGGCGTAGTCGACGTGCAGCTGCTCGGCGGCGTCGCACACCTCGGGGTTGGTCTGCGCCTCGTCGAGCCGCCCGTTGAGCAGGTGCACCTCGGGTTCGGCGGAGAAGCCCATATAGGTGTTCAGCACCGGGCGGTCGGAGATCGCGTAGGCCAGCGAGCTGCCGTTCCAGGCGTTGGTCGCGATCACCGCATCCTCGGGGACCACGTCGGGCAGCTGCTCGAGCAGGGTGTGCTCGTCCGCGGTGAGCAGCGCGTCGCTGTGCCAGTCCACGGCCAGGTAGTCGAGGTTGGCGCGCGTGGCGGGGGAGAGCTGGGCCAGGGCGAGCACGCCGAGCACGCCGAGCACACCGGCCACCGGGAGGGCGGCGGCCGTCGGCCCGGCGAGCGCCGCGACACTGCGCGAGGTGCCGGGGGCGATGGCGCCGCGCCGCGCCGGCAGGTGCTCGTCGACCCACCGGCCGAGCGCATCGATCCCCACGGCGAGCACGGGGATCGCGACCACGGGCACGATCGCGGCGATGCGGAAGGTGTCGCTGTACCAGCCGCCGGTGAGCAGGTACCGCAGGTCGCCGACGGGCGTCGCGCGGGCCGCGACGGACAGCGCTGCGGCGGCCAGCCAGGAGGCGACCAGCCACCGGGACCGGGTCCGGAGGAGCACGACGAGCAGGCCCACGAGCATGACCACGCCCAGCGGCAGCCAGGTCGGTGCCCCGTTGGGCGAGAGCGAGCCGACCTGACCGATCGCCTCCCGCCACGAGGCGTTCGGCTCCCAGACGGCGGAGGACTGCGGGGGGCGTGCCCGCTGCCAGACCTGCCAGGCGATGGCGCCGCCGCCGACGGTCATCACCACGAGCGGGAGCAGGCGTCGGACGCTGCCGGGCACCCCGGCGATCAGGTCGCGGGCGCGCACCAGCGTGGCCCAGGCCAGGATCGGCAGGCCCAGCACGATGCCGACGAACACGCCCTGCGGGTGGGCGAGGGCCGCGGCGAGGCACACAGCCGGCAGCAGCACCACGAGCTGGAGCGTGCTCAGGCGCTGCGCGGACTCCGGGGCGAGGCCGGTCAGGTGCACCACCATCATCACCACGAGGGGCATCAGGACGAGCGAGAGGAGATAGGGCAGCACGATCCCCCACGACATCAGGGAGAGCGGGAACGCGCCGGAGACCCCGGCCAGGGCGCCCGCCGCCATCCAGCCCAGCGGGCCGCTGCTCGTGGTGGTGCGCACCAGGGCGACCAGGGCCAGCGGCCACACGAGGACCCCGACCACCAGCATCATCAGGTTCGAGACCAGGATGATCTCCTGCCCGGACAGCTGCACCGCGAGGCTCACGGCCTGGTGCCACAGGGCCGGGTAGTAGACGGCCTCCCCGGGGAGCGCGGTCATGCCGCCCACCACCCACGCGGAGCCGTCGCCGGCGCGCAGGATGTGCCGGATCGCGTTGAGGTGGAAGACGTTGTCGTAGGTCTGGCTGAGCGCGCCGACGCTCCCCATCATCGTCAGGGCGCGCGCCAGCAGCACGCCGCAGCCGATGACCAGGCCGCCGAGGATCGCCAGGGCGGCGCCGCGCCGGCCCGCGAGGAGCGCCCGCACCCCGGCGAGCTCCGGGGACGGGGCGACGGCGGGGTCCGCAGCCGCCTTCGCGCTCGAGGGTGCGGGATGCGAGGGGGAGGGATGCGAGGGGGCGGGAGCGGCTGCGCGGCGGCGGCCGACGAGGAGCAGGCCCGCTCCGAGCAGCAGGCCGAGCACGAGCGGGGACAGGCCCGTCCAGCGGATGCCGAGCTGGTGGCCGAGCTCCGCGGAGATCGCGATCAGCAGGAGGGAGACGGGGGCGAGCACGGCGACCCCGGTGAGCGGTCGCAGCCGCAGCGCGAGGACGGCGGGCAGGCCCGGGACCACGAGCACGGCGAGGGTGGCGAGAAGTGCCGCGAGCACCCCGAGAGCTTCCACGTGGGCGAACCTGCTTCCTGCTGGGCGGGGCGTCGGAGCGCCCCCGGGACGGGCACATCGTAAGCCGTGCAGGTTGCGAGCGTGTTCATCGGGAGTTCGCGAGCAGTTCGGTCACCCTGGGCGCGAGGGTCTCCTCGACGAACAGGCGCGTGAGATGGTCGTCGTCCATGTACACCGAGACGTCCCCGAGCACCGGGGAGCAGCGGCCCTCGGGACAGATCTGCGTCGAGAGGTCCAGCAGGGTGACCTCGGCCGCGGTGCCGTCTCCTGGACCTGCCGGGACGAGGTCCGCGAGGGGCGTCGCCGGATTGCTCGCGGCGAGCTTCTGCGAGGCGTCCGCGCCGCAGGTCTCGTCGGCCTCGGCCGGGGTCCCGCCGCCGTCGATGATCTCCTCGGCGCACTGGAACTGGTCGCTCTCCCAGCGCGGGGTGTCCCGGGCCGCGATCACGTCGATCCCGCGGTCCAGCAGCGCCTGCACCGAGGAGGCGGCGCCGTCGGGCAGGGTCTCCTCGGCCGATCCGGCATCCGTGAGCGTGACCGTGGTCAGCACCGTGTCGGGGTGGATGGAGTCGACGTAGGAGAGCACGTACTCGTCGTAGCCGGCGCAGTAGCCGTCGCGCTCCGCGCCCGCCAGGAACTGGCAGCCGTCCATGGTGAGGTTCACGACCTGGGCGCCCCGTGCCTCGGCCGTGGGCAGCAGGGCGGGGATGTACTGGCGCGAATGCGAGCTGCCCACCACCACGATGGTCTCGGAGGTGTCGACGTCCGTATCGCCGGGGAGCAGCTGCTGGCAGGTCACGTGGGGGAAGCTGACCGACGGGGCCCACGGGCCGGCGCACCGCTGCGGAAGGTCCGGCCACTGCGAGCCGAGCTGCCAGCCGGCCGGGCGGATGACGGTGGGCACCGTGGTGGCGACCTCGTCGGTGGGCAGGTCCTGCGCCGACGCGGTGGTCTCCTGCGGGGACTGCTGGTTCAGCACCAGCCACCAGCCGCCCGCCCCGGCCAGGACCAGGGCGAAGCTCGCAGCGATCGCGGTCAGCGCGCGCCAGGGGCGGGCCTCGAGCCAGCGGGAACGCCGCACCGGGGCATCCACGGCGCGGGTCACCAGCCAGGCCAGCAGCACCGAGCCGGCGAGCACCACGAGGCCGTCGAGCAGCCCCGCCCGCTGCTGCCCGCTGTGGTGGAGCCAGAGCACGAGGACCGGCCAGTGCACGAGGTACAGGGCGTACGAGATGTCGCCGACGAAGGCGGCCGGCCGGGTGGACAGCAGCGCGTCGATGCCCCAGCGGTGCCCGGAGTGCCCGGCGACCACCACGGCGCCCGCGGCGGCGAGCGGCACGATCGCGATCCATCCCGGGAACATCGTCGAGACGTCCAGCACGATGCCGCAGGCGAGCAGGGCGGCGATCCCGGCCCAGCCGGTCAGGGCGCGCGCGAGGCGCAGCCGGGGAGGCAGGCCGTCCTCCGGGCGGTGCGCCCCCGTGATCCGGTCGATCACGGGCAGGGCGAGCGCGAGCAGCGAGCCGGCGGCGAACTCCCACAGCCGGGCGGCGGTGTCGAAGTAGGCGACCTGCTGCTGGGTCTGGGTGGTGATCACCGACCAGGTCAGCGAGGCGGCACCGATCAGCAGCACGAGCACGATGAGCGGCCGGCGCACGCTCTTCCCCCGCCGGGCGCGGCGCACCACCAGCAGGAAGAGCAGCGGCCACACCACGAAGGCCTGCCCCTGCACGCTGAGGGACCAGAAGTGCTGCAGCGGGGAGGCTCCGCCGGCATCACGGGCGTGATAGTCGACCTGTAGGAACACCAGCAGCGAGTTCTGCACGTAGGCAGCCGACGCCACCGCCTCCTGCATCACCGTGGGCCACAGCGAGGACGGCAGGAACGCGGCGGTGCCGACGAGGGTGAGCAGGATCGTCACCGCCGCCGGGGGCAGGAGGCGCTTGAACGTGTGCAGCCAGTAGCGGGGGATGCCGAGCGGACGTCCGCTCTCCAGCCGCCGCACGAACGTCCCCGTGAGGAAGAAGGCGGAGAGGAACAGGAAGACGTCGACGCCGCCCGAGACCCGACCGAGCCAGATGTGATAGATCGCGACCAGACCGAGGGCGACGGCGCGCAGGCCGTGCAGCTCGTGGCGGAAGACGGGCCCGCTGCGGCGTGCGTCGTCGACCTCGGGGCGTGCACCGGGGCTGTCTGCAGTTCCTGCAGATCCCCCAGGTCCTGTGGGATCTGCGGGACCCGCGGCGCCGTCCGGCTGCGAGGACCGTGACCGGCCGCGCTCGGCACGAGGGCGCCAGGTCCCGGTGACGGAGTCGGCGGTGGACCAGGCGTCCTCGGCCTCGCGCTCGACGTGCAGCTCGATGGGGCCCTGCAGCCAGTCGTCCAGGGAGGAGGTCGTCGTGGGCAGCGGCCCGGCGATCCATGCGGAGACGTCGGAGCGCGAGGGCGCGGCCGTCGCGGGCTCCTGCGTCCAGTCCTCGAGGTCATCGGCGAGGGGCGGCGCGGGGTTCTCGGTGCCCTCTGCGTCCCCGGTGCTCCGTGTGCCCTCTGCGCCGTCGAGTGCCGCCTGCTCCCACGGGGACGCGGCGGCGTCCCCATCGCTCACGGGGCTGTCCGCGCGGTGGCGGTGGGACGGGGCGTCGGACGAGCTGGGGGAGGCGCGGTGGGTCGAGGGGGGAGGCTCGGCGTCGGGGCGTGGGGTCGACGGATCGCTGGGCGTCGTGATCGTGGTCCCCTCCCGTGCTGCCGCCTGCGCCGGAGCACCCGGCGGGACGTTCGCCGCTGTCGCGTCCTGGGCTGGATCCTAGTGGATCCGGCATCCCGGTAACTGTGGGCGTCATGGGGGCGTGGGATCATGGGCCGGTGACTGCACAGCCTCCTCGTTCCGCCGCCCCCGCTGCTCCGGCCGGCACTCCTGATCCCACGGGTCCGGCCGTCGACCCCACGGGAGCGGCCGTCGCGTCGTCGGACGCCGGCTTCGAGATCGTCGCCCGCGCCGGGGACAAGGCCAGGGCCGGGGTGATCTCCACCCCGCACGGCCAGATCCGCACCCCGGCCTTCGTGCCGGTGGGGACCAAGGCCACCGTCAAGGCCGTGCTCCCGGAGTCGATGAGCGAGCTCGGGGCGCAGGCGCTGCTGGCCAACGCCTATCACCTGTTCCTCCAGCCCGGTCACGACCTGATCGACGAGGCCGGGGGTCTGGGCGCCTTCATGAACTGGCCCGGTCCCACCTACACCGACTCCGGCGGCTTCCAGGTGATGAGCCTCGGCGCCGGGTTCAAGAAGGTGCTCTCCAGCGAGTTCTCCGGCGGGGAGAAGGCCCGCACCTCCTCGGGGGAGGACGACGCGGTCGCCGAGGGCAAGGAGCGCCTGGCCCACGTCGACGACGACGGCGTCACCTTCCGTTCCTTCCTCAACGGCGACGTGCACCGCTTCACGCCCGAGGTCTCGATGCAGATCCAGCACGGGCTGGGAGCGGACATCATGTTCGCTTTCGACGAGCTGACCACGCTGATGAACTCCCGCGGCTACCAGGAGCAGGCGCTCGAGCGCACCCGGCTGTGGGCCATCCGGTGCCTGGCCGAGCACGCCCGCCTCACGGACGAGCGCACCCATCGCCCCTACCAGCAGCTGTGGGGCGTCATCCAGGGCGCCCAGTACGAGGACCTGCGCCGCCGGGCGGCCCGGGATCTCGGTGCGATGGACGTCGAGGGTCAGACCTTCGACGGCTTCGGGATCGGCGGGGCGCTCGAGAAGGAGAACCTCGGCACGATCGTGGGCTGGGTGACCGATGAGCTGCCCGACGAGAAGCCCCGTCACCTGCTGGGCATCAGCGAGGTCGACGACCTGTTCGTGGCGATCGCGGCGGGCGCGGACACCTTCGACTGCGTCTCCCCGTCACGGGTGGCGCGCAACAGCGCCGTCTACACGGCGCGGGGGCGCGTGAACCTCACGGGCTCGAAGTACCGCCGCCAGTTCGCCCCGATCGACGAGACCTGCGACTGCTACACCTGCACGCACTACACGGCCGCCTATGTGAATCACCTGTTCCGCGCCAAGGAGATGATCTCCTCGACCCTGTGCACGATCCACAACGAGCGCTTCGTGGTGCGCCTGGTGGACCGGATCCGGGCCTCGCTGATCAACGGCGACTTCGACGCGCTGCGCGAGGAGACGACGGGCGCCTACTACGGCGAGGTGCGCTGATCCGGTGATCGGGTGAACGGCAGACCCGGTGAGCGGCAGACCTGGTGAACGGCGGTCCCCTCCGCGGGCCGGTCGCCTGCCCGGTCCGTCTCAGGCGGAGAGCCTCTTCGAGGCGGTGATGCTCACCTGGTAGACGCCGACGCCCATGGCCAGGATCACGAGGAGGACGCGCAGGGCCTCGACGACCCCGATGAGCCGATAGCCGTTCGCCTCGACCCCGCCGAGATCGCTGTCCATCCCCAGGGACACCAGGACGATCGCCATGATGATCGTGACCACCCAGTAGGCGATGATGGAGACGGGGATCATCGCGGCGACCACGATCCCGCCGACCCGAGCGCGGCCGCGGGCCATCACCGCGACGATGATGCCGACCACGATCATCGCGAGGCTGACCACGACGTTCGCGAGGTACAGCACGATGGCGACCAGCCCGGTGCCGAGGGCGACAGTGCTCATCTCCCCGCCGGAGTCCTGGGCGGCGAGGCTATCTGCCCCGAAGTAGGTGGTCAGGGCGATGCCGAGTCGGACCACCATGAGCAGCATCAGGCCGATGGTCAGCAGCGTGCCCAGGAGCTTGACGCGCCTCCAGTTCACGCCATCGCCGGATCCTGGCTGCGGGCCGGGATAGCTGGTGGAACCCGGGTAGGCGCCCATCACGGGCCTCTGGTCCCACGGCGTCTGCTGCGCCGGGGTGGGCTGTCCCCACGGGGGCTGGGGTGCGGCCTGCTGCGGAGCGCTCCACTGCGGATGCTGCTGCGGCGATGGCGACGACTGCGGCGCAGGGAAGGGTGGCACGTTCTGCCCCCACTGGCCCTGCGGGTTCTGCTAGCCCTGTTGACCCCACTGGCCCTGTTGACCCCACTGGCCCTGTTGACCCCACTGGCCTTGTTGGCCCTGCTGGCCCCACTGGCCCTGCGGGTTCTGCTGACCGTGGCCCGGTCCGTACCCCTGCGACATGGTGCTCCCTCGCCCAGCGTCGATGCGACGCCACGGCGACGTCGCCTCGAGAATATCGGGCACCGCCCGGGCCGGGCCAGGGCGATGCACCGTGCCCGCACCCGCACCCGCACCCGGGCCCGCGCCCTGCGGCTCAGGCGGTCAGGCGCCCTGCTTCACGCCGCGCCGCACCATGAGCCCGCCGACGATGAGCGCCGCGAAGACGATCAGCGAGCGGATGACCTCGACGATCGCGTAGATGATCGCCACGACCCCGATGGTGGAGTAGTCGGCCATGTTGTAGATCACGGCGACATAGATGCCGTAGCCGATCCCGTACAGGACCACGGACAGAACGAGCGTCGCCACGATGATGATCGCGCCGGTGCGGGCGCGACCGGAGGCCTTCACCGCCACGAAGATCGCGAGGACCAGCAGGCCGAGCGTCACGACGCCGTTCAGCAGCAGGAGGAGAAGCCCCAGGAGCGCGCCGCCGCCCGCGACAGCCATTCCGCCGTCGACCGCGCCGCCCGAGGACATCGCCCCGGAGACGAAGCCCGCCCCGAAACCCACGGCCCCGCGGATCACGCGCACCACGATCACGACGATCACCGCGATCATCGTCCACTGGGCGACCTTGGCGAGGGTCGGGTCCGCGCCGATTCCGGTCGCGGAGGCAGATCCCGTGACGCCCGGGTGCTGCGTGGCTCCCGGGTACTGCGGCGCCCCCGGGTACTGCGGCGCCCCCGGGTACTGCGGGGCGCCGGGGTACTGCGGCGCGCCGGGGGTCTGGGGCGTCCCGGGGTAGGCGGACGGGCCCGAGGATGGGTTCCACTGCGGCTCCTGGGCGGGCTGCTGTGCCGGCTCGGGCGAAGCCTGGCCCCACTGCGGCTCCGGGGCGGGCTGCTGCGGCTGCTGCCCGTACGGGTCGCCGGGGGACCCCTGCCCCCACTGCGGCTGCTGGGCGTCGTCCGGTCCGTACCCCTGAGTCATGCGTCTCCCTGCGTCGTTATCCAGGGGACGCCGCACAGCGCCCCGGACCACCGTAGCGGCCCGGGGCGCTCCTTCTCGTCACGAGGAGGTTGCGATGATGCCGCGCGCAGCGGCCGGTCTCATGCGGAGCGGGTGCCCAGACGGAACGCGAACGTCTCCTCGCGCGCGGAGAGCACGTACTGCGGCAGCGGGATCGGACCGCACGCCGCCGAACCCACGCCCTGCAGCGCCGACGAGAGCGTCACCCAGGTGCGGCCGTCCGGACGCAGCGCCCCGTCGTGCGAGCGCGCATCGAGCTCGACGGTGGACCAGGGGCGCACCGCCAGTCCCAGCCCGGCCGGAGCCTGCAGCTCGAGACCATCGGCCGTGCCGCCGCTGAGCAGCGCCCGGACCACGTCCGCCCGATTGCCGTTCTCCTGCGGGAACACGTAGGGCACCTGGAAGTCCGCGAGGGTGGAGGACCAGGTCGCGAAGGTGGTGCCACCGCCGGTGTCCGGGTAGGACTCGTGCGGGCCGTACCCGGTGTACTCCACCTGATCGGGGGCCGACGGCAGGGCGAAGGTCCAGCCGATGCGCGGCAGCGGCAGGTCCTCGGGCCAGATCGCCGACGGCGACACCGTCACCTCGACGTCGACCCCGCCGCCGACCTCGACCCCGTCACTGCCGGAGCCCCCGGGGCCGCCCGCATCCGCGCTCCAGCGCTCGGTGACGTCCGCTCCCAGCGCCGAGCCGTCCAGGCCCAGCCGGCTGCGCACCACCAGGGTCGCGCCGTCGGCTGTGATCTCGACCAGACGGCGCCGGGCGACGTCCAGCCCGATCCGCTTCCAGCGGGCCTCGAGCGGGTAATGGGTGCGGGCGCGCTCGTTGTCCACCGGCGCGCGGTACAGGTCCACCCCCGCGTGCTCGATCTCCAGCTCGCCGAGGCCCACGAGGCGGCCCAGGTCGTCGAAGCGGGCCGGGCCCAGGGCCCAGCTGCCGTCCTCGTTCTGCTCCGGGGCGAGCGGGGTTCCGGCCGACGCGGTGACCGCGGCGCGGCGACGCTCGGCATCCACGTGGTCCGCGGCGACGATCAGGTGACCGGCGGGGACGGGGCCCTGGGCCTCCCGGGTGGTCAGCCGCACCGTGGTGCTCGGCCCGTCGTGCGTCGGGAGCGCCACGTCGAGTGCCTCGCCCGCAGCGATTGCGGGCAGCTCGAGCTCCTGCCAGCTCGCCTGGGCGTCCAGCGACACCTCGGCGCGCAGGTGGGCGAGAGAGGAGAAGGCGTAGCGGTTGGTGATCCGCACGCCGCCGGGGGAGACCACGAGGCCCACGGGGGAGTAGTGGTGCTTCGCATCGAGCAGCGCGGGCGAGGGGGTGCGGTCCGGCAGCACGAGCCCGTCGGCCACGAAGTTCCCGTCGTGCAGGCGCTCGCCGAAGTCGCCGCCGTATCCGTAGATGCGGTTGCCCTCGGCGTCGGTGGTCTCCAGGCCGTGGTCGATCCACTCCCAGATGAAGCCGCCGTGCAGGGCGGGGTGCTTCTCCGTGAGCTCCATGTACTCCTTCAGGGAGCCGGCGCCGTTGCCCATCGCATGGGCGTACTCGATCCACAGGAACGGCTTGGACAGCGCCGGCGGATTCGCGAAGTGGCCCTCCGGCACGTCGAGCGCGAAGCTGCGCAGCATGCGCGTGAGCTTGTCCTGGTACTCGGGGGAGAGGTCCCGGCGGCCGATCTGCTCGGACTCGTCGATCGAGGAGTACATCAGCGAGAAGACGTCCACGTACTCCGCGGCGTAGTCCTGCTCGTAGATCACGGGGCGGGTGTCATCGGTGGCGCGCACGCGGGCGACCATCGCCTCGGTGACCGGACCGCTCGCGGCCTCGTTGCCGATGGACCACATGATGATCGAGGCGTGGTTGCGGTCGCGGCGCACGAAACGCTCCGAGCGCTCCACGAGCGACTCCTCGAACAGCGGGTTCTGCGCCGGTCCCTCGGCCGCACCGGAGCCGTCCTCGCCCCACGTGGAATCGGCGTGGAAGCCGTGGGTCTCGAAGTCGCCCTCGCAGATCACGTACAGCCCCGCCTCATCGCACACCTCGAGGAACCGCTGGTGGGGCGGGTAGTGGGAGGTGCGCACGGCATTGAGGTTGTGCTGCTTCATGAGCGCGACGTCGAGGTCCTGGTTCGCCAGCTGCTGGGTGCGGCCCACCACCGGATCCGCCTCGTGGCGGTTCACGCCGCGGAACACGATGCGCTCGCCGTTGACGCGGAAGATCTCGCCGTCCACCTCGACGCGGCGGAAGCCGAGGCGCAGGGTCACGGTCTCGGAGTCGGTGCGCACGGTGACGTCGTAGAGATACGGGTCCTCGGCGGACCACGGCCGCACCTCGCCCACCTCGAGGGCGTCGGCGCCGGTGGGGGAGGCGAGCTCCAGGCCCGGGACCTCGAGAGTGGCGGGCAGCTCCGCGCCGTCGGCACCATAGGCGGTCGCGCGCAGGGTGCCGGTGCGGGTCGCGGGGTCGAAGTCCGCGACGGTCACGAGGTCGTGGATGCCGCCCGTGGGGCGCAGCAGCAGGTCCACGCTGCGGAAGATGCCCGAGGCCCACCACATGTCCTGGTCCTCGACGTAGGTGTTCACCGACCACTGCACCACGCGCACGTCGAGCCGGTGCTCGCCCGGGGCCGCGAGCGCCTCGGTGACGTCGAACTCCTGGGTGAGGCGGGAGCCGGCCGTCACGCCGATCTCGATGCCGTCGATCCAGATCTTCGCCGCCGAGTCCACACCCTGGAAGCGCAGCAGCACGCGGGCGCCGCCGGTGAGATCCCTGGCCCAGTCCTCGGGCACGGTCACGGTGCGCGAGTAGTGCCCGGTGGGGTTCTCGTCCGGCACGTGGGGCACGTCGCGCGGGATCGGGTAGATGACGTTGGTGTACTGCGGGGCGCCGTAGCCCTGCAGCTGCCAGAGCCCGGGCACCTCGATCTCGGCGCTCTCGCCGAGGTCGGAGCCGTCAGCCCGGGTCCCGTAGCGGAAGTCCCAGGTGCCGTCGAGGCTGAGCTCGCGGGCATCGGAGTGCAGATGGGCGCGGCCGCGCAGGCGGTTGCGGCCCGCGGGGAGCTCCTCCCACCAGCGGTCGGTCGGATCTGCGAGCGGCAGCGGCGTGCTCATCGGTGAGGTTCCTCCTGAAGTCTGGGCGGGACGTCCGGACACGTTTCGTGAACGTTCCCGTACCCCAGGTTACTCGGAGCGCGGAGCGGCTGTCGGTGCGTCCCCGGCAGGGTGCTCCTTCGAGAGCGCACGAGGCGTTGCACTGGTGTCGGTGGGCCCTGCTTGCTACGGTGTGCTACACGATGCCATGCGGTATCCGATCGCTAGAGAACGCCATGAATCGAGGGGCCATGTCCACGATCCCGCACCGCGAACTGCGCAACCACAGCGCCGAGATACTGCGTCGGGTCGAAGCCGGGGAGACCATCTCGATCACGAACAATGGCCGGCCGGTCGCTCGACTCGTGCCGTACTCCAGCTCGCCGCTCGACGCGCTGCGGGAAGCAGGCAGGGTGAGCGCCGCACGGCATGTCGATCTGACCGCGATCCCGGCGGCGCGCGGCGTCAGCAGCCGCGAGATCCTGGACGATCTGCGAGGCGAGGAATGATCGTCTACCTCGACACCTCGGCCGTGCTGAAGATCCTGATCGATGAGCCGGGCACGCAGGCGATGCGAGAGTCGTTCGAGGGGTGGCAGGCGAAGGGGGACGACGTCGTCTCCTCGTATCTTCTGCACACCGAGCTGCACTGCGCCGCCCGGCGACGAGGGTTCGTCGAGCCGCAGGTCATCGACGAGCTCCTCGCCGGCATCGGACTGATCGATCTCGACCGTTCGCTGCTCCTCGCCGCCTCCCGGATCCCGCACCCCCTGCGCAGCGCGGACGCCATCCACTACGCCACCGCGCTCTCGATCGATGCGGAAGTGCTGGTCACCTACGACACCGAGCTCGTGGACGCTGCTCACGGCGGCCCCCTCGCGCCCCTCAGCCCGGGGACCTGATCGGAGCCCTGCTGCTGCCTCGGTGAGGTGCTCAGCAGCCATCCGGCGGCGCTCGCCACGGGACGATCGCTGAGGGCCGCCGACCCGCGTCCCCCGCGCCGGTAGACTCCCTTCTCGTGACCACGACCGAGCCGAACCGGTGGACCGACCGCCGCAGCGACGCTGTCTCCGCGCGCAAAGAGGCCTACGAGCAGCTGCGCCGGGCAAGCACCTGGCGCCTGCTCGCGGCGACCAAGGCTCCCGCCGTGCTGGCGATCCTGCAGTCCGTGTTCCCGGCCGGGGACCGTCGGCTGGCGCGCAGCGAGCTCATCGCCCGCGTCGGCGCGCATCTCCCTCTGCTGCATGACGAGGATCCGGCCGCAGCCTCGGAGGCCGACGGCGTCGAGCAGGCGGGCGCCGCCGGCGCTGCGGAGCCCGACGCCGAGGAGCGCAGCGGCCGCAGCGCCGCGGAGTACGTCGACGGCTGGGTGCGCGAGGGCTACCTCACCCGCCGTGACGACCCGCAGCACACCGAGACCACCTTCGAGCCGTCCCCCGCGACGATCGACGCGATCCAGTTCATCTCCTCCCTCGAGGAGCACCGGCCCACCACCACGCAGTCCCGCCTGCAGCTCGTGGTCCAGCAGTTCGAGCGCCTCGCCCAGGAGACGGAGACCGACCGCGACGTGCGCCTGGCGGATCTGCAGCGCCGCCGCGAGGGAATCGAGGCCGAAATCCGGAACCTCGCCGAGGGTGAGCTCATGCTCCCCAGCGCCGAGGCCTCCACCGACCGCCTGCGCGACATCCTGCAGATCGCCGCCGAGCTCTCCGGCGACTTCCTCCAGTACCGCGAGGACCTGCGCGCCGTGGACCTCCACCTGCGTGAGCAGATCCTCTCCCCGGAGTCCTCCCGCGGCGAGATCCTCGAGCAGCTGCTCGCCGGGGACGACCTGCTGGGCCAGTCCACCGTGGGCCGCACCTTCACCGCGTTCTTCCGGATGCTCAACGACCCGGTCCAGACCCGCACCACGCAGGAGCTCGTGGACCGGCTCCTCGAGCGCGACTTCTCCCGCACCCTCCAGCGCAGCGAGCGCGAGAAGCTGGCCAACGTGTTCAGCGACCTCTATGAGCCCGCGCAGGAGGTGCTCGACGTCAAGACCGAGCTGTACCGCTCGCTGGCACGCTTCGTGCGCTCCCAGGACTTCCGCCAGCACCGCGTGCTGCTCGAGGCCCTGCAGGAGGCGCAGGGCGTGGCCCTCTCCCAGAAGGACGACGTCCCCACGCGCACCCCGTTCCCGCTCGAGCTGGACCTCTCCCGCGTGCAGCTGTCCTCCGTGGCCCAGCACCGGCTGAAGGATCCCACCGACCCCGGCGCCCCCGCCGAGGCCGAGGTGCACGATGCCACGTCGCTGAGCATCGAGGTGCTGCAGGATCTGGTGCGCACCAACGACATCGACATCGTGGGACTGACCGGTTCGGTCAACGAGGTGCGCGGGGTCAGCGGCCAGGCCTCGATCGGGGACGTGCTGCGGGCGAAGCCCGCCGATCAGGGGCTCGCCAGCGTCATCGGGCTGATGTTCCTAGCCACGAACTATGCGCAGGAGCGCGAGGGCTCCACGGAGATCGTCGGCTGGCAGGAGCTGGACGGCAACGAGTATGCCGCCCGGGTCCCGTCGTTCTACTTCCTGGACGACGTGCCCGTGGAGTGAGGTGGTGCGGTCCGTCGGCCCCGGAGGGTCGGACCGCTCAGTGCGACGAGGGCGTCTCGTCCTCCAGCTCCGCCAGGGATGCTGCAGACTCCTGGCGCAGCTCCGTCAGGTCCGCTCCGAACTCCGCCATCCGGCAGCCATGCCCATTGGGCTTCACGGTGATGCCCTCGGTCTCCCAGTACGGGAGCGCCCGGGCGAGCAGCGGATGGTCGCCCGAGGCGTTGGTGACGCGCCACCATGGCACGTCCGACCCCCAGGTGCGCATGATCCGGCCCACCAGGCGCGGTCCGACGCCGACGATCGCCCCCACCTCGCCGTAGGCGGCGACCCTCCCCGCGGGGATCGCCTCGACCACGCGCAGCACCCGCTCGACGGTGACGTCGTCCATACGGGTACGGGGGAGGCCTGGGGTCATGCGCCACAGTCTGGCATTGCGTCGTGGGGCGGTGCAGGGCTGTCGGCGTCACAGAACGAGATACGGGTTCACCTTATGGCGCTCATTAGCTACCGTGTGCCCCATGATCCTCACCGGCCTCCTCATCGGCGCCGCGCTCGGCTACGTGCTGCAGCGGTCCCGCTTCTGCGTCACCGGCGCCTTCCGCGACATCTACCTCTCCCGCTCCACCCGCTACTTCACCCCGTTCATGCTGGCGATCGCTATCCAGGCCGTGGGCGTCGCCGCGCTCACCAGCGCGGGCGTGCTCTCTCCCGAGGCCGCGTCCTTCGCACCGCTGGCCGTGATCGGCGGCGGGCTGATCTTCGGCGTGGGCATCATCCTCGCCGGCGGCTGCGCCACCGGCACGTATTACCGGGCCGGCGAGGGCCTGATCGGCTCATGGGTGGCGTTGATCTTCTACGCCCTGTTCGCCGCGGTCATGAAGTTCGGTCCGCTGGGAGGCTTCACGGAGGCCGCCCGCGCACGCACCGTCGGCTCCGCCACGATCCAGGAGACCCTCGGCGTGAGCGTCTGGGTGCCGACGGTCGTCTTCGCCGGGCTCGTCGCCGCGCTCGTGGTGTGGCAGGTGCGCCGCAACGCCGTGCGCTCCGCGGGCCGGTCCGCCGTCTCCCTGCCGGCGCGTCGCACCGGGATCGGTCACTACCTTGCCGACATCCCCTGGAGCCCGTGGGTGGGCGGTGTGCTGCTGGGCCTGATCGCGATCCTCGCCTGGGTGGCGTCCACCGCAGCCGGCCGCAACGGCGGCCTCGGCATCACCACGCCGTCGGCCAAGATCGTCACCTTCCTGTCCACCGGCGACGTGACCCTCGTGGACTGGTCCGTGATGCTCGTGCTCGGCATCCTGGTCGGGTCGTTCATCGCCGCGAAGCTCGCCGGTGAGTTCCGCTGGCGCGTGCCGGACGCATCGACGATCCTGCGCAGCGCGGGAGGCGGTGTCGCGATGGGTGTCGGTGCGGCGCTGGCCGGCGGCTGCACCATCGGCAACTCCCTCGTGGAGACGAGCCTGTTCAGCTACCAGGGCTGGGTGTCGCTGATCGCGATCATCCTCGGCACCTGGGGCGCTGCCTGGTTCCTGCTGGTGCGGCCGCAGCGGGCCGCCGCCTCGAACCGTCCCGCCCCGGTGCTCACCCCCGCGGCCTGACCCGCGCCTCGCGTATCGAGCCCGTCGAACATCCCGATCCCACGACTACTGCCACTGCACTCCAGGAGGACCCCATGGCCGCTTACACCCTCGAGACCAACGGCGCCGTCTGCCCCTTCCCGCTGATCGACGCGAAGAACGCGATGGAGCAGCTGACCAACGGCGATGACCTGATCATCGGATTCGACTGCACGCAGGCGACGGACTCGCTGCCGCAGTGGGCCGCCGAGGCCGGCCACGACGTGGTCGCCTTCGACCGTGCGGGCGAGGCCGGCTGGACGATCACCGTCCGCAAGGGCGCCTGACGCGTCGCGGACTCACGCCTCACACGCGACTCACGCCTCACACGCACTGCGGGCCGGGAACCTCGGAAGGTTCCCGGCCCGCAGTGCGTGGAGCAGTGGAGGAGGTCAGCCGCGGAGGTCCGGGCCGTCCTCGTCCAGGCGCTCGCCGTCGTCCAGACGCTCGCCCTCGACTCCCTGGCCGCCGGCGTGACGGCCCCGCTGCGGATTCTCCTCACGGGGGTCACGGAACTTCGGGGCGCTCGGCGGGACATTCCCGTCGGCGTCCTCGAAGCGCGGCTCCGTCTGGCCGCCGTCGTCCTGGGTGAGGGGCCGGCCCTCGTGCGGCTGTCCGGAATCGTCCGGGTTCACGGTCCGGATGTGCTCGTCGTAGCCGTCCTGCTGGAACTCGGCCGGCTCCGCTCCGTACTGACCCGCCCCGTAGGGCGAGGCCTGTCCGGGCTGCTCGCCGAAGCGTGCGGCCTCGGCGTCCTCCCGTGAGGTGGGCTGCGCCGCGGCACCGGCACCGGCACCGGCTGCGCCACCGGCCGCCGCGCTGTCGGCATGGGCGCCGGTCGGCGGAGCACCGGCATCGGTCGGCGCAGAGCGCTGCACCGGACGATCGGCCTGCTGTGCGGGGGCACTGCCGCCGCGGCCCGCGACGCTCCCGCGCTCTGCGGTCTCGGCGCGGCCCTGGGCGCTGGCCGCGTCGTCGTCGCGGTGGACGCGATCGCGGAGGGTCTCGTCATTCAGCGGCTCTCCCTGACGGGGACCGTCGCCGGCAGGAGCCTGCTCGGCGCGGACGTCCCGGCCGATCGACTCCTCGCGCGGGGGCGCACCTGCGGCCCCGGCCCCGGCGGCACCGACTCCCGCAGCGCCGGCGGCACCGGCAGCGCCGGCACCGGGATGGCCTGAGCGGTCACGCTCGATCGGCTCACCGCGGTCCTCGCGGGGAGCGAGCGGTTCCTGTGCACCGCGGCCCTCGCGGGACGCGGCAGCATCGCGGGTCTCGCGGGTCTCGCGGGTCTCACGGGTGTCGTGCGTTCCGCGGCCGTATGCGTCCCGATCCTCCGCACCGGGGGCAGCGGCAGCCCCGGCGCCGGCCGCGCCGGCTCCGCCGACAGCTCCGGCACCGGCGTCGCGGTGATCGGGGGAGCGGAGCGCATCCTCGTCGCGCTCCGGGGCACGCCGCTCAGGGGCCGCCCCTCGCTCGGGAGCGGGCTGATCGGCACGGTGCGCGCCGGGGTCGGCTCCGGCGGGGCCAGCGGCCTCACGCACCGGCTCACCACGACCTGCCTCGTCACGGACGGGGCCGTCGGCCTTGCGGCGACCGCCCTCGTGCGCGGCGGCACCGGCAGCGGTGCCACCGGCCACTGCGCCGCCTGCTGCGGCGCCACCGGCCGCGGCCCGACGGCCATCGGCGGGGGTATCGGGATCGAGCCGATCCGCCTCGGCGAGCTGCTCATCCACGGAGCTGCGCTCCTGCTCGACCGACGCACGCTGCTGATCGGCCTCCTGGCGGCGACGCTCGGCGGCCACCTGCTCCTGCTCAGCCGCCTTCGCCTTCTTCTCCGCGTCCAGACGGGCACGGTCGGCCTCGAGCTCGGACTCCTTCGCCGTCAGGTCGCGCTCCTGGACGGCTCTGTCCTTCGCCTGCGCTTCCTGCCGGAGCTCGTCGGCGCGCCGACGGTCTTCTTCCTGCTGCTGGGCCTTGCGGCGCTTCGAGGACTGCGCGCCCACCACGATCAGAATGACCAGGAGGACGAGCACTACCACGATGATTCCGATGAGGACGGGCAATGAGATGGGGAGGTCGTTCATCGTCGGCTCCTTACTATCGGCTCCTCCGCTCGATCGAGCGAAGGGAATCCTGCTCTCGACACGATTGCACCAGATCTGCCGCCCGAACGCACGAAGTTCGCCTCCACGGGTCTCGTCATGGCCCCGTTCACGTCCGTGATATCGCCGCCGCCGCGGGGTCGCCGGTAAGGTGAGTCCCTGTGACCAGCTCAGCGTTCCGCACCGCAGCCGACGACGCCCCGGACCCCGGCGAGGAGTCGCCGTCCCTGCCCGGCTCCGCGCTCGTGGACGAGTCCCGACGGGTGCTCGTGCACCTCATGCAGGGCCCGTTCCTCGACGGCCGGCGGGACCCCGCCCGCTACGCGCAGCTCCTGCGCGACCGGGCGGCGATCGAGACCCGGCTGGCCGATATCTTCCTCGAGCTGGTGGTGGACGACGACGCCCAGGTCGCCTTCGTGCGCCAGAGCGAGGCCGACGCCGACGCCCCGAAACTCCTGCGCCGCCTGACCGGCCTGAACCGTCTGGACTCGGTGCTCCTGCTGGTCCTGCGCCAAATGCTGCTCACCCAGTCCTCCCGTGGCCAGCGCACCGTGGTCTCCGAGGCCGAGGTCCAGCAGGCGCTGGCCGCCTATCGCCGCACCACCTCCACCGACGAGGCCGGCTTCGCCAAGGAGGTGCGTGCGTCGATCGCCAAGATCCAGCGTGCGGGCCTGCTGGACGAGCAGGGCGACGACTACGAGGTCTCCCCGGTGCTGCGGCTCATGATCGGCCCGGACACCGCCCGCGAGTTCATCGCGCTGTACCGGGAGGCCGGTGTGGGCGGGCTCGAGGATCCGGCCGACGAGACTCAGGACGACGACGAGTCACCGACTCCCGCTGCGGGTTCCGACGACGTCTGAGCGCGACATGCGGCGAGCGTTCGACCGGATGGTCAGGGCACGCTGATGCCGAGCTCACGCTGCAGTTGAGTAAGCGGCGTCGGGAGGTTACCGTTCTGTGACCCGCCTGAGGCATGCCCGCGGGGCTCGCCATCGCGGTCGAGCGCGCAGGGCCAGAGGAGAGCTACCCGTGAACCAGAACCAGAAGACTGCCGACAGCCCGCTCGTCTCGCTCGTGATCCCGGTCTACAACTCGATGCCGTATCTCATCGAGACCCTCGACGCGATCGAGCAGCAGGGCCTGGACGAGAACCAGCTCGAGGTCATCCTGGTCAACGATGGTTCCACCGACGGTTCCGAGAAGGTGCTCGCCGACTACGCGGAGAAGCATCCCAACTACCGACTGCTCAACCAGCCGAACTCCGGCGGACCGGCTGACCCCTGCAACAAGGGCATCGCTGCGGTCACCGGCAAGTACTTCTTCGTGGTGGGTTCCGACGACGTGCTCACCGAGAATGCTCTCGGCGACCTCGCGGCCTACGCGGAAGAGCACGATTCGGACATCGTGCTGGCCAAGATGGCGGGCATCAACGGCCGCCATGCACCGGGATCCATGTTCAAGGCGACGAAGCCGGACGCGCATCTCGTCGATGACAGCCTGTTCAACTCGTTGACGGCGATCAAGCTGTTCCGCACCGACCTGCAGCGCAAGACGGGCGCTTACAACCCAACGCATCTGCGGGTGGGATCCGATCAGCCCTTCACCGCCGCGTGCTACCTCGCTGCCGACAAGATCAGCGTGTGCGCTGACCGCCCGTACGTCATGATTCGTACGAGGGACGATGGCAAGAACGTCACCTCCGACTCGCGTACATCGCTCGAGTACATCGAGCTCCTGGATTCCTTGCTGGGGGTCATGCTCAAGTGGTCTGAGCCGGGGGAGCTACGCGACGGAGTCCTGTACCGCCCCGTTCACGGCGCGCTCCGCAAGTCCCTGCTCCCGAGGTTCCTCAATTTGTCGGCCGAGGAGCAGGAGAAGGTCGTCGCGGAGATTCAGCGATTGGTCACCCCTCTTTTCAATGAGACGGTAGCCGGGCATCTCGCGAGCCTGGACCGGCTCAAGGTGAGGCTTGCTCTGGCCGGCAGCATGGACGTCCTCCGCGACGTGATCAAGTGGGAGAAGCAGAATGGTCGGGAGCGGCTGACCCATGATGGACACGGGTTCCATCTGGACCTACCAGCACCTCTGGCGAAGAGAGTGGGAGTTGAGCTTTTGCGTGATATCCGAGCCATGGGCGTGGCGAACCTCGAGGATCTGGTCGTAGAGGGAGGTGTCGTCAGGCTCGAAGCGAGCGCCTATGTGCGCAATTCCGACACGGCGCCGGACAGCGCCCTGGTGAGACTGCGCCGACGTGACAGCGACGAGAAGATCGATCTAGCAGTTATTGACCCTCGCGCCGTCAAGCGGGCTGGAGCGCGTGCGCTGAGCTTCAAGGCCGAGGTGGACACGACTGCCATGGACCATGGGGTCTGGGACCTCTACGTAGTCCATCGATACGGCGATGAGGAACTCCAGAATCGCCTTGGTCGATACCGCTCAGAGCGCGTCACCGATGAGCGTCGGGTGCTGCTGGACAGTGACCTCAGACAGAACGAGTTGGGGGTCGCGTACTTCACCAAGGGGCACGGCAACCTTTCGCTGGACGTTGGATACACCCTGCTTGCACGCACAGAGCCGAAGATCGCTTCCGTGACCGTGCTCCGAGAGAGCCCGGATCGTGAACTCGCGCTGCTGCGCATGGAGACTGTCGAACGGGTGCTGGTCACGGCCTTCCCCGGCCGTCTCGACAAGCCCGGCTATCCGGTGGTGCATCTGGAGAACGGCATGCTTGCCGTGTCGCTGCCCGCATGGACAAACCGGAAGGACCGTCGCATCTGCGTGGCGAATGCTCACGGGTCCGTCGTCCTGCGTCTTCCCGCACCGTCGGGCTTCTCGAACGGTGCGGCGAAGCCGTTGCGGCCGCTCGCCACCTCCTACGAGTCAGTCTTCGAGGGGCCCGGCGGGATTCGTGGATTCGCACGCCGACTCGGAGTGCGGAAGCCGTCATTCATGCGACGCTGACCTCTCTGGATACGCCATGAGCTCGTGCCATGACAAACTCTTGGGGTGCCTCGGCTTGGCCGAGGTGCCCCACATCGTCTATGAGAGCAAGAGGTAGGTCAGCGTGAAAGCGATCAGTGTCGGCAAGGCCGTGAAGATGATGAGGCTCTGGCCTGCACTGGTGAACGCTCTCGCCGTTCTCGCCACGGTGACTGTGGTGAGCATGGGGGGCACCCAATGGGCACTGCTGGCACCCCTCGTTCCTCTCGCCATCATCCTGTGGCGCCAGCGGAGGACGCTGCTGCGGCGCCCCCGGGGCGTCGGCGGGATCGGCAGGTACCTCACCGCCCGGTTCATTCTGATCGCGGCCGCGGGAGCTCAGCTATTCGTCTCCGGCGAGTTCCATGCGCTCGAGATCATGGCTTGCACGTTCACTGTCGCCGCGCTCGCCGTCGAGCCGATGGTGCGGTCCGCGAACGGTGTCGCCGTGCCATATGCCTCAAACTTCCCAGGGCATGAGGCGCGAAACAGGGCAGTCTTTCCGTACGGCTGGATTTTCCCGCTGAATCTGGTGTCTCTACTCGCGCTAGTGCTTACGGGACTGTCTACGCACGTTCTGGTCACCATTGCTGTGGCTCTTTCCTCGGCGTCGATCGTGCTCGCTCTGCTCGCGTTCGTGGACATCGCTCGTCGTGTCCAGACGCGGCGACGCTTCCAGACCGGCCTGGAAACTCGGCTCGAAGAGCTTGGACCGGTCTTCTACGTCTACTGGAACGCGCCGCCCCGCTCGGCTTTCCAGGTGAAGATGTGGTTGCCTTATCTTGAGCGGCTCGGCGTGCCGTTCGTACTCGTGGTGCGCACGGTACCCAACTTCCGGCAGCTTGCCGCTGTCACAGAGCACCCGGTGCTCCTTCGGCGGTCGCTCGCTGACCTCGACGCGCTGATCGTGCCGTCAGCACGTGGCGTCTTTTACGTGAACAACGCAATGCGCAACAACCATATGGTGCGATACGCCTCGCTCACGCACATCCAGCTGCTCCATGGGGAGTCCGACAAGGCTTCCAGCGCTACCCCCATCATCCGCATGTACGACAGGGACTTTGTCGCCGGGCAGGCGGCTATTGATCGCTTCGAGAAGTTCGGCGTCACGATGCATCCGGACATCTTCCGCATCGTCGGTCGCCCGCAAGTGGAGGACGTCGACCCTGAACGGGGGCCGGTGGGAGAGCTTGAAGAAGTCTCCGTGCTGTACGCGCCTACATGGCTCGGATACCAGGCGGAGACCAACTACTCATCGCTTCTGGCCGGGTCTGCGATCGTCCAGGGCGTCCTCGACCGTGGTGCCCGTGTCGTGTTCCGTCCGCACCCGTATAGCTCGCGCTCTCCAGAACTGCGCGAGGCCTGCCGGGAGATCCGACAGATGCTCGCGTCGGACGCTGCTGAGTCGGGTCGGGAGCACCTTTACGGTGAGCTTGCGGAGCGGGAGATGAGCGTGACGGACTGCTTCAACGCTTCCGACGCGATGATTTCCGACGTTTCCGCCGTAGTGGGCGACTTCTTGCACTCCGGAAAGCCGCTGGCTATGGTGTCGCCGCGTACCGGCACCGAGGAGTTCGTTGAGCAGTTCCCGATGGCCCGCGCGGCGTACGTGCTTGAAGCGGAGGGCGCCGCGCTTCGAAACCTTGAAGAGGTTCTCGAGGCGCTGCTCACGACGGATGAACACCGAGCGGAACGACTTCGCTGGGCTACGTACTATCTCGGGGATATTCCTCGGGAAAATTACGCAGACCGGTTCGTTCAGGTTGCAAGGGAAGAGCTCGGTATAGGGTCCCACGAAAGCGCCACGTTCTTGGAGGCGGGTCGGATAGCCGAGTGAATGCGTGTTCCATCCACGACCCAATCCACCCTAATCGAGCGATAGTGGCGACCCTCATTGTAAGTAGACTATCTAGCCGCGCACATCGGGTGACCTCAACCGGCGTCGCTGCCAATAAACAGATGTCAATACGGTTACGACCTAGTTGCGTGAGGGTGTAAACCTTTTGTATCGGGTAATATTGCCATATTGCCTAAACTGGCACTCACGTGTCGGATCGAAGAACCGAAGGATTCGGGGTTACCTTGGCTGCTCGACCAATTGTCATCGTTCTGCACCAGCTTGGATTTGGTGGTGCGACCAAAGCGGTCCTTGACCAAGCCGCGATGTTCTCGCGCGACGGAAGAGAAGTTCTCGTTGCCACTCTCGACGACAGTCCTGCACAGGCCGCCAGGGTCGAAGAACTGCATGCTTCCGGCTTGCTGCCGGCAGCAGTGCGAATCCTCAATGTCCATGAAGAGCATTGTTTGGGGTCGGTGGCGGCACCAGTATCAGAAGCTCCGTCCGGATGGCTTCGCAAGCGAGTTCGACGCGAGCGTCTCGGCCGCGTTGAGAGCACACTCGCAGAGGAGCGCTTTGTCGAGTCAGGGCACGATTCTCACGGAGACTACCGGAGAGAGTTCGATGGCACGGGTGATTTGCTCACGTTTACTCGTCTGCACAAGACGGGTGCCATCAAGCATATAAATTACTATGAGAATGCGATACGTGTTCGTCGGGATCAGTATCTCAACGGAGTTCCGCACGTTCGGTCCCTGTATGACGCGAATGGCGCTCAGACACGCGAGATGTTCCTCGCGAAGAATGGTTTTTGCTATGCGCAGAGATGGCTTGACGCTGGGACCGGTCGCGGTATTGGCGTCTATGTAGCGGATCGCCAATCCGGTGAGGTAGTGCGGCACTCCGGCATTCCTGCGTGGCATGTGGCGTGGCTGCAGTCGGTTGTGGACTCCTTCTCGATTGCGCCCTACGTGGTTGCAGAATCTTCCTCCGCAATCACAAAGATCATGGGGCTCAGGTCCGACAGTGCGATCCGTATGGCAATGATGCATAACAGTCATTTGACCGCACCTTTCGAGGTCAACAGTCCCTTGAGGCCCGACTATGAGGCGACCTTCAATCGGATGTCTGAACTCGATGCATTCCTGGTGCTCAGTGAGCGTCAAAGGGGCGATATGGTCACCCGAATTGGAGCAGAAGACGTGATGACTGTTGTTCCGAATGTCCTGCGATTTCCCGAGATCGCGGAGGTCGAGCGTGACGTCAAGCTTGTTTCAGTGGTTTCGCGCCTTGCGCCTCAGAAGTCCCTCCACGAGGCCATCCATGCTTTTTCCCTCGTACTGAGAGACGTTCCAGATGCCCGTCTCGAAATTTACGGTGGAGGGCCGTCGAAGCGCGAACTAGAATCTCTCGTTGAAGATTTAGGTCTTCGCTCGAGCGTGACTTTTGAGGGCCGCACGAAGGAGCCGTTGAAGGTTATGGCACGGAGTTTGTGCACTATCTCCACCTCGGAGTGGGAGGCTCTTCCGTTGTCGATCGCAGAATCTCTGGGTGTTGGGACCCCGGTTGTTGCCTACGACTGCTTGTATGGCCCCTCCACGCTTATCAAAAATGAAGAGACCGGATTTGTCGTACCCCGCGGTGACAGGTCCGAGCTTGCCGGCGCGATTCTCAAACTGCTTCAGAACCCCGCGCTTTCCCAGCGTCTCGGAGAGGCGGGGCGGGAGGATGTCAAGAGCACACTCGATGAGGAGGCGGTGCTCGCCAGGTGGCAGGAGGCGTTCGGCTGGGCAGATCAACGCTTCTCCGCTCGGAATCTTCAGGATTGAAGCGTTCTAGGTGTGCCGTTTAGGCGGTAGTCCTAGTTGAGCATGTTCGTTCGTATGCTGAAATTTGCCCGATTCTAAAAGGATGTTGATGTACATGTCAAGAATGCGACGGATCCGCCGGATTGCCGCCCGCTCTTTGCCGATCGCGACGAAGGATCAAGTTCGGCAAATTGCTCAGCGGGAGTCACTGAGATGGGCCGAGGCTTACGAGGGGCTCCTCGCGGCTGTTGAAGGTCGTCCTACTGTGGCGATGCAGGCACGTCTCCCGAAGGCGAGCCAAGCTGACCGCGTCAGGAAGTCCGTCGCAAAGCTGAAGGTCCAGGCGAGTTCGGGCCAGAAGACCCCGGGTGCAGAGGATCTCGTTCGCAGCCTCCGCCGCGGTGCGAGTATCGAGGAGGCGGTGCTCGACGCCACGAGGGAAATGCTTAAAGCGAAGCGTCAGGCGATGCCACAGTCTATGGCGGATGGGCTCCGTCGAAATGAGAACACTCGCGTCGCAGGGGATCTGGCGGCGGGCGTTATTGCTCATCATCGGCGGTATTATCGGCTTGCACGGCAGTACTTCAACGAGGTTCCCGCGCCGCAGTGCTACAAATATGCTCCCGTGGAGGCGATTGATTCCCTGTTCTGGGCGGATCGTGCGGAGGGCGTGAAGAGGGCGCGCAAGTGGCTGGATGATGTCCCTGATTTCGACGCGCGGACGTGGTTCGAGATCTATCGTCATCTGTTCGTCGCAGATGAGTTGAAACTTGCGGACGTCGCCTTTGCTCGCGTAAAGGCGGTGTACGAAGATCCTGCACAGCAGGCGAAGTGGGCCGCTGGGGCGGATGAGATCGCATGGGGGGAGCGTTGGGCAGGATCGGAGCGGGATCGGACCTCTTCGGCCCCTGAAGGGGCCAGGGTCTCCTTCGGCGTGGTCGATTACACCCAACCCGGGCGTGCCCGAGCTTCCCAGAATATTGGCGACCAGATTCAGACTCTCGCCTCGCTCGGTCATGTCGTGCGACATCAAAATCTCCGGTTCCACGGAGAGCCGGATGTTGTGGCCTTCGTGACAGCTATGCAGGAGCGAGTGCGGCCGGAGCTGCGTCGCGAAAAGGTAAGCGCCGACGTAGAGCTGGTGACCGTTGACCGCGACTCGTCCACTTATCAGAGCTTCGCGCCCGACACGTGGTTGCTCGAATTTGGGTGGCATATGCACGCGCTGTTTGGACTGGACACGTACGATTTCCCGCTTCATCCGAACCTGAACCCGATCTTCGTGTCGTTCCACTGCAACAAGCGGGAATTGCTGACGCCGGATGCGATTGACTACCTGCGCGCGCATGGTCCCATCGGCTGTCGCGACTGGACCACCGTAGATCTGTTGCTGTCGCTGGATGTTCCGGCGTTTTTCTCGGGCTGCCTGACGACGACTGTGAACACAGTTTTTCCGGATCTTGAGCGCAAGCCGGAGCCCGCGACTGCGTACGTGGATGTATCACGGACCCCCGTACCCAAGGGACACGAGAACATCAAGCAGTCGTACGGTGCGATTAAGAAGCGATCCTTCACCGAAAACATGTGGGACGCCGTGAACCTTCTCGAGCGTTACCGCCGGAACTACACAAATGTCGTCACGACTCGTCTCCACTGCTATTTGCCGACCACGTCGATCGGACTCAAGGCGGCATTCGAACCCAAAAATAATGCCGATGTTCGTTTTGCCGGTCTCTTCCGACTTTCGGAGCAGGAGTTCGATGACATGCGTGCCCGGATGCGCGATCGTCTCGAGCCGGTGTTAACCGCGATCTTTGAGGGTAAGGACCGGGAGTCGGTATATGACGTTTGGTCCCGCACGGTGGCCCCCGAGGTCGAGATCGCACGTGCTCGACATGAAGATGTCGACGCTCTGCCGTCGGCTGAGCCTCTCGTGCGCAAGTTGTTTGATTCTGTGGCGACCGTTGACCAGTCGGAGGACGAGTCCGTCTGTGACGTTGTTCTGACCCCGACGACCAAGGAGATCCCCCATCTCGCAAAGGTGCTGGGCACTGCGTCGCGATCGACGTCACGCCCTCTGCGTGCATGGATCGTGAGTCCCGAGAGCATGCCTGAGCAGCTCGAGGTTGACGGAGTCGCCATCGAGTGGGTCGACACGAGTGCCATGGACTTTGCGGCCTCAGGGGTGCTGGATCGGCGCTCTTTGGATAGAGCTCTGATCTCCGAACTTGTTCCTGTTGATCGGGCTGTGCTCCTGCCCGTCGATGCAGCCGTCGCCGGTGACCTCACAGAGTTGTATGAGCTTGATCTCGGCGATTCCCGTCTAGCAGCTCGAAGCACGTCAAAGGCGGACGACAGTGGGTTCGGGGTGCTCTACGGTGCGGCCAGGCGCCTGGATGCGACGCCTGAGGTCGCTTACGAGTTCTATCGGCGGATCCATCGTGCGCATGAGTTCGACTTCGAGGCCTTCGATACCGATGTGCTCGTTTTGGACCTGAAGGGTCTGCGCGAGGATCACTACGCTGCTCGGGTTCTCCCCGCTATGAAGCTGTATCGTCTCGACGATCGCGACGCACTGCATTACCTCAACGGGCCCAAGCGTGCCGAGCTAGATGCCGTATGGGCGTCCGTGCCGACGCGTGAGCGAGCAGCAGATCCGAAGATCTGGCATTGGGCAGATACGACGAAGCCGTGGTCCAGCGATGTTGTGCCCGGGGATGGTGCGGCGCTCTGGGAGAGTGCCTGATCGATGCCCCGATCGGTGCGATCGCATGCCTCTGCGGGCGAACACCGCTCGCGGAGGCGTGCGATGGGCAGGCATCTCCGACCAGTGCTGGACGGTCTGGCGGTCAGGGACCTGCATCACCGGTTCTGGGCTGACGGGCGCGACCGTCGTAAGGTGGGGCGTCGCGCGGTACGGAGGTCGTACGAGGTCACTGTCCCGTCACTACATCGTACGAGCCCCAGGTAGCCGCAGTTCGGCAACCTCGGTGAGATTGGAGCAGGGTCTTGACCGCTGGTGAGGCAGGTCGCGTGACGGCACCTCTGGTGCCGCCACCGCTCGAACGCACCTTCGACCAGGCGGAGGTGGACTCCGCTGCTCGGGAGAACGGACTGGAGCCGATCGGGGTGCGCCCGCATCTGGGTGCCTACTTGAAGGACCTGTGGTCCCGCCGCTCCTTCATCAAGGTGATGGCCATCTCCAAGGCCTACGCGGAGAACCAGAACACCTACCTCGGGCAGCTGTGGACACTGTTCTCCCCGATGATGAACGCCGCCGTGTACGTGGTCATCTTCGGCTTCATCCTGCATGTGGGCCGCGAGGGCATCGAGAACACGATCGCCTTCATCGTGTGCGGCGTGTTCATGTTCCGCTTCTTCGAGCGCTCCGTGATGGCAGGCGCCCACTCGATCAACAAGAACCTCAATCTGGTGCGGTCGGTGAAGTTCCCCCGAGCCGTGCTGCCGATCGCCGGGGTGCTCTCCGAGCTCGCGATCCTCGGCCCGGCCGTAGCGGTCATGGCCCTCATTTCCTACGTCTCGGGCTTCCTGCCCTTCGCCGGCAAGGTCACCATCGACTGGTACTGGCTGCTGACGATCCCCGCGATCGGCTTGCTCTGGATCTTCTCCACCGGCTGCGCCTTCCTCATGGCGCGCTGGGTCGCGATCACGCCGGACCTCGACAACCTCATCCCGCACGTGATGCGCGTGCTGATGTACGCCTCCGGCGTGATCTTCTCGATCGACCGCTACCTCGGCCAGTTCAGCTGGGGCTGGATCGCCCAGTACCAGCCGGTCGCCGTCTACCTGTACTTGGTGCGCTCCTGCCTGCTCAACGAGCCCGCATACCCGCAGTCGCTGTTCATGTGGCTGCTCGGCATCGGCTGGGCTGTCGTCTTCGCGGTCGTGGGCTTCCTGGTGTTCTGGCGCGGAGAGGAGCGGTACGGACGTGACTGAAGCTGAAGAAGTCGATTTCGAGATCGATCCGGAGGACCTCGAGGGCGGGCCGGTCGTCGCCGCCCCGTCCGACCACCTCTCCCTGCTCGTCAACGACCTGCACGTCACCTACCGAGTCTTCGGTGCGAAGAAGGTGGGGCACGGCCCTGGCGACAAGCAGGGGCCCTTGCAGAAGCTGCTGCGGCGCGGTGCCCGCCAGCCTCCCGTGCGCGAGGTCAAGGCGGTCCGTGGCATCACCTTCGCCGCCAAGCATGGTGAGTCCATCGGGATCATCGGCGTGAACGGCTCTGGCAAGTCCACCCTGCTGCGTGCGATCGCCGGACTCATCCCGCCGGCCGCCGGCACCGTGCACGTGGCCAGCAGCCCTTCCCTGCTGGGCGTGAACGCCGTGCTCATGAAGGACCTCACGGGCGAGCGCAACATCATGATCGGCGCGCTCGCGCTCGGCCTGACCACCAAGGAAGTCGAAGAGCGCTATCAGGAGATCGTGGACTTCGCCGACCTCGGTGAATTCGTGAACCTGCCGATGAAGGCCTACTCCTCCGGCATGGGTGCGCGCCTGCGCTTCGCCATCTCCGCCTCTGCTGTTCCGGACATCCTCATGATCGACGAAGCTCTCGCCACGGGCGACGCCGCTTTCCGGGCCAAGAGCAAGGCGAAGATGGACTCGGTGCGTGAATCCGCCGGCACCGTGTTCCTGGTCAGCCACTCGCTCGGCACCATCCAGAACATGTGCAGCCGTGTGCTGTGGGTCCACGAGGGCAAGCTCGTGATGGATGGTGACCCCGAAGAGGTCTGCGGCCGGTACAAGCAGTTCGTGGCGGAGTCCAAGAAGGCGGCCAAGGCCAAGAGCTGACTCGTCGGCGGCCTCCGTCGCCGCAGGACGCGCACAGGCGACTCTCTGCACGTCCCTGCATGCCGCGCATAGACCGAGGGCGTGGCACCGATCCTGGATCGGTGCCACGCCCTCGTCATGCGCCGAGAGATCAGCGCGAGGTCGTGCTCAGAACGGGCGGCTCATTGCCGCACGACGATGTTCTCCGAGTCGATGAACTTGCCGACGGAGGACGACAGCGTGCTGATCACCTGAGCGACGTGCTCGGGCTGCATGATCGTCGTCGGATCCTCGTCAGGTGCGAGGGTCTTGCGCAGAGCAGTCGCGGTGCGGCCGGGGGAGAGGCACACCACGCGGGTGCCGTAGATCGACAGCTCCTCGCGCATCACCTGGCTCATGTTGATCACTGCGGCCTTGGAGGCCGAGTAGGTCAGCCAGCCGGACCGGCCGTTGATACCGGCGGTCGAAGCGATGTTGACGATGAGATCGAACGTGTTGCCGCGGTTCAGCAGCGCCTTGATGATCGTGAACGGCGCGTAGACGTTCACCTCCATCGTCTTCTCGAAGTCGGCCATCTTGACCTGCTGGAGCGGGACCGGGTTGGTGTAGCCGGCGTTGTTGACGAGGATGTCGATGTTCCCGACCTCGTCGTACGCCTGCTTGACCGCCTTCTTGAGGGCCGAGCGGTCGCCGACGTCGACCTTGTACGGCACGAGCTTGCGGCCGATCGGGAGCTCCTTCTCGAGCTCCTTCACGTTGTTGTCGAAGTCCTCCGAGTCACGGGCGAACATGACCACGGTGGTGATGTCGTCGTGGTTCAGGATGAACCGGCGGGTGGTCTCGAAGCCGATGCCGCGCGACGCCCCGGTCACGAGTGCAGTCTTACTCATCGTCGTCCTCCTCCGGTCGCAGGAGGAACCCTGCCATCTTCAGATCGGTGCTGGTGGTGACCTTGAAGTTCTCGTCCGAGCCATCGATGAAGTGGACGGGGAACCCGCTGTCCGCCACCAGGGTGGCGTCCTCGGTGAACTCGATGCCTTCGTTCACGGCGCGCTCGTGCGACGCCTCGAGGTCGGACTTCGAGAACTTCTGCGGCAGCTGGACGTTGCGCAGTCGGTCGCGGTCCAGGGACCCGGTGACCTCGGAGGTCTCCGGGTCGACCGGGGCCACCGTGAAGGAGATCGGCGACATGAGCGAGACGTTCTTGTGCTCGGAGTCGATGAGATTGCGGAAGTCGCGCTCACGCACCAGTGGGCGAGCGGACTCGTGGATGATCACGTCGTCGTTGGTGCAATGCGGGAGCATCGCGGCGACCGAGGAATGCCGGGAGTCGCCGGCTTCCACCAGGGTGACCGGGGTCGAGATCGCGTAGGCCTCGAGGACCTCCTCGATCTGCTCCCGCCACTGCGGCGGGTAGTTGACCACGATCTGGGAGATCTGCTCGACACGGTCGGCCGTGACGAGTGCGTAGACCAGGATCGGGATACCGCGGAGCTTCAGGAGCTGCTTGGGCTGACTTGCGCCCGTTCGGCTGCCTATTCCGCCATTGAGGAGAATGAGTGAGTACATAGAGTCGTTCCTTCGTGCGGGTCGGCGGCGCTGCCGGATGACCGACGGTCATCTGCAGGAACCGCATCCGTCGAGTTCACTGGGCCGCAACCGGCGCGACCCTCGGCGTTCACTGTACGAGGTCGCGGGGCATTTGTTCAGCGGCTCGCGGAGAGCCGGCGAAATCCGTGGTTCCTCTCACGGGCGGCATCCGGCCCGACAGGCCGTCGCCCGAGGGAATGCCCCTGAGGGGAGCGCCCTCCCGCATGATCCCGCTCACGTCGTCGCGGAGGTGCAGGCCTGCGGCGTGCACCGATGGTGGAACCGGCCGGCCCGCGCGTGGACCGCAATTGCGTGCCATGGGGCTTGCGGAATAAGGTCAGGCTTGCCTCATCGCACATCGGTGCGCGGGTGCATCCCGGTGCGGAGGGTCGTCGGACCCGCTGGACCGTGGACGCCACGAAGACCTTGCGACGGGAAGGTGGCCGACAGATGGCACTGGTCCAGGCCCGAGGGCTGCACCTGGCCTACGACCGCCGGGAGATCATCCACGATCTCGATCTGACGCTGCCCGAGGGGCAGATCACGATCATCGTCGGGGCCAACGGCTGCGGGAAGTCCACGGTGCTGCGCGGCCTGTCCCGGCTGATGGCGCCGCGCGGAGGCGACGTCGTGCTCGACGGCAAGGACATCCATGCCCTCGCCGGCAAGGAGCTCGCCCGGCGCCTCGGTCTGCTTCCGCAATCACCCCTCGCCCCCGACGGGGTGACGGTGCGCGAGCTCATCGCCCGCGGCCGCTTCCCCCATCAGGGTCTCTTCCCGCAGTGGAGCGAGGACGACGAGCAGGCCGTGCAGGACGCCCTGGCGGCGACCCGCACCGTGGACCTGCGGGACCGGCCCGTCGCCGAGCTCTCCGGCGGGCAGCGTCAGCGGGTCTGGATCGCCATGGCGCTCGCCCAGCAGACAGAGGTGCTGCTGCTCGACGAGCCCACCACGTTCCTGGACCTCACCCATCAGCTCGATGTGCTGGACGTGGTGCGCGACCTCAATCGCGAGCGGGGCACGACCGTCGGCATCGTCCTGCATGACCTCAACCTCGCGGCCCGCTACGCCGACCACCTGATCGCCGTCAAGGACGGCCGCATCCATGTCGAGGGCCCTCCGGCCGACGTCATCACCGAGCAGATGGTGCGCGACGTCTTCGCCCTCGACTGCCACATCGCCCCGGACCCCCATTCGGGCACGCCCATGGTGCTGCCCCGCGGCCGAGGGCGCACCCACCACAACCCCTCCGAGGAGGACGCGATGACCACGATCACTGCCGACCCGTCAGCTCCCGTCGCCGATCTGGCACCCGCTCTCGAGCACAGCTCCCTGCTCGCCTTCGAGCTCACCGTCGCCGCCCGGCAACAGCTCGGGAAGAACCTGGTGCGCTTCACCTTCACGAGCCCTGACCTGGTCCACTTCGGCGCCAACTGCCATCCCCTGGACATGCGCATCAAGCTGATCGTCCCCGGCCCCGAGAGGAGCCGGGACCACTTCGCCTCCGTGCGACCGGATGGCCTGATCGACCCGGTGACCCAGCCCGAGTGGTACCGCACGTGGCTGCAGATCGATCCCCTGGACCGCGGCTGGATGCGCACTTACACCGTGCGGGACTTCCGGGCGGCCGGGCATCCCGGCAACCATGGGGAGCACCCCGAGATCGATGTCGACTTCGTGCTCCACCTCGAGCCGGAGGTGATCCAGGGCAGCGGTGTGGCGGCGCGATGGGCGCAGCAGGCGCAGATCGGGGACACCATCTCGATGCTCGGCCCGAACAAGCGCCTCGTGGGCCCCGACTACAGCGGCATCGAGTTCCGGCCGGGCACCGCCCGCACCGTGCTGCTCGTGGGCGACGAGACCGCCCTCCCGGCGATCGGCTCGATCCTGGAGTCGCTGCCGGCCTCCATCACGGGACATGCCCTCGTGGAGATCCCGGACGCCGCCGACGAGCAGCGGATCCTCACCCGCTCCGGGGTCCAGGTGCGCTGGCTGCCCCGCGGGGATCGGCCCCATGGAGAGCTGCTCGCCGCCGAGGTGCAGCGCCTCATGGGCGAGAACGCGCAGGCGTTCCGAGGAGAAGCCTTCCGCGGGGAGGGCGCTCCCGCCGGCGCCGCTGTCGATGCGACGCCAGGTGCCGCTGCTCCCGAGGTGCTCGAGGACGTCGATGTCGATTCCTCGATCCTGTGGGAGACCACGACGGGGCACGGCTCCTTCTACGCCTGGCTGGCAGGGGAGGCGGGCGTGATCAAGTCGCTGCGCCGGCACCTGGTGAGCGAGCTCGGCCTGGACCGCAAGCAGGTGTCCTTCATGGGGTACTGGCGCGCGGGGCGTCCCGAGAACTGAGCACTCCGACGGCACTGAGCTCGCGAGTCGCGCGGCTCAGCTGGTCGCGGTGCGCGGATCCGAGGGGTGCTCGTTCTCCGTGATCTGCCTCCACAGCCGATCCCGTTGCGCGCTGAGGTCGCGGCAGGCGTCGAGGAACCGCGCCAGCGAGGCGCCCGGACGGGTGTCGCCGAGGTAGTACTCGGTCAGGCGCCGGCGCTCCTCGCGATCCGGATCGACCTCGATCTGCTCGGTGACGATCTCTGCGGCATGCTCGGCATCGGCCGCGTCCAGGCGCGGCAGCACGTCGAGCATCCGAGTGCCCGCATCGCGGGCGTCGGCCCCGGCGGAGCGGGTGACGATGGCCGGTTTGCCCGTGGCCAGCCAGTCGTTCGCCACCGCGGAGACATCGCAGATCAGCAGATCCGCCTCGGCGAAGTCGCGCTGCAGCGGGCGGTCGCCGGAGATGGTGTGCCAGCCACCTTCGAGCAGCTCCCGCACCGCGCGGTCCGCCTCCCCGAACTCCGGGACGCGGACCCCCGTCAGCGGGTGGGGGCGATAGATGATCCGATAGCCCTGCGCGAGCAGCGAGCGCAGCATGGGATCGGCATGCGTCTGCAGGGAGCTGTAGGCGACGCTCGCCTGCCCGCCCTCCCAGGTGGGGGCGTACAGCACCACCGGATCGTCGCCGCGCAGGTGGGAGGTGCCGGGTTCCACCCTGTCGGTGTCCAGCGACGGGCGGCCCACCTCGATGCAGCGTGATTCGGCGTCGAACAGGGACGTGTACCGGGCGAAGCGGTCGATCGCCGCCTGCCCGGCCACGAAGGAGTAGTCGTACGCCTTGACCTGGTTGGAGACGGAGACGCCCTTGTCGGAGTCGCCATGGAGCAGGGAGACGTGCAGTGCGGATCGCGCACGCAGCGGGGCCATGTTCAGCGGGTTGTAGTTCACGTACAGGATCAGCTTCGTGCCGCTGCGGATGATCAGGGCGTCCAGCGTCGCGTCCTGCGCGATCGTCACCACCGGGAGTCCGGATTCCTGTCGGATGGTGGCCGCGACCCGGGAGTCCATGCACACGACGGTCACCCCCTGGGCACGGTGCAGCTCCCGCAGCGGCCCGTACCAGCCGCGCAGCTGGTAGAGGCTGTCGGCGGTGTCGGCGAAGTACACGATCACGTCGCCGTCGAGCGTGCTGTCGCGGAGGGTCGCGTCGTCCCCGAGGCCGTCGGGCATCCCGCCCGGCAGCAGACCGAATCGGCGCAGGAACTTGCCGCCGGCGCTGCGGATGCGACGGTTCAGGGTGTTCTCGCGAGGCTGCATGGTCTAGACGCTCCCGTTCTCGGAGCGCGACGGGGCATGCGGCGGGGTGGGCGATGGAGCGGACGACGGCCTGGGCGATGGCGCGGGCAACGGGCTGGGCGACGGGGCGGCGGCCCGGTCGAACTGCTCGGCCCAGGCCGCGTCGGTCGTGACGCGGGGGAGAGCCCGTCGGTACTGCCGGCGCAGCGACGACCAGTGCAGAGCCATCCGCAGGTGGCGACCGATGGTCCGTGCGAGCAGATGACGGGCCGTCGATCCCCGCACGAGGTGGACGGCGCCGTCCGGACCGCCTGCGTCGGTGATGATCACGGCGTCGGCTCCCAGCGCGGAGCGCCAGTGCAGCTGCTCGGCGGTCATCGCCACCACGACCCGGGGCTCAGTATCCGGCCGGACCAGCCGCAGCAGGGCGCGCAGCAGCGCAGGGGCCAGCGGCAGGGGAGCGGAGCGAGGGGCGGGCAGCGCCTCCGCGGACGTCGGGTTCCGGGCGTTCCACCGCGTCACCAGCTCCTGTCCGTCGGCGCGGGCCCGCTCGAGATCGTGCCCCAGCCAGCTGGACGGCCCGGCGAGGAAGGCGTCGATGCCGTGGTCCCAGAGGGTCGCGGTCAGGTGGTGACCGGACAGGATGTGCTTGAGCTGGTGCAGCAGCGAGGAGAGGATCACGCCGCGAGAGGCGTCGTACGCGGCGGCGGTGGCCAGGCGGTTGCGGTGCAGGACCCGCGAGGACCAGGACATCTGGGTGCGGAACGCATCCCACGGCGGGTGCGTCACGCTCGTCCCGGGCAGCACCACATGGCGGTAGCCGTGCCGGGTGGCGCGCAGGCCGTACTCGGCGTCGTCCCACTTCAGGAAGAAGGGGGCTGGCAGGCCGAGCTCGGCGACGGTTCCGGGCGGGAACAGCGTCGCCCACCATCCGGTGTAGTTGACCTCCCCGTGGGCGCGCAGGAACGTCCAGCGCTCCGGGGACGTCCCGGTGAGGTCGATGGGGCCGTGCACACCGTCGGCCGCGTGCCATTGGAAGTCGTTCGTGCGGACCGCCTCGGACAGGGCTGTCAGCCGCATCGGGTCCTGCGCGGAGAACAACGGGGTGCCGATGATCGTGGGCTGCGCGGCCAGCGACTGGTAGGTCAGCATGCGGCGCAGCGACTCCTCGCTGATGATCGCGTCGTCGTCCGAGACCAGCACGGCGTCCTGCGGGTGCTTCTCCGATTCGAGCATGCCGCGGGCGTAGCCCCCGGAGCCGCCCAGGTTCGGCTGCGTGATCAGCTGGATCTCCGGGACGGATGCCTGGAGCCGACGGAAATCCTTGTGCTCCGCGAGGCTCTCGCCCTGGTCCACCACGATCACGTGACGCACGCACTGCATCCGGGCGAAGCGGGCCGCCTGCGCGACCGCATCCGCTTCCCGGCGGTAGGTCGGCATCACCACGGTGACCTGCGCAAGGGCGATCGAGCGGTCGGTCGTCCAGACCACCGAGCGTGGATCACCCTCGACCCAGAGCCATTCGTGGTCGTCCGTGGCGAGCGGGATCTCCCGGCGCCCGTCGGCCAGCGGGCCCAGCGGGATCCGATGCCCGTCCCGGGCCCCCCACAGAGTGGTCCTGGTGCCCTCGACCTGCACGGTGACGGTGCTCGCCCCCAGCACGGTGCGCCAGACGGACACCGGGAAGGCCTGGTCCCAGAGCGTGGTCGTGTCCCCGGGACCATCGGAGGTGCACGAGGAGAGGAGGAGCGGCGAGGGATCCGGGGCGGCGCTCATGCGGCGCTCAGAGGGTCGCGGCGACGCCGGTGCGGGCATGATGCCATTCGTCGACGCTCCTCCCACGTGTGCTGGATCAGGGGCTCGCGCGCCGTCCTCGCGGGGAGACGCCGAGTGTGACGGTGACGCCGCATGCGAGGAGAACCCCCAGGACGGCCGGGACTTGGACTATAGCAATGTGCACTCGACAGGAACGCCATGGCGATGTCGACCGGCGCGTCACCTCGCGCCGGTCCCCGGCGACGGTGACAGGACCTCCGGCGACGGGCGATATGACCCACGGACAGGCTCCTGGCCGACCCTGGCGGTGCGCCGCGGGGCCCCGTCGGCCGATCCCGATGACGCGCCGCGGGGCCCTGTTGCGGAGGCGCCACGGAACAGGCGCCGGTCCCGGTACCCTGCAAGGGTGAATTCCGCAGCCGAGACCCTCGATCTTCCGGGCATGCCCGAGGCCGACGCGCCGACCGCCCGGGTGGGCACCGACCCCGACCATCCGCATCCGGGCCAGTGGCGCCTGATCGCGGTGCAGGTGTCGAACTGGGGAACGTTCCACGGCACCCATGATCTGAAGATCTCCGCCAAGGGCTTCTTCCTCACCGGCGGTCCCGGCACCGGCAAGTCGACGCTGCTCGACGCGGTCAGCGCCCTGCTCACCCCGCCGCGCACGCTCCAGTTCAACGCCGCGGCGTCCGACGCCGGACCGGCCCGCTCGAAGTACCGCCGCACCGTGGCCAGCTACGTGCGCGGCGCCTGGGCGATGCACTACGACCAGGCCACCGGCGAGTTCAGCCAGGAGGTGCTGCGCGACAAGACCACCCTGTCGGTGCTCACGATGCGCTACTCCGACGGGATGGGCGGCATCGTCCAGCTCTCCCGGCTGCTCCTGCTGCATGCGGGGCACACGTCGGACTCCGACGTGAAGAGCCTCTACGTCATCTCCCGCACCCCCTTGGACGTCACCGATCTGCGGCAGTTCGTCTCCACGCAGATCGAGGGCAAGGCGCTCGAGAACGCGCACCCCGGCACCGAGACCTTCCGCCAGTTCCGCGAGTACCGCGCCGCCTTCAGCCAGCTGCTGGGCATCCCGGACGAGAAGGCACTGGGCCTGCTGCACAAGATCCAGTCCGCCAAGGAGCTCGGCGACGTCAACGCCCTGCTGCGCGACTACATGCTCGACGCCCCCCGCACCTTCGAGCTCGCCGACCAGGCGCTCGCGAACTTCCAGAACCTCTCCGAGGTCTACCAGGCCCTGGTCACCGCCCGGGAGCAGCGCGACCTGCTGCGCGGGCTGCGGGAGAACCACGAGGACTGGACCGCGATGCGCTCGCGCGGCGGGGAGCTCGTGGATCGCCGCGCCGATATCGATGTCTATGCCGCCCAGCACCTCGTGCGCCTGCTCGGCGACGAGACCGGCCGGCTCCAGCTCGAGCGCGACCGGCTCGGGGCCCAGCAGCGACGACTGACCCAGGACGTCGCCGAGGCCCGCGCGGACCTCGGTCAGCTCAAGGAGCAGCGCAAGCGGGCCGGCGGCGGCGAGATCGACGACTGGAAGCAGCAGATCGCCGGCCTCGAGGTCGAGCGCGACCGACGCCGGGAGCGCGGCACCGAGTTCGCCGCGCTGCTGGCCACCGTCGAACTGCGCACCCCCTCCGGCGAGGACATGTTCCTGGCCCTGCAGCGCGAGGTCGACGCCCTGCGCGAGGCGCTGGAGTCCGAGGAGAAGGGCGCGGACTCCGCCCGCTGGGAGGCCGAGGCGATGGTGCGCGAGCTCTCCACGACTCTTGCCCGCACCCGCGAGGAGCTCGCGTCGCTGACCACGCGCGCCTCGAACCTGCACTCCGAGGACGTGGCACTGCGCGACCACATCGCCGCCGAGGTGGGCATCGCCCCCACCGAGCTGCCTTTCGCCGCCGAGCTGCTGCAGGTGCGCGGCGGCGAGGAGGAATGGACCGCGGCCGCCGAGCAGGCGCTGCGCGGACTCGCCCGCTCGATCCTCGTGCCGGACCGTGTCTACCGCGAGGTGGCCACGGTCATCGACCGCACCAAGCTGCGTCGGCGGATCTCCTACAACCGCGTCAACACCGACCTGCGCCGCCCGTCGAAGACGATCGACGAGCGGTCGCTGGCCGCCAAGCTCGAGGTCAAGGACGGCGAGTTCCATGTGTGGCTGACCAGCGAGATCGCGTCTCGCATGGACTACACGTGCGCGGAGACCCTCGAGGAGTTCACCCGGCTGAACCGTGCGGTGCTGCGTTCGGGCCAGATCAAGCACTCCGCCTCCCGGCACGAGAAGAACGCCGACCGTCAGATCAACGACCGCTCCCAGTGGGTGCTCGGCTTCGACAACCGCGCCAAGCGCGCCGTCTTCGAGCAGGAGCGCACCCGCGCCGAGCAGTCCCTGTTCGAGGCGCAGGCCCGGCGCAAGGACGTCGAGTCCCAGCGCGAGCAGCGCCGGGAGCGTCTCTATGCTCTGCAGTCGATCAGCTCGGTCACCTGGGACGACATCGATGCCGCCTCGGTCGCCCGGCGCGTGTCCAACCTGCGCGACATGGTGCGTGCAGCGGAGGACGGCTCGGCGGCGCTGAGCGAGCTCGCGCGGCAGATCGACGACGTCGAGCGCTCGATCGCGGAGTCCGACGAAGAGCTGCTGGAGGTGGTGCGCACCGCCGGCAAGCTCGGCGAGCAGGCAGAGCGCGCCGACGAGCGCCTGGCGGCGGCGACGGAGCGCGTCGCCGAGTCGAGCCTGGAGCCCGAGGTCGAGGAGGAGCTCGCCGAGCGGTTCGCCGCGATCGCGCCGACCCTGCTGATCGGGAACATCGATCAGGTCACCAAGGATGCGTCCGCGACCCTGGACGCGGAGCTGATGGCCCTGACCCGGCGCACCTCCCGCACCGAGGAGGACATCCGCACCGTGATGCGCGAGTTCTCTCGCCGCTGGCCTGCGCAGGCCGGGGACACCGCGGCGACCCTGGAGGCGGCCGACGACTTCCTGGCGATCCTCCAGCGGATCGAGGAGGAGAAGCTGCCCGAGGTCGAGGACCGCTTCTTCGAGTTCTTCACCGGCAACACCCTCGGGGACGTGCAGGCCCTGGCCACCGCCATCGCCCGAGAGCCCGCCGAGATCCGCAAGCGCCTGCAGCGCATCAACGCCCTGCTGGCGCAGGTCGAGTTCCACTCCGGCCGCTTCCTGCAGCTGTCGATGAGACCGGTGCACCTCACCGCGCTCGACGAGTTCAAGCGCGCCCTCGAGGACGCCGTGGCGGACATGGCGCTGAACGACATCAGCCGTGATCGGGACCTGGCCGAGGAGCGCTTCCTCTCCCTGCGCCACCTCATGGACATGATCGGTGCGGCGCGCACGCGGGACGACCAGATCTCCCGGGTCATCCTCGACGTGCGTCGTCACGTCCACTTCCACGCCGAGGAGGTCGACGCCGAGGGGACGGTGGTCCACGCGCACGAGTCCGGCGGCCCGCTCTCGGGCGGCCAGAACGAGCGACTGGCGACCTTCTGCCTCGCCGCGGCGCTGCGCTACCAGCTGGCCGGCACCGGCCAGGAGGTGCCGCGATTCGCCCCGATCATCATCGACGAGGCGTTCTCCAAGGGCGCCGGCAAGTTCATCACCGCGGCGATGGAGTCCTTCCGTCACTTCGGATTCCAGGTCATCCTGGCCAACCCGGGGAAGAACCCTCAGGCCCTGGCTCCTTTCATCGGTGGCGTCGGCGTGGTCTCGATCCGCCAGGACCGCTACTCCTCGGTCGCTCCGGTGGATTTCGTCCCCGTCCAGGAATGAATCGTCCCGATGGGGAGTTCTCCCCATCGGTGGCCCCCAGGGCGACTATTACGCTGGACCACGGAGCCGGCGGGATCAGCAGGATTGTCGAGTTCGATGTGATCGATGTGATCGATGTGATCGATGTGATCAACGTGATCGACGGGTTCGACGAGAAGACCATCCACGACCGGATCGACAGCTCGGCCCCGGACGGGCCGGCTGCACAGCGCATCGGCGACCCCGACGGCGCGCGACGCGAGAGGCGGGCACGCATGTCGACAGCGCCCACAGGATCCCCGGCGACCCTGCCGGAGCAGCACGAGATCTACGACTGGATCCGCGGACTCCTCACGGGCGTGACCAGCGCGGTGCTGGACGAGCAGCCCGGCCTGGGAGGCTTCGTCGACCGACGTCCCCAGCGCGACCGCTCCTCGGGGGAGACCTGGCGCGGTGCGGGGACGCTCTGCCACGTGAGCGCCCTGCTGGCCAGCGCAGGCTTGCCGGACCTCAGCGGGGACAACGCCCGGGACCTGCTGGCCGCCGCCGACCGCGCTGCCCTGGCACGGGGCCTGCGCCGTCGTTCGGAATCCGACTCCCAGGGGATCAGCAGTGCCACCTGGCGCACGGGGAGGGGCGATCTCCTCGAGGTGATCGTCGGGGTGCGGGTCGCGGTCCGCGTGATCAGCGCGCCGTTCCTGGCCGCAGCGTCGTCCGCCACAGTGGTGTCGACGAGCCCGTCGGCCCGGCCGTCCCTCCAGCCGCCGGCCCAGCCGTCTGTCCATCCGTCGTGCTGCGTGCGCTGATCCGTTCGAGGGCGGCCAGCGGGATCGGCAGCCAGTCCGGGCGATTCCGCGACTCGTAGAGCGCCTCGTAGACCGCTTTGTCCGCCTCGAAGGCGGCCAGGAGCACGCTGAGAGCATCCGCATCCGCATCCGCATCCGCATCCGCATCCGCATCCGCATCCGCATCCGCATCCGCATCGGCATCGGGCGCCGAGGTGCCGGCCCTCCCGCCGTCGACCTCCAGGCAGCCCTCCAGGAACGCCGTCCGAGCGGCGCGGACCCACGCCGACGCGTCCTCGCCCTGCTCGAGGGCGACCGCCCCGCCGACGTAGTCGAGGCTGCGCAGCAGGCCGGCTATGTCCCGCAGCGGGGAATCGGGCAGGGAGCGCTCCGCGAGCGGACGCAACGGCTCGCCCTCGAAGTCCAGCACCACCCAGCCGCGGCCCGGCACCAGGAGCACCTGACCCAGGTGCAGGTCCCCGTGGATGCGCTGCAGCGGCGGCCAGGGCACCTCGAGCGCGGAGTCCAGCAGAGCCTCGAGCGTCGGCAGATGCGCGGCCACCTGGGGAACCTCCGCGGCGACCATCGCCGCTCGGGAGCGCATCTGATCGACCATCCGTGCACGCCGCGCATCGTCGGTCACCGTCGTGCCCAGGGCACCGGCGAGGTCACGATGGACCTCGGCCACCGCCGCGCCGAGCTCGCGGGCGGCCGCGCTGAAGTCCTCGCCGGCGACGGCGAGCCGCAGAGCCCCGCGCCAGGCATCCTCGACGCCCGGCAGGAACTCCTGGGCGAACAGGGAATGGGTGCGCAGGTCCCCGAGCTGGAGGCTCGCCGCACCGAGCAGCCGCGGCACGCGCGAACTGCCGGCCGCAGTGAGCGCACCCTGCAGCACCACGTCGGGGTTCTCGCCGTCGTGGAGCACACGGAACACCTTGAGGATGATCGGTGACGTCCCCTCGGGCTCGACGATGATCGACGTGTTGGACTGTTCCCCGGACAGGATCCGGCTGCGCAGCGCGGGCCCGTGGGGGAGCGGGGGCTCGTGCGCGGGCCGGTCGGCGATCACGCTCATCCCGGGGCCCTTCGCCTCGCCGCCGGGGGCCAGAAGGGCGAACACGGCCGCGCGACCGTCGGCATCGCGCAGGGCATCATCCACGCGCACCCGGGCTGCCGGCGTCTCGAGGACCCCCACCTCGGAGCCCTCATCGCGATCAGCGGACGCAGAGTCCGGATGCCGCAGGAGGAGAGGGACCTGGTACAGCGCCTCGGCCGGATCGCTACCGGCGAACCACGTGCCGACCACCACCAGGACGACCACGTGATCCGGTGCGACGCGCAGCGGGGCCCACCCCCGGATCGAGACCTCGGGGGTCACCGCGCCCTTGTGCGCGAACCATCGCTGCCGCGGCATCCACGCGGCCAGCGGGGAGGTGAGGGCATCGAGGAGCTCACCCATCGGCGGCAGCGCCGTGGTGTCGAACTCAGGAGCAGTGGCGGGGGAGCTCGGCTCGTCCATGAGGTCACTGTAGGGGCTGGTGCACCGCCCGGAGGAGGTCCTGACCATCCTGTCGGCGGACCCTCTGCGCTTGCTACCCTGACGACGTGCCCGAGCCGACGTCGCGTCCCTGTTCGCGCGCGGGCCTGCGACAGGTCGCCGCGCGCGCCGCCGCTCTGTGCGCGGCCGGAGCGCTCACCGCATCCCTGATCCTGCCGGCCGCCGCTCTGGGCGAGGACGGCCCCTTCGATTTCCCGGCGGAGACGGACACCCTCGCCATGGTGCCCGGAGCCGTCACCCACATTCCGCTGGATGCTCTCATCGAGGACCAGCTCGAGACCGAGGTCGACCTCGACACCACTCTCCTCGCCATCCCCAAGGACCTCGACCCCGCTGTCCAGGGGCTGATGGAGGTCGCCGAGGACGGCCGCAGCGTCACCGTGGCCGGGGAGGGGACCTGGACCCTGCTCGGGGCGGATCTGGTGTTCACCCCGCTGGCCGGGGTCGACGGGCCCGTCGTCCCGATCTCGCTCACCATCGAGGGCCTCCATGACGTCCGATCCCGTCCGGCGGAGTTCACCCCGGAGATGGTCGAGCTCGAGGACATCGCGGTGCGCGGCTCGGCCGGCCAGAACACGGACATCCCGCTGGAGGGAGAGATTCCGAAGGGCGGGAAGGCACGCCTCGAGCTGGCAGGGCTCCCTCCGGGGTCGACGCTGGTCTCCGACGGGAGCCGTGCGACCGTTCCCGATCAGGGCACCTGGCAGCTCTCGGCCGATGGCGCCACGCTCACCCACTCCCCGGCCGGGCCGGGACTGGGACGCCAGGTCGATCCGATGCGGATCGTCGTCCAGGATGCGGAGGGGACCGTGCTGCGCGCGATCGAGGTCAGCCTCACCGTCCCGATCATCTCCGACCTGGACTGGTCCGCGCCCTATGGCGAGGACATCCTGTTCGTGGTGGGGGAGGGCCAGCAGTTCATCGACCCCAGCACCTTGGAACTGGTGCCCCTCGCCGGCGAGGAGGTCGCCCAGAGCACGGACGAGGGGACGACGGTGGTGGTCCCGGGGCAGGGGTCCTGGACGCTGGATCGTGACCGTGCCACGGTGCGCTTCTCCCCGGAGAGCGCCGAGGTGCATGGCGCCGCCCCGATGGGGATCTCCGGCGGCGACGGGAAGGGAGCGACCTCCGCCGTCGCACTGCTGAGCACCGCCTACCCGATGCTCATGGACCGGTCCGCGGCGGCCACACCCGGATCCGTGGTCCAGTTCGACCTGACCACCGGGGTCCGCGATGTCCGCTCGGAGTCGCTCCGCTTCGACCCCGACAAGCTCCCCACGGGGGCCAAGATCTCCGACGACGGCACGACGGTGACGGTCGGCGACGAGGGGACGTGGCACATCGACTTCGAGACGCGGGCGGTGACCATGACCCCCGAGGAGGGGTTCACGGGCCGTGCCGAACCGGTGGGCATCACCGCCCAGGGCGTCTTCGCCGACAATGACGTCCACGCGACCCTCACGGCCCGGTTCACGCCGGAGATCGCCACGATGCGCGACGACGAGGAGCGCACCGCGCCGGGAACACCGGTGACCGTGGATCTGCTCGGCAACGACACCGCCGGCAGCGCCTCGCAGGCTCTGCTCCCGCAGACGGTGCAGATCGCCTCGCTCTCGGCGACCAACCTCAGCGAGCTCGTGGACAGCAAGGGCAAGAAGCTGGTGATCCCCGGGGAGGGCACCTTCACCGTCCAGGCGAACGGTGCCGTGACCTTCATGCCCGAGGACGGGTTCTTCGGCCGCACCACCCCGATCACCTACGACGTGCTCGATGCTAGGGGGAACACCACCTCCGCGAGCTTCGTGGTGGAGGTGGACCCCACCCTCACCGGCACCAAGGAATCGGTGAACCAGGCCACCGGCATCAACGTCCTGCTCTCCGGCCTCATGCCCTCGGCCCCTGCCACCTCGCTGGTGTTCGGCACCATCGTGACGCTGCTGCTCTTCGGCGGCGGCGTCGCGCTCTGGATCGGCATGCGCATGGAGGTCGAGCGCCGCCGCTGGGAGGAGTGAGCCCCGCCGCGAGGAGGAATGAGCGCCACCGCTCGGAGGAGTGAGCCCCACTGATCGGAGGAGTGGGCGTCAGCGCTGGGAGGAATGAGCGGCGCGGGTCGGCGTGCGTCGGATCGATCAGCCCGTCGGGCATCCTTCAGGGATCTCGACCGGCTTCTCGAGAGCGGCGGTCGCGTCCTTCTGCTCGGCGAGGGTGGAGAACCCGTTGCCGAGCAGCAGATCGACGGTCTCGTCCTCCCGTTCGTCCAGCGTCAGCGTGGCGTCGGGAACCTGCGCCCGCACGGACTCGGCGGCGAGGTAGCCCTTCGGGCCGTAGACCACCGTGGCGGCACCGCTCGCCTTCTTCGTGTTCCCCGGGTCCCCGACCGCGAAGCCCCGCTCCGCGAGCTGCTCCGTGATGTCCCCGGCGAGACCACCGCGCCCGGTGCCGTTGAGCACCGTGACGGTCACCGACTTCGGCGGCAGCGGGACCGCGCCCGGCTCCGGGCAGGTGAGGCCCGTGGACTCCTCGGTGGCGGACGTCGGCCCGATCACCCCGGGTTCCTGGACGGGCTCGCGGAACTGACCGACGGCGTAGGTGCCGACGCCGATGAGCAGCAGGGCGAGCAGGGAGAAGATGCCCAGCTGCGTCGCGCGCAGCCGACGGGTCCGCCGGACGCGCTGCTCGCGTCGGCGGACGTCATCGGCCGAGCGCCCGTAGGGATGGGCATCGCGGTGGGAGGTGGACATGTCAGTCCAGCGGACGGTAGCGGATGCCGAACGCGTCGAGGCGCGGAAGGTGGGCCCGCAGGCGCTCCTCGAACTCGTCCCAGCTCTGCTCGGGGGAGCCCCAGGCGCGCTCGGCGAGGGCGCACATGCGCGGGAACGCCATGTACTGGACCTGCTCGGCGGTGGGCATGTATTCGGTCCACAGCTGCCCCTGGAGGCCGATCAGCAGCTTCTTCTGGTCCTCGTCGAGCTTCTGCGGGCTGTACGAGGCGGTGTAGACGTCCTTGACCGTGGTGAGGCCGCCGATGGCGAGGGGCTCGCCCTTCGGGCCGGCCTGGTAGTGGTCGAAGTAGGTGTGCTCGTTGTTGGCGATGATCGTCTGGAAGCCGCGACCGGTGGCGGACTTCAGTCCGTTGCCGTGGCGCCAGTTCATGATCACGGTGTCGTCGGGGAGGTGGCTCTCGAGCACCTCGTCCCAGGCGATGATCCGCTTGCCGGCCTCGGCGAGGACGTCGGCGGCGAACTGCGTGAAGCGCCCCTGGATCTCGGAGACCCGGGTCAGGCCCCACTCGTTCATCCGGGTGCGGGCGGCCGACGAGCGCTCCCACTCCACCCGCGGGCACTCGTCGCCGCCGATGTGGACGTAGGGGGCCGGGAAGATGTCCGCGACCTGCGTGAGCACGTCACGGAGGAAGTCGAAGGCCTCGTCGGAGACCCCGAGGACGTGGTCGGAGACGCCCCAGACCTCGCGCACCCCGACCTGCTGCTCGGGGAAGTTGCCGAGGGCCGGGTAGGCGGCGATCGCGGCCTGCATGTGCCCGGGCAGATCCACCTCCGGGATGATCATGATGCCGCGACGGCGCGCGTACTCGACGAGGCCGCGCAGCTCGTCCTGGGTGTAGAAGCCGCCGTGCGGGGTGCCGTCGAACTCCCAGGCAGATTCCTCGCCGCTCATATGGCCGATGAGCGTCTGCTTCCGCCAGGCACCGATCTCGGTGAGCTTCGGGTAGCCCTTGATCTCCACACGCCAGCCCTGGTCGTCGGTCAGGTGGAGGTGCAGGACGTTCAGCCGGTGCAGCGCCATCGCGTCGATCATCGTCTCGACGTCGGCCACGGCGAAGAAGTGCCGGGAGACGTCCAGATGCATGCCGCGCCAGGCGTTCTTCGGGTAGTCGCTGATGGTCACGCAGGGGATCGAGCCCTCGGAGCCGGTCACGATCTGGGCGAAGGTGTTGCGCCCGTCGGCCAGGGCCGCCTCGCTGCCGGCGGTGAGGTTCGCGCCGGTGGGGGAGATCGACAGCGCGTACTCGGTGCGGGGGAGATCCTCGGTGATCCCCACGGAGATCTCGTCCCACGGCGAACTGGTCTCCCAGGTCCCGTCCGACCAGATGACGGACTGCGGGTACGGGACGAGAGCGAGAGGGTCGGGCATCAACTTCTCCTGAACTGCGGATCGAGTGGTCGCTCCCAGTTTGCCATGAGACGCCCGTCACGGTGGACCGTGCCCGGCAGGAGTGTGCGGCGAAGACGCCTGATGGGGTCCCTGGCCCGGTCGCCCGGGGGGTCCGGACACACAGGGGCCCGGTCGGCAGTGGCGGGTTCTAGCGATCCTCGCAACACCCTGTCTTTCAGGGAGTTGCGAGGATCGTGTCGTTCAAGGCGATGAGAGAAGAGTTCTTCAAGGCGCTGGATCGTCTGGATGGCAGTGTCAGAGCTGCTGCGCGGGAGGTCGGTGCGAACGAAAATACAGCGGCTGGTTGGGCTCGCAGGGCGGGCATCCGCGGGCGCGGAACCAGCAGCACTGGCCCCCATCCCGGGCGCGGAGAGTACGAACGCCTGCGTGCTGGCGGAATGACGCGTCGGGACGCTGCCGCGCACGTCCGGATCAACGAGCGAACAGCTAGGGACTGGGACAAGGGCGTCAGAAAGACCCGAAACTCGAGGACCTACCCAGATGGTCGCCGAGTGGACTACAACAATGGGATGACCACACTTGTCGCAGCTCCCGCGCTGCCGGCGCTGGAAGCGGAGCTGCATCCACGCTTCCTCACGCTCACGGAGCGAGAGACCATCGCTGACCTGCACCGCGCTGGCGCGGGCTTGCGGACGATCGGTCGCGCTCTGAATAGGCCGGCCTCCACGATCAAACGCGAGATCGACGCTCGGTCTGAGGAGCAGAAGTATCAGCCTTACTCTGCTCAGCGTGCTTGGACAGCGTCGCGAGCCCGACCGAAGCCTTCCAAGCTCTCTGCGAACTCACGGTTGCGCGACTACGTGCAGGAGAAGCTCTCGGTGCGGTGGTCTCCGGAGCAGATCAGCCACACTTTGCTCAAGGAGTTCCCCGACGACGAGAGCATGCGCGTGAGTCCCGAGACGATCTACCAGGCCCTATACGTCTAAGCCCGCGGCGGGCTGAAACGGGAGCTCGCCGCCGCGCTGCGCACCGGTCGGACCCGCCGTAAGCCCCACAGACAGCCCGACCAGCGCACGCCCCGGTTCGTCGACGAGATGGTGATGATCTCCGAGAGACCATCCGAGGTCGAGGACCGGGCCGTGCCCGGGCACTGGGAAGGCGACCTGATCGTCGGACCAGGCAGTGCTTCCGCGATCGTGACGCTGGTCGAGCGAAGCACTCGCTACGTGTTGTTGGGACATCTCCCCGGCGGGCACACGGCAGAGGAAGTCCGGGACGTGCTCACCCCCCTGATCGGTGCCCTGCCCGATCACCTGCGGGGCTCGCTGACCTGGGACCAGGGATGTGAGATGGCTGCTCACAAGCAGTTCAGCATCGCCACTGACGTTCCGGTCTATTTCTGTGACCCCCACTCGCCATGGCAACGAGGCAGCAACGAGAACACTAACGGGCTGCTGCGCCAGTACTTCCCCAAGAGCACCGACCTGCGGCCCTACGGCCGTGAGGACCTCGAGCACGTCGCCCAGGAACTCAACGGCCGCCCACGCAAGACGCTCGACTGGGAAACCCCAGCCGAGCGTCTGCGTGATCTACTGACAGTCACTTAACCATCAGGTGTTGCGAGGACCCCTAGAAACCGCCCAGTGCCGACCGGGCCCCTTCACGTCGCCCTGCTCCTTCCCGTTGACGCTGTCGCGTCGAGCAGGCCGTCGTGGTCCTGGACGTCAGTCCGTGCAGCTGGTCCGAGGATCAGCGGTAGGTGACGAAGACATGCGGTGCGTTCCAGATGGTGCGCTCGACGACCCGCTGCTGCGAACCGGAAGCGTCGATGATCCGCCCGTTGCCCGCATAGATGCCCATGTGACCGTAGTTGTTGCCGGTGAAGGCCACGAGGTCACCGGGCTGCGCCTGGGACTGCGAGATGATCCTGCCGCCGAAGGTGTATCCCTTGGCGGTCTTGCGGGGCATCGAGTTGCCGGCCTGGTTGTACGCGTAGTACACCAGCCCGGAGCAGTCGAGGCCGGTCGCGGCCGACGAGCCGCCCCACTGGTAGCGGACCCCGATCTGGCTGCGGGCCGCATAGACGATGGCCTGCCCGTTGACCGACGTCCCGGAGCTCGGTCCCTGACCGCCGTTCTGGCCGGAACTGCCCTGGGAGATGCTCACGGAGCTGTAGGCCGCGTTCCAGGTCGCAGGGCCGACGACGGTGTCCACACGGATACCGGCGGCGGACTGCAGCGAGCGCACCGCGGAGGCGGTCGCCGGACCGAAGGAGCCATCGACCGAGATCGAGGCGCCGCGGGCGTTGAGCTGCGACTGGAGGGTCTTCACGGCGCCGCCGCGGCTTCCCTGACGCAGCTTCGGCTGCGACGTCGACGAGGAGTCCGAGGACGAGGAGCCGCCGCTGAGCGAGTTCCAGGTCTTGGGTCCGACGACGCCGTCGACGTTGATGCGGGCCGAGGACTGCTGAGCCTTGACGGCGCGCAGGGTGGCGGAGCCGAAGGATCCGTCGACCCGGATCGAGGCGCCATGGGAGTTCAGCTGGCGCTGCAGGTGCATCACGGCGTCACCGCGAGCTCCCAGGCGCAGCTTGACGCTCGTGTAGTTGGACTGGGTGGGGGCGGCCGGCGCGATGGCCGGTGCCGCGGCGCGCACGGTGCCCTGGGGCGCCGCGGGGGCGGCGGGCTCTGCGGTCGCGGTGCCCGTGATGGCGGCTGTGGCCGAGACGGCGCCGATAACGGCGACACCTCCCACGCCTCGACCGACCGGAGCGGCGAGGCCCCGGTAGTCGATCACGGCACGGCCGGCTGCCCGGTGCGTACCTCGAGTGACAGTGCGGAACATCTGGAGCGATCACTTTCTCCGGCGCCTCGTGGAATTCTCGCGCGATACGCGCGGGAGAAACCTGCGCCCGTCACCCCGGGGAAGCGAGGAAGGGACCGGGCCGGTGACGGGAAGGCGGCGACTCGGTCGGTGCCCAGCTCAAGGCAGCACCACAGGTCACTGTATGTGCAGGTAGTTTCCAGGCCACAGGTGGCTTGACTCAGGAAGTCCGAGGTCTTTGCCAAGATTTTACAAAAAATCAAGAACTCTCGACGTGTTGTCCCCACAATTCGGACATCGCTATGATAGTTACACGGTTGTTATTCAGGGGTGCTGTTTCGAGAATCCAGGATGCCCTGATGGCGGTTGTCGGGGATCAGTCGGCCCGCATGTGGCGGCAGCGACGGTCGCGACGAAAGTAACGGCTGCGACGGTCGCGACGAAAGTAATGGCAGCGAATGCAGCGACTGCAGCGACGCCAGTGACGACAGCGACGACGGTGGCGACCTCGACTGCCGTGCCGATCGTGACCGCACTGCCGGCGATATGACTCAGGGCCGCGATGCTGGCAACAGCATCGCGGCCCTGAGAACCGGTCGGGGTGACAGGATTTGAACCTGCGACCTCCTCGTCCCGAACGAGGCGCGCTACCAAGCTGCGCCACACCCCGGTGGTGCTCTGCCGAAGCGGTGCACCGAAGAGAAACTTTAGCAGGGGTTCTGCGGTGTCAGGAACCCGCGCTCGCCTCGCGAGCACGCAACGTGAGCAAGGTCGCCTCCGGAGGCGTGAACAGCCGGTAGTTCGAATACGGGCTGGCGCCCATGCCGGCGCTCACATGGAGCGGCACGTCGTGCCAGGTGGACAGGCCGCGCGCCTGCTGCCGGGGCAGGTCGCAGTTGGTCACGAGTGCGCCGATCCCCGGCAGTCGGAGCTGGCCACCATGGGTGTGGCCTGCCAGGAGCAGATCGGAGCCGTCGGCCACCAGCGCATCCAGCACTCGGCGGTAGGGCGCATGCGCGACACCGAGGCGCAGGACATGGCCATGATCCGGAGCGGCGGGGGGAGGGTCCGCCGGAGCCGGCATCTCGTCACGCTCCAGGTGCGGATCGTCGACGCCGGCCAGGCGCACCTCGAGTCCACCGAGCTCGATCACGGCGCGGGCGTTGGTGAGATCCTTCCACCCGTGTGCGGTCAGCCGACGCGTCAGCTCCTCGGTGGGGAGCGTGAAGTCCCTCGGCGTGGTCATGCCGTCCGGGCGCGGATCGGGGAGGAGATAGCGAGCCGGATTCTTGGGGGCGGGCTCGAACATGTCGTTGGAGCCCATCACGAAGGCCCCCGGGCGCTGCAACAGCGGGTCCAGAGCCTCTGCGAGCACGGGGATCGCTGCCGCCGAGGCGATGTTGTCCCCGGTGTCGATGACCAGGTGCGGGTTGAGCGCCGAGAGGTACTCCAGGAAGGCGATCTTGCGCTCCTGGTCCGGCACCAGGTGGATGTCGCTGATGTGCAGCACACGGAGGGTCCGGGTGCCCGGCGGGAGGATCCGCAGGGTGAGCTCGCGCAGCGTGTACCGGTGGATCTCGACGTGGCGTGCCCAGAGGTGCGCCGCTGCGCCGACTCCGAGCCCCGCGAGACCTACCGAACCTGCGGCCGTGAGGAGCGGCCGCATCTCAGCCCTTTCCGGTGGACTGACGGATGACCACGGTCTCACCCTCGGGCAGCGAGCTGCCGGCGGCCGGATCCGTGCCGATCACGTACCACTTGCCGACCGAGTCGGAGGACTCGTTGCGCACCTCCGGGACGTAGCCGGCGGCTTCGATCGCGGACTTGGCCTCGGAGAGGTACTTGCCGGAGACGTTGGGCACCTTGCCCTTCTCCACCGCTCCGTTCGCTTCGGTCTTGGTGGATGCCGGCGCGGCGGGGAACGGCTTGCTCGGCAGGCCCTCGTGCACCTTCGTCATGTACTCCTGCCAGGTGGGCAGGGAGACGGTGTTACCCCAGACATGACCGCTGGTGAGCATGGTGCCGTCGATGGCGAAGCCGCCGGGACGCTTGTCGCCCTGGGGGTGGCCGAACCACACGGCGGTCGACATCTGACGGGTGAAGCCGACGTACCACGTGTGGTACTGCTTGTTCGAGGTGCCCGTCTTGCCGCCCGCGGGGTGGCCCTCGATGATCTTCCCCTTGCCGGTGGCCTTGGGGTCCTCGAGGTCCTGCTCGAGGGTCCAGGCGATGGTGTCCGCGACCTTCTTGTCGACGACCTGATGGCACTCGGCGCCGGAGATCCCCATCGCCTCGCCGTTGCGGTCCGTCACCTCGGTGATGGACTGCGGCTTGCAATAGGTGCCGCCGGCGGCCCAGGTCGCGTAGGCGCCCGCCATGTCGAGGGCGGAGACCTGGAGCTGGCCGAGGACCACTGCGGAGGGGGCCAGGGTCTGGCCGTACATGTCGGCGATGTCCATGTCCCAGGTGGTGCTGTCGTACGGGTTGTACTTGCCCGGGATGACGCCGATGTCGCGCGCCCCGTCGGCGATGTCGCACAGATCGATCTGGCGGGCCATGTTCGCGTAGGCGGTGTTGATGGAGAACTTGGTGCCGTTCAGGACGGTCTCCATCGGGGCGATGCTCACGGAGACGGCGTTGTCGGGGTTGTATCCCGGCCGCTCCCGCCAGGCTCCGCCGCCCAGGCAGTGCGCCGGGAAGCTCGGCATGGTCTCCCGCTTGGTGCTGACCTTGTCGTCGATGCCGCGCCCGCTCTTGAGCCATTCCTGGAGCACGAAGGGCTTGAACGTCGATCCGACGGGGAACCCGTTCGACCCGCCGAGGGCCTGCGGCACGTTGTAGTTGATCGCGGTCTCACCGGGCTTGGCGTCCTGGTAGGGGTTGAACTCGCGGTTCTCCGCCATGGTGAGGATCTTGCCGGTGCCCGGCTCGACGGTGACGATCGAGAGCCCGAACCCGTTGGAGGAGTCGCCCGGAACCTTGCGCTGGAGGATGTCCGTGGCCGTGGCCTGCTTCTTCGGATCCAGGGTGGTCTTGATCGTGAGCCCGCCGCCGTAGAGCAGCTTGCGACGCTCCTCGTAGCTCGGGGCGAACTCGGGATCGTTCAGCAGCGAACGGGTGACGTAGTCGCAGAAGAAGCCGCCGTCGCCGGCGTCGGCGCAACCGGCCCGCAGGTTCTGGATCTTGAGCATGTCCTCGACCGGCTGGGCGGTGTACTTGTCGAACTCCTCGTCGGTGACGTACCCCTCGCGCTTCATATCGGCGAGCACCTCGTTGCGGCGCTTCTCGCCGGCTTCCGGGTGGCTGACGGGGTCGTACTGGTTCGGGCCGTTGGTGATGCCGGCCAGGAGCGCCGCCTCACCGGGGTTGAGGTCCTTCGCGTTCTTCGAGAAGTAGTGCCGCGCACCGGTCTCCACGCCGTACTGCGAGGGGCCGAACTGGGCGACGTTGAGGTAGGCGTTGAGGATCTCGTCCTTGCTCCACCGCTTCTCCAGCGAGATCGCGAGCTTCGCCTCTTTCGCCTTGCGGCTGTACGTCTGCGCCGTGGCCTCGTCGATCCCCTCCTGGTCACCCTTCTGGACGGCATCCATGAGCAGGGCGTTCTTCACGTACTGCTGGGTGAGCGTCGAGCCGCCCTGGGTGGCGCTGCCGCTCGCGTTCGAGGCGAAGGCGCGGATCATGCCCTTGGCGTCCACGCCGCCGTGCTCGTAGAAGCGGCGGTCCTCGACCGCGATCACCGCGTGCTGCATGTACGGGGAGATCTCCTCGAGCGGCACCATGATGCGGTTCTCGGTGTAGAACGTCGCCAGCAGCGAGCCGTCCGAAGCCTCGATGCGGCTCGCCTCGTTCAACGGCTCGACCTCGAGCTCCGTCGGATACGACTCGAACAGAGCGACGCCGTCCTCGGCGACCTTCGAGGAGGCGGAGACCGCCGGCAGGAAGAACGCGGCCAGGAGCACCCCGGCCAGAGCGGAGACGGCGAGCATCCCCAGCAGCAGGTAGAGGGTCTGTGCCAGAGCGACGGGGAGGGAGCGTCCGGAACCGGAGCTGGACGGAGTACGGGCCATGCTCCAACAGTACGGCGAGGACACCCGCAGGGCCACGAGGCATGCCCGTGGGCGAGAAATCTTCACCAACCTGATGCAGGTCCGAGATGTGCGAGGAAGGCGAGATCGCGCGGCAGCGGTGCCGTGGGACGGCCGGCCGTGACGCGCCGGTCCAATCCACGAGAACGTCCCGCTGGCGGGACGAATCAGCGGACTCGGTGACCGAGGGCGACCGAGGGTGACCGAGGGTGACCGAGGGCGGCCCGCGAGCTGGGCGTCGGGGGCGGGTGCTGCGAGACGAGGGCGAGGGCGAAAGCGAGGGCGAGGAACTGGTCAGCTGGCGCGACACGCCGATCCATTCCACGAGAACGTCCCGCTGGCGGGACGAATCGATGGATTCGGTGGCCGAAGGCGGGCTGGGGGTCGGCGCAGGGGCCGACTCGGGGTCCGACTCGGAAGCTGACAGAGCAGCCGACCCAGGCGCTGGCGGAGGAGCCGATGAGGGGTCGGGAGTCAGGGCGCGATTATCACGCGGAGGTCACGTGATGGCCTCAAATTTTGCACTGTGGCGTGCGTCTCCATACAGTGGTCGAAGAAAACGGGTCAACGAGGATTCCGAAAGAGGTTGCACATGACGATCGGGGCCATTCCCATCACTGAGGATTCGAGCTGGGCGACACGCGGAGCGTGCGTGACCATGGATCCGGACGGCTTCTTCGTACAGGGCGCGGAGCAACATGCAGTGAAGACGGCGTGCGGAGCATGCCCGGTGAGGACAGAATGCCTCGCCGATGCCTTGGACAACCGCGTGGACTTCGGGGTGTGGGGCGGGATGACGGAGCGAGAGCGCCGTCGGCTGCTGCGCCGGAACCCGGATGTCAGCGACTGGTCCTCCGTGCTGCGCCGCGCGACGCAGGAGGCCGTGGGCAGTTGAAGGGTCCCGGGCGTTCGGGAGCACGTCGGGCGGCCGACGACCCGCCGGGTGTCTGACGGTTCCGGACGGGGCCTGCGGCTGTGGACGGGGCCTGCGGCTGTGGACGGGGCCTGCGGCTGTGGACGGGGCCTGCGGCTCGGGACGCGGCCGACGGTTCTGGACGGGGCGTGCGCCCCGGCCGCTCCACCGTCGGCTCCGGCCGGTAGGCTCGCCCCATGAGCACCATCACCCGCTGGGAGTACCTGACCGTTCCGCTGCTGATCCACGCGACCAAGCAGATCCTCGACAACTACGGCGAGGAGGGGTGGGAGCTGGTCCAGGTCGTCCCCGGACCCAATCCCGAGAATCTCGTCGCCTATCTCAAGCGTCCTCTCTCCGAGGGCTGAACCGATGAGCACCCCAGCACAGGGGCCCGGGACCCGGGTCCGAGCACGGCTCGACGAGCTGGGCCTGAGCCTGCCCGCCGTCGCGGCTCCCGTCGCCGCCTACGTCCCGGCCGTCGCGAGCGGGAACCAGGTCCACACCTCCGGGCAGCTGCCCTTCGTCGACGGCGCACTCCCCGCGACCGGCAAGGTCGGGGCGGAGGTCTCCGCCGAGCGGGCCGCCGAGCTCGCCGCGGTCTGCTGCCTCAACGCTCTCGCCGCGATCGAGGACCTCATCGGTGATCTCGACCGCGTGGTGCGGATCGTGAAGCTCACCGGCTATGTCTCCTCCGATCCGTCGTTCACGGCGCAGCCTGCGGTGATCAACGGTGCCAGCGAGCTGCTCGGCGAGGTCTTCGCGGACGCCGGTCGCCACGCGCGCAGCGCCGTCGGCGTGGCCGTGCTTCCGTTGGATTCGCCCGTCGAGCTGGATCTGCTGGTGGAGCTGGACGGTCCTGCCGCGCCCGACTCCGCCTCCGCGGTCTGAGAGCGCGGTGGGCGACATGTCCGATGACCTGCCGCAGCGGGATCCGGAGGGCGGTGCCGTCGAGCTGATCGCGATCCGGGCCGAGAACCCCGGCCCGATGACGCTCACCGGGACCGTCAGCTACCTCCTGCGCGACCAGGACCAGGTCTGGGTGGTCGATCCTGGTCCCAAGGACCCGGAGCACCTCGCGGACCTGCTGGTGGCCTGCGGGGAGCAGGCACGACCGATGGGGGTCCTGGTGACCCATCGTCACCTCGACCACACCGCCGGCGCCGCGACGCTGGCTCGTCAGCTGGCGGCGCGCAGCGGGCGCGATGTGCCCCTGTGGGCCGCGGACCAGACCTCGCTGCCCGGGTCCCGCCCCCTGCCATCCACCCTCGAGGGCGACCAGGGGACCGTCGGGCACGTCATCCACCTCCCCGGCCACACGGACGACTCCGTCGCCGTGCTCGTCGATGGCGGGCGCCTGCTCAGCGGTGACACGCTGCTGGGGGGCTCCTCGACCGTGATCGTGCCGGACGACGGGGGGAACCTGGCCGAGTACCTGCAGTCGCTCTCGATCCTGCGGGTGATGGCGCTCGACGGGAGGATCGGCTCGATCCACCCCGGACACGGTCCGGCCTACGAGGACCCGCTCGCCGCGCTCGAGGCGATCGAGACCGCGCTCGCGCACCGTCATGAACGGATCGACCAGGTGCGTCGTGCTCGCACCGCAGGAGTTCTCACGCTGGAGCGCCTGCTGCGCTCGGTCTACGGGCCGGATCTCCCCGAACCCCTGCAGAAGGCGGCCCGCTGGAACCTCCGGGCGACGCTCGAGTACCTCGCCGAGGTGGGCTGAGCCGGGACCACCGACGCGGAGACCGCGCGAGGCTTCTCCTGGCATGCGGCTTGGCCCCCACGGCGGCGCACCCAGGCGGGCGGCGACAGTGCCCCGGGAACGTCGAATCCCCCGTTTCGTCACCTCCACGGTGCGGAACGGGGGATTCGACGTGCGTGTCGGGGCATGAGCGCCCGATGGGTGCCGGGCCTCGACAGTTTCGGGCCTCGACAGTTTCGGGACTCGACAGTTTCGGGACTCGACAGTGTCGGGACTCGACAGTCCCGAGACTCGGCAGTGCCGGGCCCCGGCAGCCCTGGGAAGGCCGCAGCCCGGCATCGAGGATCAGCGGGCGCGGCGGCGCAGTCGCTCGACGTCGGAGATGAGGACGGCGCGGGCCTCGAGGCGGATCCAGCCGCGCGAGGCGAAGTCCGCGAGGGCCTTGTTGACCGTCTCGCGGGAGGCGCCGACGAGCTGTGCGAGCTCCTCCTGGGTGAGGCCGTGGGCGACCATCACACCGTCGTCGGTCTGGCGACCGAAGCGCTGCGCGAGATCGAGGACGTTCTTGGCCACGCGGCCGGGGACGTCGGCGAAGACGAGGTCGGCGAGCGATTCATTCGTCTTGCGCAGGCGCCGCGCGAGCGAGGCGAGCAGGTGGCGGCCGACCTCGGGACGCTGGGCCAGGACCCGGTACAGATCCTGCTGCGACAGCGAGTAGAGCGTCGACTCGGCGACCACGGTCGCGGTCGCGTTGCGGGGGGCGGGATCGAAGAGCGACAGCTCACCGAGAGTCTCGCCCGGGCCGAGGACCGCGAGCAGGTTCTCGCGGCCGTCGCCGGAGGCGTGACCGACCTTGACCTTGCCCGAGCCGATGATGAAGAGCCGATCGCCGGGATCGCCCTCACGGAAGATGATCGCGCTGCGGTGATAGTCCTCCTGCTTCATCGACGCCAGGACGGCCTGCTTGCCGTCCTCGTCGAGTGCAGCGAACAGTGGCGATGACCGTACGATGTTCTCGTCCACGGAACCTCCTGATGGTGGGGCCCCGACTGCCGGGACCGTACTGTGCTTCCCTGTGACCGATGCCACGAACTTCGGTGGTGGCTGTCACATGATGACCAAACACTATCGCGCCGAAGCCCCTGTTATGTGTCACACGCTGGATGAGGAGCATTTCGCATGGTGCAGAGCAGCGCTCGACAGGGCGTCGCGAACCGCCCGGTCGGACCGGCCGACGCCGGCATCGTCGCTTCGCGGCTGCGCGATCTCCATCTCGACGCACGCACCGAGCTCGACCATTCCGACGCCTTCGAACTGCTGGTCGCGACGGTGCTGTCCGCCCAGACGACCGATGTGCGCGTCAACCAGGTGACCCCCGCCCTCTTCGCCTCCTGGCCCGATCCGGAGGCGCTCGCCGGAGCGGCGGAGGCCGACGTGACGGAGATCGTGCGGACGCTGGGCATGGGCGGCACCCGGGCGCGTCGGATCATCGGCCTCGCACAGGGCCTGGTCACCGCGCACGACGGCGAGGTGCCCGATTCCCAGGCCGCCCTCGAAGCGCTGCCCGGGGTGGGCCGCAAGACCGCGCATGTGCTGCGCGGCGCGTGGTTCGGGCACTCCCTGCTCGCCGTCGATACGCATGTGGGGCGGCCGTCGCGCCGGCTGGGCTGGACCGAGCAGACGGACCCGCGGAAGATCGAGGACGACGTCGTCGCCCAGGTCGCGGCCGATGGCACCGGGAGCCCCGACGAGGACCTCACGATCCTCGGCCTGCGGCTCATCCTGCACGGACGGCGCGTCTGCACGGCTCGGGCACCGCACTGCGGGAGCTGCGTGCTCGTGGACGTGTGCCCGCAGGTCGGCCTGGCCCGGCAGGAGGGTGTCGCATGACCGTGCCGTTCGCCGGAACTGGAGAGTCCGTCGACCTGCCGGACTTCCTCCTCCCGCTCGCCGCTCGGGCTCGTCGCGGCGAGGTGCTCGTGCGGCGCGACGCCGACCCTCGGGATCCGCCGACCGACGGCGTGCCGGTGCGTCGCAGCGCCGTGCTGATCCTCATCGCCGGCACCGGACTGGAGGACGCGCACGTGGCGCTCGAGGAGCGGGGTCATGTCCTGCGCTCCCAGCCCGGCCAGTTCTCCCTCCCCGGAGGCGGCGCCGATCCCGGCGACCTGGACGACGTGCACACGGCCCTGCGCGAGGCGCAGGAGGAGACGGGGCTGGCCCCTCGGGACGTCGAGGTGCTCGGCGCGTTCGCCCCGATCCCGATGCCGTGGCGCGCTCAGCGGGTCACGCCCGTCCTGGGTTGGTCCCCGACGCTCCCCGAGCTCGGGGTGCAGGACCCGGTCGAGGTCGAGCGCGTGGTGTGGGCGCCCCTGACGGGGGCAGGGTCTCTCGCCGACCCTGCCCACAGGTGGCGCGGACTGCTGCACGGCCAGGGCGTCGGCCCCGTGTTCGATCTGCCCGGGGACGCCTTCGTGTGGGGGTTCACCGCGACGATCCTCGAGCAGATGCTGGTGGGTCTCGGCCTGGACCCGGTGCCGCCGGATTCCGCGACCCGCGACATCCCGCCCGAGCGGCGGCGCTGAACGCGCACTCGCGATAGACGGGTCGCGGGGTCGATGGGTCGAGTGGTTGAGGGCCGAGCGCTCACCAGGAGGCCCCGCCCGTGGCCACGGTCACGTGCCCGGGAAACGTGCTCGCCCCGGGCCGAGCTGCGCACGCTAGACTGGATCGTTGCCGGACGGTCTCCGGCACGCCCGGGGAACGGACGGATTCCGTCGGATCCCCATCGGGTCCGTGATCGCCCGGGCACCTGAACCAGCAGACCGACATCAGCAGACAAGGAATGGGATCCACGTGCCACGCGGCAAGGTGAAGTTCTACGACGCCGAGAAGGGTTTCGGCTTCATCCTCGATGACGAGGATGGTCAGAGCGTGTACGTGCACGCCTCGAACCTGCCCGAGGGAGCCACCGCGCTCCGTCCCGGAGCCAGGGTCGAGTTCGATATGGTCGACGGCCGCCGTGGCCCGCAGGTGCTCTCGCTGCAGCTGATGGAGCCCGCTCCCTCGGTCAGCCGTGCGCGCCGGCTCAAGCCCGACGAGATGGCGGGGATGGTCGAGGACCTCATCCGTCTGCTGGACGATGCATCCAACGGCCTCCGTCAGGGCCGCTACCCCGATCGCGGGCATTCGCAGAAGATCTCCACCGTGCTCCGCGCCGTCGCCGATAATTTCGAGGCCTGAACCTATGACCCAGCCGACCACCGCCCCCCGTCGCCCCCGCACCGTCCGGCCCCGGCTGGACGCGGTGGCGGCTGACGCCGTCGAGCTCGCCCGCGAGGCGCTGCTCGAGGTCACCGAGCCCGGCCAGGTCGGCGAGCACCTGCGTGCCGAGGCCAGCGGGGACCGCATCGTCACGCATGTCTTCGAGTGCACGATGCCCGGATATCGCGGATGGTCCTGGGTCGTGGTGGTCACCCGTGCAGCACGGGCCAAGGCCGCCACGGTGGCGGAGACCGCGCTGCTCCCGGGCGAGGACGCCATCCTGGCTCCCGAGTGGGAGCCCTGGTCGGAGCGTCTGAAGCCCGAGGACATCGGCACCGACGACCTGCTGCCGTACCGCGACGAGGACCCCCGGCTCGAGCAGGGCTACGAGGCCACCGGCGATGACGACGCCGACAACGTCGCACTGTGGGAGCTCGGTCTGGGCCGCCCGCGCGTGCTGTCCCCGCAGGGACGCGCCGAAGCTGCTGAGCGGTGGATCGAGGGCGACTTCGGCCCGCGGGAGACCTCGGGCCGCGGCCGTCGCGGAACGATCTCGGCGAACTGCTCCAGCTGCGGGTTCCTCTCGAAGCTCTCCGGTTCGCTGCGCGGCGAGTTCGGCGTGTGCACCAACGAGTGGTCCCCGGCCGACGGCAAGGTCGTGCACCTGGGCTTCGGCTGCGGGTCGCACTCCGAGACCGGCCAGGAGGACGCCGATCGCGAGATCCCGCGTGCCAGCGGCGTCGTGGTCGATGAGCTCGACGTCGAGCTCCAGACGAGCTCCTCCGACGAAGCACCGGAGACGACCTCGGATGCGGCGCCGGACGCAGCGTCCGTGGATGCTGCCGAGAAGCCTGTCGACGCTGTCGTGACCGTCGGGCCCGCGACGGGTGAGGCCACGCCGGAGGTCCCTGCGACCGACGTGCCTGCGACCGACGTACCTGCGACGGACGCTCCGGCGAGCGTCGCCCCCGTGGCCGACGTGCCGGCTGCAGAGGTGCCCGAGGCGGATTCCGCCGAGGACGTGCAGGCCGCGGCGCCCGAGGTCCAGCAGACCGCGGCGGACGCTCCCTCCGTGGACGTCGCTCCGGTGGCAGAAGACGTCCCGGCGGCGGACGCTGCTCCCGCTGCCCCCGAGGACGACGACGCGGCTCCGACCGGAGCCTGACCCACCCCTCGACGCCTCTGTGCGCTGTGCTTCCGCGACGGGAAGCACAGCGCACAGTGGCGTGTCTGGGACATGTCGACGTCCGGAGCGGGATCAGGGCCTGGTTCGGGTTCACGGTCTGGGACGCGGTCAGGACCAAGGCTGCTTCAAGACCAGTGATGCTTCAGGGCCTGGGGATGCGTCCAGAGCCTGGGGCGGTGGCGGCACCGCGGTCGTGCGGGATGAGCTCGAGACGAGCTCGAGGTGAGCTCAGGGAGGAGCAGTCCTCAGCGCTGTGAGACCGCCAGGCGGGCGAGCAGCGCCTCGATCGCGAGCAGAGGGGGAACATTCCCGCTGATGCGCGCCCTGGCCTCCTGCACGGCCTCGAGCAGCCCGAGCGTGGTCTTCGCCGAGCCAGCGCCCGCGGACCGCTCGATCTCGTCGGCGACCTCGATGTTCACCAGCTCGCTGCCGCTGCCGAGCTGACGGCTGAGCACGTCGCGCAGCACCGAATGGACATCGAGCAGGTAGCGGTCCAGCACGTCGCGCACGAGGCGGGTCTGGCGACGTTTGGCGTCCTCCTCGAGCTGGCGCACCTGAGAGCGCAGCGAGGGCGGGACCTTGCCGTCGTCGATGCCGGCGGAGCGCAGGAAACGCTCCTTCTCCTCGATGGCGACCGTGTCGGCATGGGCCTTGGCCTCCGCCGTGGCACGGTCCACGAGCGCCTGGGCCGCGAGCACGGCCTCACCCGCCCCGCGCAGCCCCAGCAGCGCTCGCGCGGACTCCTCACGCGCGGCGAGCGCACCCTCCTGGGTGGCGTAGCGCAGCGCGAGGCCGATGTGCCCCTGGGCGGCGCGCGCCGACCGCATCGCGAGGTTCTCGTCCACCCCGTCCCGCCGCCGCAGCAGCTCGGCGACCACGTCGGAGGGCGGCACGGAGAGGGCCACCAGGCGGCACCGGGACTTGATGGTGGGCGCGAGATCCTCGGCCGACGGGGCGCAGAGCATCCACACGGTCGACGGGGGAGGCTCCTCGATGGACTTCAGCAGCACGTTGAAGGTGCCCGCGCTCATGCGGTCGGCGTCCTCGACGATCAGCACCCGGTAGCGTCCCGTCGCCGGGGCGCGCTGGGCGGTCATCACCAGCCCGCGCACCTCCTCCTTCGCGATGGAGAGCTTGTCGGTCGCGACCACCGTGACGTCCGGGTGGGTGTTCGCCAGCACCGTGCGGCAGCTGCGGCACTGCCCGCAGCCGGTGCCCGTCTCGCACTGCAGGGTCGCCGCGAAGGCGCGCGCCGCCGTGGACCGGCCGGAGCCCGGCGGTCCCGTGATCAGCCAGGCCTGCGCGAGGGAGCCCTGCGGGGAGGCCGCGCGCCGGAACTGGGCGACCGCGGCGTCCTGGCCGACCACGTCGGCCCACACCCCGGGCGCGGATCCCTCAGGAGCCGCTGGGCCGCCCGCACCGGGGGCGAGCGTCGTCGCAGTGTTCCCGGCCGTCCCGGCCGTCCCGGTCGTGCTGGGGTCGGTCACATCTCGTCCCGGTGCTTCGTGGGCGGTGCCGGCTCGAACGTCGGGTCGAAGATGCCCAGCACCTCGTTGACGGCCTCGAGCACCTGGGCGTGGACCTCTTCGCGCGCAAGGGTGCCGTCGATGACGGCGAAGCGCTCGGGATCAGCGGCGGCGAGATCCAGGAACTCCTGGCGCACGGTGGTATGGAAGTCCTGGCCCGCCTTCTCTAGACGGTCGTGGTTGGCGGACAGCCGGCGCTCGTCGAGGGCATCGGTGGGAACGTCCAGCAGGATCGTGCGGTGGGGCAGGAGCCCGTCGGCCGCCCACAGGGAAAGGGAACCGATCTCGTCGGGCTCGAGCGAACGACCCGCGCCCTGATAGGCGATCGACGAATCGAGATAGCGGTCGCCGAGCACCAGGCCGCCGCGCGCCAGATGGGGGCGCACGAGGGTGGCGATGTGGTGCGCACGGTCGGCGGCGTACAGGAGCGCTTCGGCGCGGGGGTCGACGTGCTCGCCGTGCAGCAGGAGCTCGCGAATGCTCTCGCCGAGCGTGGTGCCGCCGGGCTCGCGGGTGGTGAGGATGAGGTCCTCGGCGACGGAGCGCTGGGTGACCAGGTGGTCCCACAGCATCTGCATCTGCGTGGTCTTGCCGGCGGCCTCACCGCCCTCGAAGGAGATGAACACCCCCCGCTTGGGCGGATGCGGCGAGGGGATGCGCAGGCCACGGGACATCTCGAGGATGCTCACGGGTGCGCCTCCGAGGGGTAGACCACGCCGAGCTCGGCGCGTACGGCGTCCATCGTGTCCATGACACTGAGGGTATCCGCCCAGCTCATCAGGGGCGACTCGAGATCCCCGGCGGAGATCCGCCGAGCGCCCTCAGCGATCTCGTACGCCATGCCGTCGCCGGGCGCGCCGGGATGGGAGAAGGACGCGGACCGTCCGTCATGCAGGGTCACCGTGAGGGTTCCCGGGGCGAAGAAGGCCCCGGACAGTCGCGCCGATCCGGCGGTACCGCTGACCACGCCCTCGGTCGGGGTGCGGGCGAGCAAGGTGGCGGAGAGCCGGGCACGACCACCCTCGGACCCCGTCGCGAGCACGCCGAAGTAGGCGTCCACGGCGGTGTCCGTCAGGTCCCCGCGCACGGCGAGGTCGGAGAGGTCGCCCAGCACCATCTGTGCGAAGGAGACCGGGTACACCCCGAGGTCGAGCAGCGCGCCGCCGCCGAGATCGGGGTTGAACATGCGGTGGGACGGATCTGCCGGGAAGGTCTGCCCGTGGTCCGCCGCGACCTCGATGACGTCGCCGAGAACGCCGGAGGCGATCACCTGGCGAAGCACGTCGTACTGCGGCAGGAACCGTGCCCACATCGCCTCCATGGCGAACACACCGCGCTCACTCGCGAGGTCCAGCAGGTCACGGGCCTGGCCCGCGTTCAGCGTGAACGCCTTCTCGACGAGCACCGGGATGCCGGCCTCGAGAACAGGGCGCGCCAGCTCATGATGCTGAGCGTGCGGGGAGGCGATGTAGACGGCGTCGAGCCCGCCCGCGGCGAGCATCTCTGCGACGGAGTCGAAAGCGCTCTCGATGCCATGCTTCGCGGCGAAGTCCTCGGCGCGCTGCCGGGACCGGGAGACGACGGAGACCACGCGCGAGGCTGTCGCCCGGTGCGCCGTCGCCGTGAACTGGTCGCCGATGTGCCCCGGGGAGATCACGCCCCAGCGCAGGCCAGGTGCGGCGGCCGGATCGGGGACGGTGGAGGCAGGGAGGGCCAGGGTGGGCGCTGCGTCGCTGCCTCGGGATGCGTCGGACTCGCTCATGGGTCCAATCTACCCAGCGACCCCGACACCGCGGTGGTGTCGGGGTCGCTGTGGAGAAAGGTCCGCCGTCGGCGCAATACGTCGGTCAGCCCTTGACTTCCGGCTGATCTCCTATCGCTCGTTCCTCGCGATACGTCGGTCAGCCCTTGACAGAGCCTGCTGTCATGCCGCGCACCAGGAACCGCTGGAGCCCGAAGAAGACGAGCATCGGGATCACCATGGAGACGAAGGCACCGGCGGTCAGGAGCTCGGCGCCCTGGCCCTGGGTGCCCAGCATCTGCTGCAGGCTCACGATGACCGTCTTGTTCTCCCCGCCGCCCAGGAACAGCTTGGCGATGAGCAGGTCGTTCCACACCCACAGGAACTGCAGGGTGGCGAAGGCGGCGATCGCCGGGGAGGACATCGGAGCGACCAGACGCCAGAACGTCTGGAAGTGCGAGGCCCCGTCGATCTTGGCGCTCTCCACCACCGAGTTGGGGAGAGTGGCCATGTAGTTGCGCAGGATGTACACGGCCAGCGGCATGCCGAAGCCGGTGTGCAGCATCCACACCGCCACGAACTGTCCGTTGATCCCGAGACCCCGCGGGCCCAGCAGGTCCAGCATCGGCTGGAACGCCACCTGGATCGGGACCACCATCAGCGCGACGATCACGATGAACAGCACGTCCTTGGCGGGGAAGTTGATGAACGTGAACGCGTACGCGGCGAAGGCCGCGAACATGATCGGCAGCACCGTGGCGGGAACCGCGACCACGATGGAGTTGATCAGGGAACCGGAGATCGAGGGGTCGCCGAGCACCTGGGCATAGTTGTCCAGCGTCCAGCCGCCCTCCCATAGACTCGTCCACCAGCCGGTCGACGCCGCGGCCTCCCGCGAGCGGAAGCTCGTCACGAGCAGCCCGACCGTGGGGATCGTCCACAGCAGTGCCAGGAGCGGCATCGCGATGGTGGCAAAGATCGAACGCTTGCGTCCGTCCTTCATCGTCATGCTCATCGGTTCGCCTCCTGGTCCCTGAAGCTCTTGACCTGGTAGATGAGGATCGGGATCACCAGGATCAGCAGCACGACCACGATGGCCGAGGCCTGCCCTGCCTGCTGATCGGTGAACAGCTTCCGGAAGAAGAGGTTCGCGATCACATCGGAGTTGTACAGACCGTTGGTGGTGACGTAGATGAGGTCGAAGACCTTCAGCACCAGGATCAGCACCGTGATCAGCACGGCGAGCAGCGTGGCCCGTACCTGGGGGAACACGATCTGCCAGAAGATCCGGATCTCGCCGGCACCGTCCATGCGGCCCGCTTCGATGGTGTCCTCGGGGACGCCCTTGATGGCGGAGCTGATCAGGACCATCGCGAAGCCCGTCTGCAGCCAGATCAGGATCACCATGAGCGCGAGCGAGTTCAGACGTGCGGTGTCGATCTGGTACCAGGGCTGCGGATCGCCGCCGAGGGCGGTGACGATCGCGTTGAGCAGGCCCGTCTGGGCCTCGCCGGGGGAGTTGAAGGCGTACACCAGCCCCCAGATCGTCGCCGCACCGACGAAGCTGATCGCCATGGGGAGGAAGATCATCGACTTCGCGGCGTTCTCCCCGACCGGAGAGAGCTTGTCCGCGAGCACCGCGACGGCGAGACCGAAGGCCACGCTGAGGACCGGGACGATGAGGATCCACAGGAAGTTGTTCAGCAGGGTGGACCAGAAGTGCCCGGTGCTGAAGATCGCCTTGTAGTTGTCCAGCCCCACCCACCCGGTCGAGTCGTCGTTCGCGAACGAGTAGACGATGGTCTGGACCGTCGGGTAGAGCAGGAAGAGGCCGATGAGGCTGAATCCCGGCAGCAGGAACGCATAGGGGATGAGTCCCTCGGCGAACCTCGTCGGGAAGCCCTCGATGCACAGGTTCAGGAAGTAGAAGAACAGCACCGAGCCGCCGATGCCGACCACCAGGCCGAGGACCCCGATGAGGATCCCGGAGTTCGCGAAGTACTGCGGGTAGTACGCGAAGGCGAGGAACACGTTGCACACGAACCAGGCCGTCACGGCCATGCCGACCGCTCCGATGATCACGCGCACGGGGCGGGCCGGGGAGCTCGTGTGCTCGTTGAGCTCCATCGGCGAAGACCCGCCGGGCCCCTGTCGGGTGGGCGTCGCGGTGGTCACTTGGGCCACCCGGACTCGATCTCGTCGCAGACCACCTGTGAGGTCTTCGCGCCCTGCAGCCACTCGACCATGCCCGTCCAGAAGGATCCGCCGCCGACGGACGTGGGCATCAGATCCGAACCGTCGTAGCGGAACACCTGGGCGTTCGAGGCGATCTCCGCGACCTGCTGGGTGATCGAGTCGGAGTACAGGGACTGGTCGAAGGTGCGGTGGGGGCTCAGCCAGCCGCCGGCCTTCGCCCACTCGCCGCCGAAGGCATCGGAGGTCAGGAACTCCATGACCTTCACGGTGTCGTCGTTGAGGGTGAACAGCGAGGCGAGGTCACCGCCGCCGAGGATCGGCTGGCCGTCGAACCCGCCCTCCCAGGTGGGCATCGCGTACACCCCGACCTCCTCGTCCATGTTCGCCTGGACGTCCTCGGGGAAGAAGCCCGTGACGAAGTTGCCCTGGCGCACGAGCATCGCCTTGGGCGGGTCGTCGAACAGGGGCAGCGGAGCTTCGGAGAACGGCGTGTTGATGATCGCGTCCGTTCCGCCCAGCACGTTGCCCTTGCCCTTGAGCAGGTCGCCCACGATGTCGAAGACCTCGACGACCTCCTTGGCGTTGAAGGGGATCCGGTGCTTGGTCCAGTCGTCGTAGACGACGGGACCGTGCACGCGCAGCATGAACTCCTCGATCCAGTCGGTGCCCACCCAGCCGGTCGCCTGGCCGTCGTCCCATCCGTCGGACCACGGGGCGATGCCGTCGGCCTTGATCTGATCGGTGATCTTCGTGAGCTCCTGCATGGTGGCGGGCTTGTCGGAGTAGCCCCCCTTCTCGTACGCCTTCTTCGGGTACCAGATCAGCGATTTGCAGGCCATGCGCATCGGGGCACCGTAGACGCGCCCCTCGAACCGTGCGGAGTCCAGGAAGCCGGGGATCAGGGTCGAGTTCAGCTCGTCGTAGTCCAGGAACGCGTCGATCGGGGTGATCAGCCCCTTCCCCGCGAGGTCGAACATGCCGCCCGGCTGGGGGAACAGGGCGATGTCCGGAGCGTCGCCGGCACCGGCACGCTGCTGGATGGTGTTGGTGAAGTCCTTGTCCGGCGTGTAGTTGATGGTGATCTTCGAGTCGGACTCGAACTTCTCCAGGGAGGCCATGAAGGCTTCCTGCTCCTGGCCGCCGAAGGCCCCCAGGATGCTCACCGACCCGGAACCGGGGGTGTCGCCGGGCTTGTACTTCTCGCCGCCGCCACCACCTCCGCCGCCGCTGGGGTCAGGGTTCTGCAGGCATCCGGTCATCCCCAGTGCCGCGGTGGCCGCGGCGCCGGTCATGATCGTGCGCCGGCTGAGACGTCGATCCATGATCACTCCTTCGTGAGTCAACAACGAGCTCTTGGTCACACTGTAGGCCGCTTCCGCAGGTTATCGGGCCATCGCGACCCGGTGAAGGCGATTCGCGACAGCCCCGTGACCACCTCGTGACCCCCGGTGAGCGGCTGTGACCACAAAGGGGATGATTCCTGACATTCCGGTCATGGGACGTCAGGCGCTGGCCGTCGGGCGTGGGGTGCCGGGTGCCGGGTGCCGGGCGTCGGGCGCAGACGGCGACAGGATCGGCGGTGGCAGGACGGATAGCGACAGGACGGACAGGAACAGGGGCACGGACCTCATGGTCCGTGCCCCTGTTCCGGCAGGCACCTGCTCCGAAGCCTCCGTTCGGGCCCCGTGCTCGGGTCCCGTGTCCGGGCCCCGTGGCTCAGCGGCCGAGCGGTCTCACTTCTTCGCGGTGGTGCTCTTCTTCGTCGTCGTGCTCTTCTTGGCGGGAGCCTTGCGCTTGGCGGCCGGCTTCTTCGCGGGGCCCTTCGCCCGCTTCTCCGCGAGCTTCTCGATGGCGATCTTCTCGGTGATCTCCTCGACGGTCTCCGACGCGCGCAGCGAGACGTTCGTGGTGCCGTCGGTGATGTAGGCGCCGAAGCGGCCGTCCTTGATCACGATCGGCTTCTCGCTGGTGGGATCGGTGCCGAGCTCCTTGAGCGGGGGCTTCGCGGCGGCGCGCCCCCGGGTCTTGGGCTGCGCGTAGAGCTTCTCCGCCTCCTCCATGGTGACGGTGAACAGCTGTTCCTCCGACTCCAGCGACCGTGAGTCCGTGCCCTTCTTGAGGTACGGGCCGTAGCGGCCGTTCTGCGCGGTGACCTCGGTGCCGTCCTCCGTCGTGCCGACCACCCGGGGGAGGCTCAGCAGCTTCAGGGCGTCCTCGAGGGTGATGGTCGCGAGGTCCATGGACTTCAGCAGCGAGCCCGTGCGCGGCTTGGGCTGCTTGGCCTTGGCGACCTTCTTGCCGCCGGTCTCCTCCGGATCGGGCAGGATCTCGGTGACGTACGGGCCGAACCGGCCGTCCTTCGCGACGACCTCGTGGCCGGTCTCGGGATCGGTGCCCAGCACCTTGCCGTCGTCCTTGGCGCGCTCGAGCATCTCGGTGGCGAGCGCGACGGTCAGCTCGTCGGGGGCGACATCGTCGGAGACCGAGGACCGCTGCGGATCCGCCCCCTCGATGAGCTCGCCGTTCTCGTCCCGGGCGGCACGCTCGACGTAGGCGCCGTAGCGGCCCACGCGCAACGTGATGCCCTCACCGATGTCGATGCTGTTGATGGCGCGGGCATCGATGTCGCCCAGGTCGTCGACCATGGGCTTGAGGCCGATCGGGCCGTCGGTGCCATCGGAGTGGTAGAAGTTCTTGAGGTACTCCGACCGGCTCAGCTCGCCCTGGGCCATGCGGTCCAGCTGCTGCTCCATCTGCGCGGTGAAGTCGTAGTCGATGAATGCCCCGAAGTGCTCTTCGAGCAGGCGCACCACGGCGAAGGCCACCCAGCTGGGCACGAGGGCGGTGCCGCGGCGCAGCACATAGCCGCGGTCCTGCACGGTGGCGACGGTGGAGGCGTAGGTCGAGGGGCGGCCGATGCCGCGCTCCTCGAGGGCCCGCACCAGCGAGGCCTCGGTGTACCGCGGGGGAGGCGTGGTGGAGTGGCCGTCCGGGGTCAGCTCGCGGGTGTCGAGCTTCTGGCCCTCCTCCATCTGCGGCAGGCGCTTGTCGCCCTTGCCCTCGGCCTCGTCGGAACCGTAGCGGCTCGCGTCGCGACCCTCCTCGTAGGCGGCGAGGAAGCCGCGGAAGGTGATCACGGTGCCGGCGGCGCGGAACGTCGCGGTGCGGTCCTTCTGCTCCAGCTGCAGCTCGACCGTCGAGGTGGTGCCCTTCGCGTCGGCCATCTGCGAGGCGACGGTGCGCTTCCAGATCAGCTCGTAGAGACGGAACTCGTCTCCCGAGAGGGAACCGGACACGTCGGCCGGGGTGCGGAAGCGGTCGCCCGCGGGGCGGATCGCCTCGTGCGCCTCCTGGGCGCTCTGCGACTTGGTCTGGTAGTAGCGCGGCTTGTCCGGCACGTACTGGGAGCCGTAGAGCTCCGCAGCCTGTGCGCGGGAGGCCTTGATGGCCTCGCCGGAGAGCGTCACCGAGTCGGTACGCATGTAGGTGATGTAGCCGTTCTCGTACAGCGACTGCGCGACCCGCATCGCCTGGCGGGCGCCGAGACGCAGCTTGCGCGAGGCCTCCTGCTGCAGCGAGGAGGTGGTGAACGGTGCCGCCGGGCGGCGGGTGTACGGCTTGGACTCGAGCGAGGAGACCGTGGCCGGGGCATCGGTCAGCGCCTCGATGAGGGTCCGCGTGGACTCCTCGGTGAGCACGGTCGCCGAGGCGGCCCTGGGCTTTAGGGTGCCGTCGTCGGCGAAGTCGCTGCCGGAGGCGACACGGGCGCCGTCGACGGTCGCGATCTTCGCGGTGAACTGCTCGGACTCGGCCCCGAAGGTGCCGGTCACGTCCCAGTAGTCGGCAGCGACGAACGCCATGCGCTCGCGCTCCCGCTCGACCACGAGGCGCGTCGCGACGGACTGCACACGACCTGCCGACAGGGACGGCTTGATCTTGCGCCACAGCACGGGCGAGAGCTCGAAGCCGACCAGGCGGTCCAGGATGCGGCGGGTCTCCTGCGCATCGACCAGGTGGGTGTCGATCTCGCGGGTGTTCTCCAGCGCGGCGAGGATCGCGTCCTTCGTGATCTCGTGGAAGACCATGCGCTTGACGGGCAGGGACTTCTTGGGCTTGAGGGTCTCCAGGAGGTGCCAGGCGATCGCCTCGCCCTCCCGGTCCTCATCCGTGGCGAGGTAGAGGGTGTCGGCGTCCTTGAGGGCCTTCTTCAGGTCCGCGACGGTCTTCTTCTTGTCGGGGCTGACGATGTAGTACGGATCGAACCCGCCATCGACGTCGACCCCGAACTTGCCGTACGGGCCCTTCTTCATCTCCGCAGGAAGGTCGCGCGGCACCGGGATGTCACGAATGTGCCCCACCGATGCCTGGACGATGTAGTCGTCCCCCAGGTATCGGCTGATGGTCCGCGCCTTCGCAGGGGACTCGACGATCACCAGATGCCGTCCGCCAGTCACGTTGATATGTCCTTCCTCGCCGCGAGTCGTCGCGGCCCGTCCGCCGTGGCCGAATGCCGTGGTCCGGGATCAACCGGACGCATGATCTGCGCTCGGCGATTGTTCACGGTACACGGTCGCCGGGGCTGCTCCTGTGTGACGTCGGCGTGCGCAGAACGAGCACCAGCGCCATCCAGGAGCCTGTGCCACCGGCGATCAGGGCGGCCGTGGCGATGAAGGAGGAGGTCTGCTGCGCGGTATCCTGGAGATCCAGGGGAAGACTCAGGCCGGCCAGGGCGATCGCGCCGTAGACCAGTCCGACCAGCGAGGCCAGGCCCAGCAGCACGGCGACGACCCGATCGACGACCCCGATGCGCAGATCCAGCAGGGCGGCGGACCGCGCGGCGGGCTGCGGGAAAGAGTCCGGGACGTCTCGGGATGCGTCCCCGCGCCGTCGCCGCCGTCCTGGGCGGTCCGTATCCCGCGCCAGCCGGTGGCGCGTGTGCAGGCCGTCGATCGCGAGGACCAGGAAGGTCCAGGCGGCGACGATGATGATCGCCCCGACGACGTCGCTGGACCGGTGCCAGCCCAGCACCAGGGTGCCGATGCCTGCGGCAGCGGTCCAGACGACTCCCAGCGGTGCGATGACTGCGCGAGCACGGCCGGAGGCGAGCACGACGGCGATCATCGCGGTGGCCGCGAGAGTCGTGTGCCCGGAGGGGAACGAGTTCGGGGTGACGTCGATGCCCGGGCCCAGCGCATCGCGGGTGACGACCAGATGCTTGACCACCTGGGTGGTGATGTTCGCGCCGAGCACCAGGAGCACCAGCGGGACGAGCAGGGAGAGCCGACGACGGATCAGCACCAGGACCAGCGCGAGGGCGAGCAGACCCGCCATGATCGGCACGCTCACCGTCCCGACCGCGAGCTCGGCGTAGTGGGACAGACGTCCCTGGTGATCCTGCGCACCGGAGAGGATCAGCTGGTCCAGGCGCTGCCCGCGCGTGGTGCCCACCGAGGTCCGGGCCAGGAGCACGGCCAGGCCGGTGCCGATCGCGGCGCACAGCAGAGCCAGCAGCGGGCGGGCGAGCGCCCCGGTGCGGCGGCGCCGCGTGCGGGCACCCGGCTCCGGGGGAGGGGCCATGGCGTCGTGCTCCGGGGGAGTGGCCCCGGTGTGGTCATCGGGCGCTTTCACAGGTGGACCATCCCCGTGCGGACGAGATCGCGCACGACGGGGAGCACCCGCCCGCGCGCCTCGTCGGGGTCCGCGTCGGTGAGGGCGCACACCGCGGCGAGCACCTGACCGAGGGTGAGGGTCCCGTCCAGGGCGCCGACGGTCGCGGCGAGCACCTGGTCGGCCTGGACGCTGCGGGCGAAGCCTGCGCCCTGGATCAGCTCGATGAGCGTCGGATCCCACTGGCCGGGGGTGAGGTGACGGCGTTCGACCACGTCGGCGGCGCGGACCAGCCGGCTCGCGGCGAGGGCGTCGTCATCCGTCCCGGCGAGCAGATCGAGAGCGCGCAGGCTCTCGGCCAGGTGCACGCCGAGCGTCCCGGTCCCCGTGCCGGTGGCCTCCTCGGTGCACAGCGCACCCGGGCGCGGTGCCGGGACACCAGAGCCCGTGGCATCAGAGCCCGCCGGCCGGCGCAGCAGGAGGTAGCCGAAGCCGATGCCCTCGACGTCGCGGCTGGCGAAGTCGTCGAGCCAGGCCGCCTGGAGGTCGGACCAGCGCGGATCGCGGTCGGTGACGCCGCCGTCGCGGACCCAGGTCTCCGCGTACTGCGCGGGGTCCTCCTGCTCGCGCTGGATGACCCACGAGTCCACGCCGTCTTCCGAGGCGGCGGCGAGCCAGGCACGGGGATGCTCGTCCCAGTCGCCTCCGCGGGGGATCTCCCAGTTGCCGAGCATCATGGCGCTGCCGCCCGGTGCCAGGTGGGCGGGCAGGCCGGTGAGCAGCTCGGCGAGCAGGGTGTCGCCGGCGCGTCCCCCGTCCCGGTACGTCCAGGTCGTCTCGGGGTCTGCTGGCTCGTGCTCGTGCTCGTGCTCGTGCTCGTGCTCGTGCCGGTGCTCGTGCTGCTCCGGCGGCACCGTCGGCGCTGCCGCTGCGCGCCGCGGGGTGATCACGAAGGGCGGATTGGAGACGATGAGGTCGAAGGTCTCGTCCGCCACGGGATCCAGCAGGGAGCCCTGGCGCAGCTCGAGGTCCACCTCGTTGAGGGCCGCGTTGAAGGCGGCGAAGGCGAGCGCGCGCTCGGAGAGGTCGGTCGCGACCACATGCTCGGCGTGACGCGAGGCGTGCAGCGCCTGGATGCCGCCGCCGCAGCCGAGGTCCAGCACGCGGCCCACCGGGGCACGCGAGGTGATCCGTGCGAGAGTCAGCGAGGCGCCGCCGACCCCCAGCACGTGCTCCGGCCCCAGCGCGCGGCCGGTCGCGAGCTCGGAGAGGTCCGAGGCGATCCACCAGGAGATCTCGCCGGCATCGTCGCTCGCGGAGTACGGCGCGAGATCGAGCAGAGCGCGCAGCGGGCGGTCGGGGTCGACGGCCTCGTGATCGCCCTCGCCCCGATGCGCGGGGGGCGCCGCAGGGCCGACGAGCTCCAGCTGCAGCGCACCGTCCGCCCCGAGGGTGGGCAGGACGGCGTGCACGAGGGAGTACGGGAGGGTGTCTCCGAGGACGAACAGACGGAACAGCACGGCGGCCGGATCCGAGAGCGCCGGATCCGAGTGCGCCGAATCCGCCGACGCCGGATCCGACTGCGGGGCGAGCGCACGCCGCGCGGGGATCGGGTTCTCGCGCCGCAGCGCGGCGAGCGCGACGGGGCCCAGGAGGGACTCGGTGGTCTCGACCGTGTAGCGGGCCGCACGGAGGTCGGCGCGCAGGGCGGCGACCTGGTCGGGCAGCACCTGCGGGGGTGCGCTGGAGATGTCGGTGGACATGGCTACGATTGTGCCCCAGCCGCCTGCCCCGGGAACGGAGCGCAGGTGTGGGAAATGCACAGGGAATGAGGAGTCGATGCGGGCAGGCAGAGCGTCCGAGCTCCTGACCGATCTCACCGGCCCCCTGACCCGTCGCAGCTGCCTCACCCACGTCGAGCAGCGCCCTGCGAGGCCCGGCCGGCAGGGCAGCTTCCCCGACTGGGTCGACCCTCGCCTGCTCGAGCACCTGGCCGAGCGCGGGATCACCGCCCCCTGGATCCATCAGGAGCAGGCAGCGCAGCTCGCCCATGACGGCACGAACGTGGTCCTCGCCACGGCGACCGCCTCGGGCAAGTCCCTCGCCTATCTGCTGCCCGCGCTCACCGCGGTCGGGGCGCGGGAGGTGGACCCGACGGCGCGCCGCGCGACCGTGCTCTACCTCTCGCCCACGAAGGCGCTCGCCGCCGACCAGCTCACCAACATCACCGCGATGGCCGACGGGGCGGGCATCCGCGACGCCCGCGTCGCGGTGTACGACGGCGACACCCCGACCGAGCAGCGGCGGTGGGTGCGCCGGCACGGCACCGTGGTGCTGACGAACCCGGACATGCTGCATTTCGGCATCCTCCCCGGCCATGAGCAGTGGGCGAGCTTCTTCCGTGCGCTGCGCTATGTGGTCATCGACGAGTGCCACAGCTATCGCGGTGTCTTCGGCAGCCACGTGTCGATGGTGATCAGGCGCCTGCGGCGGATCGCCGCCCACTACCGGGCCGAGCCCACGTTCATCCTCGCCTCTGCGACGACCGCGACCCCGGAGCTGTCCGCGAGCCGACTGATCGGCCAGGACGTCACCGCGGTGACCGAGGACGGCTCGCCACGGGCCGGGTTGACGATCGGCCTCTGGGAACCGGGGACGATCGCCCGCGTCGACGGGCGGGGTCCGATGACCACCGGACGTGCGGGCGACGGGGGCACGGAGCTGCACGACGGCACAGACCTCCACGCGCGAGCAGACGCGGACGCGGGGATGGGCGCAGACGGGGACACGGACCCGGAGGAGGCGACGGCAGGCGGCACGCGACGGGGATCCTCCGAGGAGCCGTTGCGGCGCTCGGCCACGAGCGAGGCCGGTGCACTGCTGGCCGACCTCGTCGAACGGGACGTCCAGACCCTGGTCTTCGCGCGCTCCCGCCGCGGGGCGGAGCTGGTCTCCAGCGGTGCGCGGCGCCTGCTCGAGCAGAAGGCCGAGCACACCTTCTCCCCGCAGCTGGCGGACAGCGCACGGCGGGTGGCCGCATACCGCGGCGGGTACCTGGCCCGTGAGCGCCGGGAGCTCGAGGACTCCCTGCGCTCCGGCGAGCTGAAGGCACTGGCCTCGACGAATGCGCTCGAGCTGGGGATCGACATCGCCGGCCTGGATGCGGTGGTGATCGCCGGCTGGCCCGGGACCCGCGCCTCCCTGTGGCAGCAGTTCGGCCGCGCCGGCAGGCGACAGGACCGAGACGGCGGCGCCCTGGCGCTGTTCGTGGCGCGAGAGGATCCCCTGGACACCTACGTCGTCCACCATCCCGAGACCATCTTCGGGGCGGAGGTCGAGGCGGCGGTGTTCGATCCGGGCAATCCCTATGTGATGACGCCCCATCTGTGCGCGGCCGCCTCCGAGCTCGCCATCCGGGACGGCGAGGAGGTCATCTTCGGCCCGAGCGCACGCGAGCTGCTGACCACGCTGGCGGCTCGGGGCGTGCTGCGGGCGCGGCCCACCGGCTGGTTCTGGACGATGACCGAATCCGCCCACGAGCTCACCGATCTGCGGGGCAGCGGCGGGGAGCCGGTGCGGATCGTCGAAGAGTCCAGCGGCACCCTGCTCGGCACCGTCGATGCCGCGAGCGCCCACTCCCAGGTCCACGACGGCGCGGTCTATCTCCACCAGCGCACGAGCTATGTGGTCAACCATCTCGATGTGGAGCGGGCGGTCGCCTTCGTGCATCGCGAGGACCCGCTGCACTCCACGCACCCGCAGTCGACGTCGACCGTCCGCATCCGGCAGACGGACCGTGAGGTCGCGTGGTCCGGCGGGGTGCAGCTGTGCTTCGGCACGGTGGACGTCACCGATCAGGTCACCGGATACCAGGTGCGGGACGTGTTCACCCAGGCGGTGCTCGCCCAGCACCCGCTGGACCTCCCACCGCGCACCCTCACCACGAAGGCGGTGTGGTGGGTGATCCCGCGATCGACCACCGACGGCGCGGAGATCCCGGGGGAGGAGCTGCCCGGTGCTCTGCACGCCGCCGAGCATGCGGCGATCTCGATGCTCCCGCTGCTGGCGACCTGTGACCGCTGGGACATCGGCGGGCTCTCCGCCGCACTGCACGAGGACACCGGGGAGCCGACGATCTTCGTCTACGACGGTGCCCCCGGTGGGGCAGGTTTCGCCGAGCGGGGGGCCGACGACGCCGACGCCTGGTTGCGGGCGACGGCCGACATGATCTCCGACTGCGGATGCGAGGCAGGCTGCCCTGCCTGCGTGGTCTCGCCGAAGTGCGGCAACGGGAACGAGCCGTTGTCCAAGCGTGAGGCCGAACGGCTGCTGGGTCTGCTCCACCCCTGAGATCCTCGGGCTCATGGCCGGTCCTGTGCCCCGGGCTGGTCCTGTGACCCAGGCAGGTCTGCGGGGCCTGGACCGGCACGGGCGCGGGCGGTCGCGGGTGGCAGCGGGGATGCCTCGACCTGGACCTGGACGAGCACGTCCCATTCGCGCAGTTCGCACTGCAGCAGCTGGGCATCGTTGCGGGAGGCGGCCTCGGCGGCGATCGCGCACGGCTCCCCGCCGGCGGCGGCCAGGGAGTCCGCCCCTGCCAGCGCGGCGAGGTCCGCGGCAGTGGCGGCGCGTGAGTGCGCCATGGTTCCGGTGCCCAGGAGGGACAGCCCCGCCACCACCGCCGTGGCGGCTCCCGTCCAGGCGAGCACTCCTGCCGCGCCCGTGCTCATCCGTCACCGCCGGTGATCAGATGCGGCTCGCGCCGCGCCTCGGCGTCGGCGCTCAGCTCCCAGCGGGCCCCGCCGAGGACGCCGTTCGGGGCCTCGAGCGCACGGGAGGTGTCCACCCGCACCCACACCCCGGCCCCGGAGACCTGCACCTGCGTGCCGGGCCCGCCTATCCGTTGCGCCGTGGCGATCGCCGCCGCGGGTTCCTCCCCGCGGGCCATCTCGCGCGCAGCTCCTCGGGCGGCGCTCTCGAGACGGAGCTGTGCTCCCAGCCCGGCACCGGCGAGGAGGATGACGACGACCATCATCACTACGACGGGCAGCACGATCGCCGTCTCCGCCGTGGCGGACCCCCGGTCGTCCCGGAAACGGGACGACCGGGCGGACCGCGGCATCACGACCCCATCGACAGCGCAGAGGTGATGATGCCCATCAGGAGCTCGCGCACCTCTCCGGAGGCCAGCAGGGCGACCAGGACGGCGGCGAACCCGCAGGCGGCGAGCACCGTGATGGCGTACTCCGCGGTGGACGCGCCGGTCTCGTCGCGCAGCACGCGATCGAGGGATCGGCGCATCCGGTTCTTCGTGGCGGACATGGTGTCTCCTCCTCTTCGTGGGCGGTGGGCACCGCCCAGTGGCGAGCGGCAGGTGCCGCTCGACCCGGACCGGCAGGTGCCGGTCCGGAAGGGCAGCCGTGGCTGCCCGGCGTCGACCCGGGAAGGGACCGACGCACAGTGGGAGCCCTGCGAGCGTCGCCGCGCTCGCCGGAACAGGGCAGGTGACGGGTGGGCGTACGGCTCATAGCGGCGTGGCCCCTGCGGTGGTGAGGGCGATAGTGCCTCCGAGCAGGGAGATCACCGTGGGGATGATCCCGAGGACCACGAAGGCGGGAAGCAGCGCCACCCCGGTGGGCAGGACGAGGCGCACCGCGAGCTGTGCCGCGCGCACCTCGGAGTCCCGGGCGCGTCCGCGGCGGGCATCCCGGCCGGCGGAGCGCAGCACCCGGGAGAGATCCGCCCCGGCCGATTCCGCGAGGATCGCGGATTCTCGGAGCGCCGCGAACTCGGCGGGCAGGCCCGCTGTGGCGAGTTCCGGGGCGAGGCCGGCCTCGAGAGCCGTCGCCGCACGGGTGAGCGCCTCGGTGTCGGGACCGGGTGCGAGGGCCTCGGCGACCGAGCGGACGGACCTCCCCAGGGGCAGCCCGGATTCCAGCGCCCCGGCGATCAGCTCGAGCACCACCGAGGGATCCACCCGACCCGTCGATGGAGGATCGGCCCGGTGGATCAGGCGTTGCATCCACCACCACCCCAGGCCCGTCAGTGCGATGCCCAGAGCGCCCAGCAGGTTCCCGGCGGGCGAGCCGATCAGCAGGCGCAGCGGATCGCCCCCGAGCAACATGCCCAGTCCGAGACCGGCCAGCGGCAGGACGAGCAGGATGCGGGCCGTGGAGCGCGGGCCGGTGAAGGCGCTGCGGCGCGCCAGGGCGGCGTCGTGCAGGTCCCGCAGGGCCTCCGCCAGGCTCTGCAGCATGCCGGAGGTCGGAGCGCCGGTGCGCTCGGCCACCACGAGCGCAGCGCCCAAGGAACTGATCGTCTCGGAGGAGGCAAGAGCGCCCGTGGCGGCGCGTCGAGGATCAGCGCCGGCGGCCGCCGCGCGGGCCAGGTCGGTCAGCTCGCCCGCGGGGAGCGAGAGGGCGACGGCGCTCCACGCCTGCCGGAGCCCGGCGCCGGAGTTGATCACCGTGGCCAGCTGCTCCACCATCCGGGCGACCTCGAGACGGCCGGCGGCTGCCCGGCGGGCTCGCCTCGGACGGGAGCGAGGGACGACGGCCAGGCGTGGCGGAGCTGCCACCCAGGCCACCGCGAGCGTGGTGGCGACAGCGGCCGCGGTGAGGGAGACGAGGAGGGTCATGCTGCTCTCCTGCCCGCCCGGTGGGGTCCTGGAGGGTGTTCTCGGGAGATGCGGCCGAGCCGGGCCGCGAGTGCCGGGGCGGCAGGACCGTCCTGGAGCTCCTCGCCGTCCATGTGCCACGCGGTGGTGGCCCGGAGCATGCCGTCGTCCTCACGATGCAGCAGGGCGATCTCCTCCAGGACCCGCAGCCCGTTGCGGCGCCCGAGGTGGATCACCACCTCGAGGGCGCTGGCGACCTGCGCGGCGAGGGCGCTCCGGCCCAGGCCTCCCAGAGCGCCGAGGGCCTCGAGGCGGGCCGGGACGTCGTGGGCAGTATTGGCGTGCACCGTGCCGCAGCCTCCTTCATGGCCGGTGTTCAGGGCCTGCAGCAGCTCCTGGATCTCCGCCCCTCGGCACTCGCCGATCACGATCCGATCCGGTCGCATGCGCAGGCTCTGCCGGACCAGAGCGATGAGGTCCACGGCTCCCGCCCCTTCGCTGTTCGCGTGACGGGACTGCAGGTGCACGACGTGCGGGTGGTCGACGGTCAGCTCCAGCACGTCCTCGACCACGACGATCCGTTCGCCCGGCGGAACCTCCTTCAGCATGGCGGCCAGCAGAGTGGACTTCCCGGTCCCAGTTCCTCCGGTGACCAGGAACGGAAGACGAGAGGCGACGATCGCCAGCAGCACGTCCCGGCCGTGCTTCCCGAAGGCGCCGAGCGCTTCGAGCGCGTCGAGATCCAGCGCGTCTCCGCCGGGCAGGCGCAGCGACACGATCGCGCCCCCGGGGGAGAGCGGCGGGAGCACGGCGTGGAGGCGGATCCCCGAGGGCAGATGCGCATCCACCCAGGGCACGGCGTCGTCCAGGCGGCGACCTCCCGACGTCGCGAGGCGTACTGCGAGATCGCGAGCCTGCTGAGGGCCCAGATGCAGGTCGGCGGCGCGCAGACCGTCCATGTCGTCGATCCAGACCGAGCCGTCGTCGTTGACCAGCAGATCGGTGACGCCGGCGGAGACCAGGGGCTGCAACGGGCCGAGCCCGTCGATGTGGTCGCGGAGGCGGGCGGTGAGGTCGAGGGTCGCGGCCGCGCCGAGGACCCTGCCCTGGCGGCGCAGAGCTCGGGCGACACGCGGGACGTCGACGATCCCAGGGCTGCGGACCAGGTCCTCGCGGACGAGATCTATGAGCGGTGCGAGCGCCTGCTCCGGACCGCGACTCGTCACCGGGGTCATGACCGGCTCTCCTCGAGCAGGCGCTGCAGCAGGCGACGGGCGGCCCGGTCGGCACCTCGGCGGCGCACGTCGAGCAGCGGCACGGCACCTCGAGGACCGTCCCGGTAGGAGGTGGCCAGCGGCAGCGCGAGGTCGTCGGCGACCTCGGTGGGCGTCAGCGGCCCTCGTCGGCGCACGACGATCTCGGTGATGGCGTCCGGGAGGTGCCAGGTCCGCAGCCTGCGCGCGGCGGCTCGTACCGCGTGATCGGAGGCGGGGACGACCAGGAGGACGTGATCGGCATGCTCCGCCGCGACCGGCACCAGGTCGTCGGCCAGGTCGACGACGACCGTCCCTCCGAGCGGGGCGAGCGCGGAGAGGACACGGGAGAGCGCGTTCGGCTCCGGCCCGAGCTGAGCCCGGGATCCCAGGAGGCCGATCTCGTCGATCCGCGGGAGTCCGTCCCGCAGGGCGATGCCGTCGTCCGGACCGAGACCGGCCACGTCCTCCCAGGAGATGCCGACCGCGTCGGTGCCCTCGACCAGGAGATCGAGGCCCCCTCCCAGGGGGTCCGCATCGATCAGGACGACGGGACCGCAAGGCCGCGCCGCAGCCGCCAGCCGGGCGGCGAAGCTTGACGTGCCGGCGCCGCCACAGCCACCCGCCACGGCGATCACCGTGGTGGCCGCGCGGGGGCGGGCGAGCTCGGTCAGCTGGGACAGCAGCTCCTCGGAGCTGCCGGGAAGGGGGAGCACGGCACGAGCGCCCGCGGCCAGCGCTCGCTCCCACAGCGCGCGGGCCACCTCGGTCTGCGAGGTCACCACCAGCAGGGGGAGCCGCCCCGGGGAGGGAGGTGCCCCGGGCCCGCCGAGCTCGACGTCGTCGATCACCAGACACCTCGGCGCAGCGTCCCCGGGAGCGTCGAGGAGGTCGATGCCGACGGCGGTGGCGTGGTCGCGGACGAGCTCGTGCAATGCCGGATCCGCGCCGATCCAGAGCGCTCGCGGGGGAGCCCCGTCGGCCGAGGTGGGAGAGGGCGATGACGCTCCGGGGAAGCGTGCGGGCCGGCGACCCGGACTGCCGGGCGCTGAGCCCGTCGGGAGGGCCCTCGCGCCGCTGTCGAGCACCCCGGGAGCGGGGGTGATGGCTCGTCGAGCTGGTGCTGAGGTGCTGGTCATGCCGTCATCGTGGACGCCACGGAGCGTTCGGTGCAGGGCCGACCCGGCGGCGGTGGACAACCACCCTCTGGGGAGGAAAGGACCGCGACGCCGAGGGCTTGCATGCCTCTCGGGTCCGGCGTAGTGTGACCTGCATAACACGAATACCAGCACCGGAACCCACGTGCGACTGGTCCCCGCAACGGACCGGCTGTGAGGCGTCGAAAGCGCCACCGCAGCCAAAAAATGTGCACGCCTGATACCGATGCCAACGGTTCGTGCGGAGCGGTGTCGCGAGTGATCGCGGCACCGCTCCACTACGTGCAGAGGGCCTCTGCCCTTCCCTCAGGGCCGCGGAAGCCGATCCGAGGTCAGAGCCTGGCCCCGCGGGGTCAGAACTCCAGATCGACCACGACGGGCGCGTGGTCCGAGGCGCCCTTGCCCTTGCGCTCCTCGCGGTCGATGAAGGAACCGGTGACCGCCGACTGCACCGCTGGGGAGCCGAGCACGAAATCGATGCGCATCCCTTCCTTCTTCGGGAACCGCAGCGCCTGGTAATCCCAGTACGTGTAGACGCCGGGGCCCTCATGGTCAGGTCGCACCACGTCGGCATAGCCGGCGTCGACGATCGCGCGGAACGCCGACCGCTCGGGCTCGGTGACGTGCGTCTTCCCCTCGAAAGCGGCCATGTCCCACACGTCCTCGTCGAGCGGGGCGACGTTGAAGTCGCCGACCAGGACGGTGCGGGAGTCCTTGTCCGCGGTGAGCTCGCGCTCGCCCTCGGCGCGCAGCGCCTCGAGCCATCGCAGCTTGTACGCGTAGTGGGGGTGGTCCACCTCGCGCCCGTTGGGCACGTACAGCGACCAGATCCGCAGCTCGTCGCCGACGACCCCGCTGATCGCGCGGGCCTCGACCACGCCGGTCTCGTCCTCGGGATAGGCAGGGACGGCCGGCAGCTGGGTCTGCACGTCGCTCAGGCCGACGCGGGAGATCAGGGCGACCCCGTTCCACTGGTTCAGGCCGTGGGTGCTGACCTCGTACCCGGCCTCCTGCAGTGCCGTGAGATCCAGCTGCTCGGGCTTGGCCTTGGTCTCCTGCAATGCCAGGACGTCGACCTCGTGACGCTCCAGGAAGGCGAGCACACGGTCCATCCGTGCCCGCAGCGAGTTGATGTTCCAGGTGGCGATGCGCATGCCCGTGATCCTACGGGGCATGACGGGCGCGGCGCGGGGCGCCGCGGGCCACGGCAGGCTCCGTGCAGTCGTAAGCTGTGGCCATGGCGCGCGCACTCGTCACCGGTTCGACATCAGGACTGGGTCTGGAATTCGCCTGGCAGCTGGCAGGCACAGGTCATGATCTCGTGCTGGTCTCACGGGACGAGGACCGGCTCCATGCTGTGTCCGAGCAGATCCGCGACGTCCACGACGTCCGCGTCGAGATACTCCCCGCGGACCTCTCCGACCGGGAGCGGCTGGAGCGGGTCGCGGTCCGTCTCACCGACCCCGTCGATCGGATCGACCTGCTCATCAACAACGCCGGCTACGGATTGCGCGGCGGCTTCCTCGACATCGGCGTCGAGGACCACGAGAAGCAGATGGACACCCTCATGAAGGCTGTCCTGGTGCTCTCCCATGCCGCGGCCCGCACCATGGTGCAGCGGCGGCGCGGCGCGATCCTCAACGTGAGCTCGCTGGCGGGCTATACGACGGCTGGCCCGTACGCCGCGTCCAAGAGCTGGGTCACCGTCTTCACCGAGTCGCTCGCGATGGAGCTCAAGGGCACGGGCGTCAGCGCCACCGCGCTGCTGCCCGGGTTCGTGCAGACCGAGTTCCATGAGCGCGCCTCGATGTCCATGGACGGCATGCCTCGTGTCACCTGGCTGAAGGCGCCGTTCGTGGTCGAGCAGGCGCTCAAGGACACCGCCAAGGGCACTGTGCTGTCGATCCCCTCGGTCAAGTACCGCACCGCCGGCGAGTTCTCCCGCATCGCGCCCAGGCCGCTCATCCGGGCGATGACCTCTCCGAACTGGTACCGCCGGTTCCAGCAGCGGGCGGTCCTCCAGTCCCAGCGGAAGGCATCGCGTCGTGCGCTCCGGGCGCCGTGGCAGCGGGACGAAGAGGCGTAGTGCGCAGCGGCGGCTGCGCTGAGCTCCTGCGGCGATGAGCTGTCCCTTGTGCACGGTCCCTTATCCTGTCCGCATGCCTCAGACCCCCTCTGCTCCTGACCCGTCCGCCCCGATCGATGTCGCGCGCGAGCGTCTGCGCGAGCTGATCCGCGACATCGCCGTGGTGCGTGGTCACGTCATCCTCTCCTCGGGCGCCGAGGCCGACCACTACGTCGATCTGCGCCGGATCACGCTGCACCACGAGGCGGCTCCGCTCGTCGGCCGCGTGATGCTGGACCTGTTGCGCCGCGAGGGCCTCGTGCCCGGCGTCGAGGCCGTCGGCGGGCTCACCCTGGGCGCGGATCCTGTCGCCACCTCGATCATGCATGCTTCCGCCTACGAAGCCGCAGCGGGCAGCCCGGCCGCTCCGCTGGACGCCTTCGTGGTGCGCAAGGCCAACAAGGCCCACGGCCTGCAGCGTCGTATCGAGGGCCCCGAGGTCTCCGGGCGCCGGGTCATCGCCGTCGAGGACACCTCCACCACCGGTGGCAGCGTCCTGACCGCCTGCGAGGCGCTCACCGAGGCTGGTGCGGACATCGCCGCGGTCGCGGTGATCGTGCACCGTTCCGAGGCCTCCCGTGAGGCCGTCGAGGCCGCCGGGTACCGCTACCTCGCGGCCTACGACATCTCCGAGCTGGAGATCTGACAGCACCTGGCCAGTAGTCAGGGCTTCCCGGTAGGTCGCGTCCGCCCCGCAGGTCCTCAGACCTGATCGGCGGAGAAGGTGTCGCAGGATGCCACGGTGCCCTCCTGGTAGCCGGTGGTGAACCATGCCCGTCGCTGCTGCGAGGAGCCGTGGGTCCAGGTCTCCGGACGCACCTCGCCGCCGGCGACGTCACCTTGGATGTGGTCATCGCCCACCGCGCTCGCCGCGGACAGCGCCGAGCTGATGTCGTCCTCGGTGAGCGGGGACAGCATCGTCTGGCCGTTGTCGTCGGTGGAGGTCGAGGCGTGGTGCGCCCAGACCCCTGCGTAGCAGTCGGCCTGGAGCTCGAGCCGCACCCCGTCGGACTGCGTCCCCGTGTGCTCACGGTCCAGGCCCTGCATCGTGCCGGAGAGGTACTGGATGTGGTGGCCGTACTCGTGGGCGACCACGTACATCTTCGCCAGCTGGCCGCCGTCGGCCCCGTACTGCGAGCTCAGGGAGTCGAAGAAGGAGACGTCGACGTACAGGGTCGAGTCGGCGGGGCAGTAGAAAGGGCCGACGTCCGCGGTGGCCGCGCCGCATCCGGTCTGGACCGTGCTGGTGAAGACCTTTCCGGTGGGCTCGACGAAGTCGATGCCGGAGTCCGGGGCGAGCTGCGCCCACAGGGAGTCCGCGGATTCGACGGTCGCCTGCACCAGGCAGTCGTCGCGCCGGTTGGCGTCCTCGCCGGTCTGGCATTCCTCCAGGGCGCCGCCCTCGGCGACAGGGCCCTGCTGGGTGCTCGAGGGGTCGGATCCGCCGAGCAGTTCGAGCGGGTTGCCGCCCAGGACGATGTAGATCACCAGGATCACGACCAGCACGCAGCCGCTGCCACCGCCGATCTTCAGCCCGCCGCGCCCGCGGCCTCCAGGGCGGAACCCACCGGGGCGGAAACCTCCGCCGCCCCCGCCGCCACCTGCACGGGAGACGTTGTCGGAGCGGATCTCCGCATTCGGATTGAAGGTCATGGCGACAGAGTAGACCGCGGCGGTGCCGTGGTCAGGCGGAACAGTGTTCGTGAAGGTCCTGCGCAACCGGGCGCGCGGTGCCGCGTCGGGCGAATCCCTGCACCTACCATGGACGGTGGGTCGGCATGCTGCTCCGGGCGAGGCGACGTGACGTCCGTCGGAGAACCTGACCGGGCGGACGACGACAGCAGGCATCCGGTACGCCCACAACCATTGCGCCCATCGCGCCCCTTGCGCCGTTGACGGCCGGACCGCACACGGAGGAGATCCGCATGAACATCGTCGACTGGGCCGTGAGCACCATGGACAGCCTCGGCGCCCTGGGCGTGGGCCTGCTGATCTTCCTCGAGAACGTGTTCCCCCCGATCCCGTCCGAGGTGATCCTGCCCCTGGCCGGTGTGGCCGCGGCCGGTCCGAACCAGAACTACTGGGCGATGCTGTTCGCCTCCCTCGTCGGATCCCTGACCGGGGCGTGGCTGCTGTACGGGCTGGGCCGGCTGCTGGGTCCGGAGCGCCTGCGCACGCTCTTCCTCAAGCTTCCCCTCCTGCACGTGAAGGACTACGACAAGACTGTCGACTTCATGGACCGGCATGGGCACAAGGCGATCTTCTTCGGCCGCATGGTCCCCGGGGTGCGCTCCCTGATCTCGATCCCGGCTGGTCTGTACGCGATGCCGCTGTGGACCTTCAGCCTGCTCACCCTCGCCGGCAGCGCCATCTGGAACACGGTGTTCGTGACCATTGGGTACTTCCTGGGCAGCAACTGGACCGTGATCGAGCCGTACACCGACATCTTCTCCAACGTGGTCTACGTGATCGTGGCCCTGGTCATCGTGGTGTTCGCGGTCCAGATCATCCGTCGTGAGGTCCGACGCCGCAAGCTCGGGCTCCCGGACCCCGACGACGAGATCCTCGAGCAGGAGCAGGAGCAGGAGCAGGAGCAGGAGCAGGAGCAGGCCGTCGAGGGCGATCCTGGCGCCGGAGCCGGCCGATGATGGCGGAGTCCGAGCCCACTCCTGAGCCGCAGCCGACTCCCGAGCCGCAGCCGACTCCCGAGCGGGTGGTCGGCGTCGGCCCGCACCCGAGCCCGTGGCCCGAGGGCGACCACCTCGACCCCGAGCTCCTGGCCGACGGGGACCGGCGCAACGTCGAGGACCGGTTCCGGTACTGGCGGCGCGAGGCGATCATCGCCGAGCTCGACACCCATCGCCACGAGCTGCATGTCGCGATCGAGAACCTCGAGCACGACGCCAACATCGGCTCGGTGGTGCGCACGGCGAACGCCTTCGCGGTGGGGGCGTTCCACATCGTCGGCCGACGCCGCTGGAACCGCCGCGGCGCGATGGTCACCGACCGCTACCAGCACGAGATCCACCATCCCGACGCAGCGCACCTCATCGCGTGGGCCCGGGAGCAGGGGCGTCCCCTCGTGGCGATCGACCTGGTCCCCGGCGCGATGCCGCTGGAGCACACGGCGCTGCCCCGCAACGCCGTGCTGGTGGTGGGCCAGGAAGGGCCAGGGGTCAGCGCCGAGCTCCTGGACGCGGCGGACCTCGTCGTCGGCATCACCCAGTTCGGATCCACGCGCTCGATCAACGTGGGCGCCGCGGCGGCGATCGCGATGCACAGCTGGATCCTGCAGCACGCGGAGATCCCCGACCGACCCCTGCGCTGAGGGCGGTGTCCGCGAGGGACCTCCGACCAGAGGCCGCCCAGCGCACTGTGGAACAATGGGCACGATCGAACGACCCTGAGCGGCGACTCCATGCCGCCGGTCGTCGCAGACCCTCTTCAGTGAAGGAGAATGCCCCATGGCAGTCGCAACCCCGGATCAGTACGCAGAGATGATCGACCGCGCGAAGGCGGGCAAGTTCGCCTACCCGGCCGTGAACGTCTCGAGCTCCCAGACCGCCATCGCCGCCCTGCAGGGCTTCAGCGATGCGAACACCGACGGCATCATCCAGGTGTCCTTCGGTGGTGCCGAGTACCTCTCAGGCTCCACCGTCAAGGACCGCGTCGCCGGTTCGCTCGCGCTCGCCGAGTTCGTGCACGCGGTGGCCAAGAACTACCCGATCAACGTCGCGCTCCACACCGACCACTGCGCCAAGGAGGTTCTGCCCACCTGGGTCGAGCCCCTGATCGAGTGGGACCTCGAGAACCGTGTGAAGAAGGGCCTGAACCCGCTCTTCCAGTCGCACATGTGGGACGGCTCCGCCGTGCCGGTCGACGAGAACCTCGAGATCGCCGAGCGTCTGCTCGAGAAGTCCGTCGAGGCCAAGAAGATCCTCGAGATCGAGGTCGGCGTCGTCGGCGGCGAAGAGGACGGCGTGCAGGCCGACGTCTCCAACGACAAGCTCTTCTCCACCCCCGAGGACGGCCTGAAGACGGCCGCGAAGCTCGGCCTGGGCGAGCGCGGTCGCTACCTGACCGCACTGACCTTCGGCAACGTGCACGGCGTCTACAAGCCGGGCAACGTCAAGCTGACCCCGTCGATCCTCCTGGACATCCAGAAGGCCGTCGGCGCCGAGTACGGCAAGGACATGCCGTTCGACCTCGTCATGCACGGCGGCTCGGGCTCCTCCATCGAGGAGATCCAGACCGCTGTCGACAACGGTGTCATCAAGATGAACATCGACACCGACACCCAGTACGCCTTCACCCGCCCGGTGGTCTCGCACATGTTCGAGAACTACGACGGCGTCATGAAGATCGACGGCGAGGTCGGCAACAAGAAGGCCTACGACCCCCGCGCCTGGGGCAAGAAGGCGGAGGCCGGACTGGCCGCACGCCTGGTCGAGGCGGCGGAGAACCTCCGCTCGGCCGGCACCCACGTCTGAGCAGCCATGAGCTGAGCTGTCGATAGGCAGGTCTCGTACGACGACGGAACCCCGGAGCTTCGGCTCCGGGGTTCCGTCGTTCCTGGGGACGAGGTGATCATTCCTCGACGCCACACCGGTCCCTGGGAAGCAGCAATGCAGTGGATCGCCGTTCTACGGCACGCATGCAGTGCTGAGGGGGTGAGGCGATGCTGGGGTCAGCTCACCAGCGGTTGCCGGCGGCGCGCCCCATGACCCGCTTCAGGGCGGGCAGCACATCCGCGAGGAAGATGCCGGCGATGATGACGCCGCCCAGCATGAACAGCATCGAGGGGCCGCCGCGGCCGATCGGGTAGGGCAGCGAGAGGAAGCCCAGCAGCATCGCGACACCGGTGAGGATGCACCAGAACACCTTCGTGCGCTTGCTCGCCGCGACATAGGCGTCGGCGCGGAAGCGCAGGGCATTGACGAAGGCCCAGATCTCGACGGCCAGCAGGGCCAGGGCGAGCACGAGGAAGATCCACATCTGGATGGCAGCGATCATGCGCCCAGGATACGGGGGCCGTCTGGACGCCGCCAGGAGACCTCGGGGGCGGCCGCGGGGAACGGCTCATGCCCCCGGGTGACGGCTCCCCTCAGCGTCGACGGTCCGGATCCGAGCGGTCCGAGATCAGCAGCTCGATCGCCTCGGTGGTGGCCGGCGGCTCCAGGGCGCGCATCTCCTGCGTCATCGGCCGAGGACCGATCGCATCGCCGTCGGCGGCGACGACCAGGCTCGGCAGGAACTGCTTGGCCTCGGCGGATGTCAGCCCCGTCGCCTGGAGCAGATCGATCGCGAGGGAGCGCAGCTGGATCGCCAGGGTCACGCCCTCGAAGTGCCCGGCGCGGCCGGGACGCACCCCCTCGTCGTTGCGCAGGAGCATCTCCGGCGTGAGGTACGAGCAGAACAGGCGCAGCTTCCGGCGTGCCTCGGTGAAGTCGACCTCCTTGTGCGCGACCGCGGCGGCCAGCTCGGTGACGGCGTCGCGTGCGGCCAGCAGGGAGTCGGCCAGCGTGGAGTGCGCGTCGCCGTGCACGGCGTCGAGGAACTCCGTCTCCCGCCGGGCGATCACCCGCATGTTGCGCATCGCCCGATCGGAGCCGATCAGCAGGTGCTCGAGGCGTCCGACGTCGTCCGCGTGGCGCAGCCCGGTGGGGGAGAAGGTCGCCATCTCGTTGGCGACGTCGTTGGCGAGCTTCCACTCGTCGGTGTACTTCTGGGAGGTGTCGCGGATCGTCACCAGTGCTGCCTGTGCGACGCCCCGGTCGCCGCTGCGTGCGGCCAGGGCCAGCGACACCAGGGTGTCCTCCAGCTCCTGGTAGAAGGAGATCGCGGCGCGGCTCTGCAGGCGCCGAGGGTCCCCGGAGAGCAGCAGATGGATGATGATCGCGACCACCACACCGGTCACGGCATCCAGCACGCGACCGCCCGGGGTCATCCCGGGCGTGATCGGCATGATCATGACCAGCAGCGACTGGATGGCGGTCTGGAAGCCGAAGAGGTTCGACTTGTCGATGAAGCGCGCCGTCATGCCGGCGCAGAACACGACCACGAGGATCTGCCAGGTGCCGGATCCGATCAGGGAGCGCGCGACCTCGCCCAGCAGCACCCCGAACATCACTCCCGAGGCCATCTCGACGATCTTGCGCATCTTCTTCTCGATGCCGAAGCCGATGATGATGAAGGCGACGATCGAGGAGAAGAAGGGGTGCTCGTGGTTCCACAGCAGGCCGCTGACGGCATAGGCGATCGCCGCGGCGACGGCGGCGCGGCCGACGGTCAGGACGTCGTTGCGGCCGCGGGACAGACCGGTGGTGAACCAGGCGATCAGCGCGACGCGTGCACGCTCGAGCCAAGAGCTGTGGGAGGTGCTGGTCGGGCTCATGGGCGCACCGGGTCCTCGAGCCGCATCCGCAGCAGCTCCTCGAGGTTGAAGGTGTCGCCGTCGCGCGCACCACGGCCCACCACGAGCGGAGCGAGGGTCGGCTCGGGGGAGGATCCCTGCAGGCGTGCCCGCAGCCCGCCCTCGGCCCTCATCACGTAGTACCTGCCCTCGGTGTCCACGGCCAGCAGCCTGTCCTGTTTGAGGTACCAGCCCTCGAGCGCGGTGCGGATGCTGCCGGAGCCGGTGTACGGCTTCGCGCGCAGGGGGATCGGGCCGATGCCGGCCGCACGGAACTGCTCGATCGCCTGACGGATGATCGCGGTGGCCTTCTCGTGCTCGGCCTGCCTGGCATCGTGCAGCGCCTGCTCCTTGACCGCGAACACCTCCTGCCGGTGTCGGGTCCAGTCCTGCTGGTCGCCCTGTGCATTCATGCGGTCCATTCTTCCAGGTCCGCGTGATGAACGCTCGGGGAAGCCGTGGCCGGCCCGTGCGAATCCTGTGGTGGGGACGTGCACGCGGCGAGAAGCGTCAGCGTCCCGGCGTGGCTCCGAGCTTGGCGGTGGCCGGGCGCTCGCCGTGGTCGCGCTGGACCACGATCAGCTCCTGGGAGGCGTCGAGCCAGATCGATGCCGTCTCCTCGTCGGACCCGCCGATCACGACCTGCACCGACAGGGCCGCATCCAGCGGGACCGCACGACGCACGACGGCGAGGGCGATCGGGCCGAGATCCGCATGCAGCGCCGCGGAGGTGACGGTCCCGACGAGCTTGCCGTCGGACCCTCCCAGGCGCACCTCCCCGCCCGGGGCGGCGGGCACGTCCCGGGAGCCGTCGAGGTGCAGCATCACCAGGCGGCGCGGCGGCTGCCCGAGGTTCAGGACCTTCGCGACGGTCTCCTGCCCCCGGTAGCAGCCCTTGGTGGTGTGCACGGTGGTGCGCAGCAGATCCAGTTCGTGGGGGATGGTGCGCTCGTCGACCTCACGGGTCGCGCGGGCGCGATGGTCGGCGATCCGCAGCGCCTCCCAGGAGCTCATCCCGGCCAGATGCTCCGCGCGCCACGGCAGAGCGGTCAGGGGATCGGCCTCGAGGACGGTCAGCACGGCGCCGACGGGATCCTCCGGATCGGGGCCGTAGGCCACGCCGCCCGGGGCGACCTCGGGCCAGGGCTCGGACCAGACGGCGACGGGATCGGGGAGGCCGAGCTCGGGAAGCACCTCGGCGGCCGGTGCCAGGGCACCCAGCACCCGCAGGTCATCACGGTCGATCAGGTCGACGCGTGCCGCGAAGCGCATCATCTCCAGGTAGCTGCGCAGGCCGGCACGACGCCCGGCGTCCAGCACCAGCAGCAGGGCGTCCTCGTCGAGGACGACCGCCGAGGCGAGGTGCTCGACGCGGCCCTGCGGGCTGAGCACGGCCAGGCTCGAGGCGGAGCCGACGGGGGTCCCGGCCAGCACCTGCGTGGTGATCGTGGTCATCCAGGAGCGGGCATCCGCGCCGCGGACCTCGAGCACCTCGAACTGGCCCAGGTCGACGACCGACCGGTGATCCAGCAGGCGGCGCTGCTCTCGCAGCGGGGCGCCGTAATGGACGGGGACAGCCGCATCGGGGCCATCGCCGAGCACGGCCCCCGTGCGCAGCAGGAGGGGGAGGGGCGAGGACGGATCAGGCACGGTTCAGCTCCACGGAGAGGTAGGGGGCCATGGTCGACCCCTCGGTGTCGGTGGCGGGGACCCGGTGCTCCCACAGCCACATGAGGCGGCCGCTGATGTAGCCCAGCATCCGGGTGTCGGTGACCTCGGCGCCCTCCGGTGCGGCACGGGCGAGCTGGATGCGCGGCCCGCGGACCTCGCCGGCCCAGCTCTCCTCGGCGCCGTCGCGGCGCTCGAAGCGCGCCTGCAGCGCATGGGACACGAAGGCGGCCGGGTCGCCGGGCCTGGCGGCACGCGCCGCCGCGAGGTCCTGGCCCGGCACGGGACCGCCGACGGTCCAGATGCCGTCCTCGCGCATCAGCAGCGTGCGCTCACCCGATCCCGCGGCGGCGGGGGGCGTCGCGTCGTCCCGGGCGAAGGCGCTGGTCGGGGGCAGCGGCGCCGGATCGTCGATCTCGTGGATCGTGGACCGCCAGGCCAGGGTGCCGTCCTCGCGGGCGGTGCAGATCAGCTGCTGCTCGATGCGACGGTCGGGAACATCCGTGTTCCCGGGCCGATGCACCGCACCCTCACCCGTCCAGGTGCCCACCAGCCAGGCCAGCGGGTACAGCGATTCGGGGAGCGAGGTGTCCAGCGAGATGGGCATGGAGGCAGCTCAGTCGATCCGTCGCTCAGTGGTCGAACAGGCGGGTGAGCACCAGGACGGCGAAGGCCAGGGTTCCGAGGCCCACCAGGACCACCAGCGCGATGAAGAACAAGGAGAGAACGCTCATGCCCTGGAGTCTATCGCTCCGGATCGACCCGTGCGGCATGGGTGGGCAGCGGCGACGATCAGGGGATGAGGGTCACGGCGAGCTGGGCGACCACGCCGATCGTCGCCACGGGGACGGCACCCACCGCGAGGGACGGGAGGGGTTCCTTCGAGACGAGCGAGGAGCCGACGAGGAGCTGGGTGCAGCCGGCGCCGATCGCGGTCAGGAGCCCCGCCCCGATGGCGAACGGCAGCGCGGTCCCGGCCAGGCTCGTGGCGAGCAGGGCGGTGATCCCGGTCCCGGCGACGAGGGAGATCACGAACCGCAGTGTGGGCGGCAGCGGCGCGAGGTTGAGCAGGAGCGTCGCCGCCAGACCCGCGGTGATCGACGCGACCAGGCCCTCGCGGCCCAGCTGGACGGCCTCCACCTGGGCGATGACCCAGCAGGCCGCGGTGCCGGAGAGGAACACGCCGGCGACGGTCCCGGTGAGGGAGGAGGTGAGCTCGCGACGGTCCGTACGGAGCATCTGCTGGACGAACGCCGCGAACACCCCGGCGGCGCAGATCATCACGATCCCGGAGACCGGTGCGAAGCGCTCGGAGGCGGAGACGGCCACCGCGGCACCCACGATCCCGACCGTCGCGATCACGATCCGGGTCCCGAGGGCGGAGGGCAGCTCCAGGAGGTTGGGCCAGCCGATGCCCGCCAGCAGGGCGAGCGCCCCGATGATGACCGCCATCAGGACGGGTGAGGCGGGACCGGTGAGGGAGACCAGGGTCAGCAGCATCGCCAGGGCGGCGCCGAGCGGGGCGCGCTCGGGAGCGGTCATGGTGCCTCCCTCGCACTCGATTCCGGTCTCTTCGCCCGCACCGACGAGCGTGGTCGGACGGGCGCTACAGTGGCAGTCTACGAGTGCCCGCAGGCAGGGGCATACTCGGCACCTCGTTCTGATGCACGGAAGGACCCCATGATCACGACGGTTGCCTTGTCGCAGACCCACCGCGACGCGGCCCGTGACCTGCTCGATGCGGTCACCGCCCACGACGGAGTCGCCCCTCTGGACGAAGCGGCGCGTCTCGCCGTCACGGGAGGAGACGCACAGCATCTGCTCCTCGACCGTGAGCCCGCAGGAGCGGCCGACGACGATCGGCTGCTCGGCTATGCGAGCGTGCTGGCCGACGGCACGGTCCAGGGCATGGTCCATCCTGCGCACCGCCGGCACGGGCACGGCACCGCGCTGCTGCAGGCGGCCCTGGGCCTGCACGACGAGCCCGGTGTGTGGGCGCACGGCGCTCTCGAGGGCTCCCTCGCGTTCCTCAGCGCCGCAGGTCTCCAGGAGACCCGTCGGCTGCTGACCCTGCACCGCCGGTTCGACGCCGAGCACCCGACCGCCGCCGTTCCCACGCCGCGGCTGGAGGGACTGCACCTGGATTCCTTCGACGTGGACCGGGACGCCGACCGCTGGGTGCAGGTCAATGCGCTCGCCTTCGCCGATCATCCCGAGCAGGGCGCTCTGACCCGCGCCGATCTGGATCAGCGCATGGCCGAGCCCTGGTTCGACCCCGAGGACATGGTGGTGGCGCGGGACCAGGACGAGCTGGTCGGCTTCGTCTGGATCAAGCGCGAGGCCCCCGACCTCGGCGAGCAGGGCGCGGACCGCGCCGCGGCGCCTGCGGACGCAGAGATCTACGTCGTCGCGACGGACCCCTCGGTGCAGGGGCACGGCGTGGCCGGGTTCCTGCTGGCGGCGGCGCTGGATCGGCTGCAGGCCGCCGGCGTGCCCGGCGTGGAGCTGTACGTCGAGGCCGACAACACCCCGGCACTGCGCCTGTACGAGACCTGGGGCTTCACCGTCTCCGGCCGGGACGTGCAGATGCGTCCGACAGGGAAGGGCTGATCCGTGCGCGTAGCTCCCGGGAAGCCGCCCCCTGTCCTCGCCGCCGGTGCTCTGACCTGGCGTGAGGGCAAGAAGGGCCTCGAGGTGCTGCTGGTGCACCGGCCCCGCTACGACGACTGGTCCATCCCCAAGGGGAAGCTCGACAAGGGGGAGACCTTCCCCGAGGCCGCCGTGCGCGAGGTCGACGAGGAGACGGGGTACCGGGTGCGCCTGCACCGCCCCCTGCCGGCCGCGGTGTACCTGCTGCCCGACGGCCGCACCAAGATCGTCCAGTACTGGTGCGGCACCGTGCGGGCGAAGTCGGCTCCCGGGCCGGTGGATGCCCAGGAGATCGACGAGGTGAAGTGGGTCCGCCTGGAGGCCGCCGAGAAGCTGCTGACCCGTCAGGGGGACCAGGTCTGCTTGGAGACCCTGCGTCGTTTCCTGAAGGAGGACGAGCTCGTGACCGTGCCGATCATCGTGCAGCGGCACGGGGCGGCTCGTTCTCGGGCCAAGTGGCGCAAGGGGGAGGCGAGCCGACCGCTGAACTCGAAAGGCCGCAAGCAGGCCCTCGCCCTGCCGCCGCTGATCGATGCCTTCGATCCCCGCAGCGTGCTGAGCAGCCCGTGGGAACGCTGCGTGTCCACCATCGAGCCGCTGGCGCGGGTGGAGGGCCTGAAGATCCGTACGAAGGACGAGCTCACCGAGCATGCGCACCAGGAGCATCCCTCCCGGACCCGTGCCGTGATCGAGCGGGTCCTGCACGAAGGCCGGGGCATCGTGGTGTGCACCCACCGCCCGGTGCTGCCCACCGTGATCGGTGCCGTGCGGGCCGTCGCCCGGGCGAGCGCGGCCCTCGAGCTCCCGACGTCGAATCCGTTCCTCGCCGCAGGCGAGGCGCTGATGCTGCACACGACGCCGCAGGGAGTGGTCGTCGCGATCGAACGGCACCTGCCGAACATCGAGTGATCGGATCCTGCCGCGGCGACCGACGTGATGAGGGGATGAGGAGATGAGCGGCATGGACCGGTGGGACGAGAACAGCGTATTCCCCGACCATCGCGGATATCCCGAGGACCAGGGGTCGAGCTGGGACAGGTATCCGGCCTCCGAGCCCTACGGGTCCGAGCAGCGAGTCGGGGGACAGCACGAGATGGATCCCTATGGCGTCGGCCCGGGCGGGTCCGATCCCTATGCGGTCGACGGGACGGCGTCGGGCCCGTCGCCGTACGCCCCTGGCCCGGTCGGCCTCGGTGGGCCTGCGCCCTACGGGCCGCCTGCTGGGTTCTCCGGAGCGGACCTCTCCGGCGCCGGGTACCCGGGAAGCGGCTTCCCCGGGGACGGGATCGCCGGAGGTCCCCAGCATCCCGGATACCCCGGCGGGCTGTATGCCCTGATGCCACCGACCTCCGGGATGGCGGTGACCGGATTCATCCTGGGGCTGCTCTCCTTCATCCTCTGCCCGGGCCTGCTGGCTCCTGCGGGGCTGATCTTCTCGATCCTCGGGGTGCGGGAGACCTCTGCCCGGCGCGACATCCCCCGCAGGGGGCGCGGACTCGCGATCGCCGGGCTCGTGCTCTCCATCGTCTGCCTCGTGCTCGCCGTCCTCATGCTGGTGCTGGTGGTCGTCCTCGGGATGTTGTCCGAGCCCTCCTGATCCGGCGCACCGGGCCGACGTGGGCGACGCCCACCGTGCGACAACTGTGACCTGATCGTCCTTACCCCCTGACCTGCGGGTTCATGGGGGTCATCGGGCTGTTCATCTGGAGTTCATGCAAGGACGGGTGCGGTGTCACCTGCGCTCCTTAGCGTCAGCGGCGTCAGACCTCCCCGCACGACGTCCCTACATCTTCTCGGGCCCTCGGCCCCCGAAAGGACCTGCAGTGAACGTTCGCAAGAACAAGTTCGTCTCCCTCGCCGCGCTCGGCCTCATCGGCGGTATCGCCCTCTCCGCATGCGGTGGCTCCTCCGGCTCCGAGAGCGACGGATCCGACGGCGGCGGCGCCGCGGCGGGCGGCGGCTACGCAGAGCTGACCGGAAACCTCGCCGGCTCCGGTGCGTCCTCGCAGCAGAACGCGCAGACGGCGTGGACCGAGTCGTTCATGGGTCTCACCCAGGCCGACGGCGGCGACCTCACCGTCACCTACGACCCCACCGGTTCCGGCACCGGCCGCGAGCAGTTCCTCAGCGGCCAGGTCAAGTTCGCCGGCACCGACGCCGCACTCGAGGAGGAGGAGCTCGCAGCCTCCGCCGAGGTGTGCAACGGCGAGCAGGCCTTCGACCTGCCCGTGTACATCTCCCCGATCGCCGTGGTCTTCAACATCGAGGGCGTCGACTCGCTGAACCTGTCGCCCGAGGTCATCGGCGCGATCTTCGCCGGCGACATCACGAACTGGAACGATCCGAAGATCGCCGCGGACAACCCCGACGCCACGCTTCCCGACCTCGCGGTCGTCCCGGTGCACCGCTCCGACGACTCGGGCACCACCGAGAACTTCACCGAGTACCTCTCCGAGACGGCTCCCGATGCCTGGACCCACGGTCCGATCGAGACCTGGCCGATCAAGGGCGGCCAGTCCGGTGACGGCACCTCGGGCCTGATCTCCACCGTCGAGGGCGGCAACGGCACCATCGGCTACGCCGACGCCTCGCAGGCCGGGAATCTCGGCACCGCCGCCATCAAGGTGGGCGACGAGTTCGTCGAGTACAGCGCCGATGCCGCGGCCAAGGCCGTCGACGTCTCCCCGCGCGCCGAGGGACGCGAGGAGCACGACATCGTCGTGGACCTCGACCGCACGACCGAGGAGGCCGGCACCTACCCGATCGTCCTGGTCTCCTACCTCGCGGTGTGCGGGTCCTACGCCGACTCCGCCGAGGGCAACGCCGTGAAGTCCTACGCCTCCTACCTCGTCTCCGAGGAGGGCCAGAAGGTCGCCGCCGAGAACGCGGGCTCCGCGCCGCTGTCCTCCGAGATGTCGGCCGAGGCACAGAAGGCGATCGACGCGATCTCCGTCGGCTGATCACTCCTCCCGCACGCGGGTGCGCTGCCCGGCCGGTCCTGGCCCGGCGGCGCACCCGCGCCACCGCCCCTACTCCGTGAGCTCCGAGGAAGGCCCCTGTGAGCACCACTGACGCCGCGCCCGAGACACCGGGCGCCCCCGCCCTCTCCATGGCGAGCAGCCGCCGCCGTCTCGGCGACTCGGTCTTCTCCGCCCTGAGCATCGGCTCGGGCGTCCTCATCTTCGTGACCCTCGCCCTCGTGGCCATCTTCCTCACCACCGAGTCGATGCCCGCCGTGAGGGAGAGCAAGGAGGTCATCGGGAACGCTTCGGCGTTCTCCCTCCTGGAGACCACGCTCCCGCTGATCTTCGGCACGATCCTCGCCGCGGCGCTCGCCCTGGCCGTCGCGATCCCCGTCTCGATCGGCATCGCGCTGTTCATCTCGCACTATGCCCCGCGGCGGCTGGCCTCCGGCCTGGGCTACATGATCGATCTGCTCGCGGCGGTGCCGTCGGTGGTCTACGGCCTCTGGGGCGGCATCTGGCTGGTCCCCAAGCTCGAACCGCTCTACCTCTTCCTGAACTCCACCCTCGGCACCTGGCCCTCCTGGCCGGGATTCGTGCCCCTCGTCGGCGGGAAGCCGGTCGTGGCGCTGTTCGCCGGCGACCCCACCGCCCCCATGCGCAACCTCGCCTCCGCCGCGATCGTGCTCGCCGTGATGATCCTGCCGATCATCACGGCCGTGGCCCGGGAGATCTTCCTGCAGACCCCGCGCCTGCAGGAGGAGGCGGCCCTCGCCCTCGGCGCCACCCGCTGGGAGACCATCCGCACCGTGGTCCTGCCCTTCGGCAAGTCCGGCGTGGTCGCCGCCTCGATGCTGGGGCTGGGTCGCGCGCTCGGCGAGACGATGGCCGTGCTGATGATCCTCGCGCCCGGCGCGACGTTCTCGTTCCACATCCTCGAGGTCGGGATGCACCAGTCGATCGCGGCGAACATCGCCTCCAAGCAGGCGGAGGCGTCGGGCACCGAGATGTCGCTGCTCATCTTCACCGGCCTGGTCCTGTTCGTCCTGACCTTCATCATCAACGCCCTTGCCCGCTGGATCGTCGCCCGCAGCGGCGTCAAGAGCTGAGGTCCCCATGACAACCACGAGCACCAAGGGCCCTGCGGCCCCACCTGAGCACTCCGGGTCGCCGGTCATGCGGCGTCCTCACGACGAGCGCCGCCTGCCCTGGTTCCACCTGGTCCTCACGGGCCTGGCCGGACTGCTCGTCGCGATCGCGCTGCTGGCGATCTTCGACGCCCTCTCGATCCCCGCGGCGGTCCTGCTGGGCTTCGTCCTCCACCTGGCGTTCGGGTACCTGTACTCCAGGATCCGTGAGGGCCGCCGCTGGGCGATGGAACGGCTGATGACCCTGGTGGTCATCGGCGCCTTCGCGATCGCGATGTTCCCGCTGGTCTCGCTGCTCTGGGCTGTCATCGGCCGGGGCCTGACCCGCGTCCTCGCCGCGGCCCCCTCGCCCTTCGCCTTCTGGACCACCGACATGTCCGGGATCATCGGCGGGGCCGAGGCCGGAGGCGTGGTCCACGCCACCATCGGCACCCTCCTGATCACCCTGTGGGCCTCGATCATCTCGATCCCGATCGGCCTGTTCACCGCGATCTTCCTGGTCGAATACGCAGATCAGGGCTGGCGCCGCGTGCTGGGGCAGGGCGTCACCTTCCTCGTCGACGTGATGACGGGCATCCCCTCGATCGTCGCGGGTCTGTTCGGGCTCGCCCTGTTCATCGCGTTCATGCCCGATCAGAGCGTGCGCATGGGCATCATGGGCGCGGTCGCCCTGTCGCTGCTGATGATCCCCACCGTGGTGCGCTCGAGCGAGGAGATGCTGCGCCTGGTCCCGATGGATCTGCGCGAGGCGTCCTATGCGCTCGGCGTGCCGAAGTGGCTCACCATCGTCAAGGTCGTGCTGCGCACCGCGATCGCCGGCCTCACCACCGGCATCACCCTCGCGATCGCCCGGGTGATCGGCGAGACGGCCCCGCTGCTGCTCACCGTGGGCATGGTGACCTCGGTGAACTGGAACATGTTCGACGGCCGCATGGCCACGCTGCCCACGTTCATCAACCAGCAGTACCGGGCCGGCAGCGCCAACTGCATGAACGACACCGTCACCAACCCGGTCACGCAGGAGGTCTACGCCTGCTCGATCACGACCAACATCGATCGCGCCTGGGCCGCGGCCTTCACCCTGATCGTCATCGTGATGGTGCTCAACATCGTCGCCCGACTGGTCAGCTACTACTTCTCCCCGAAGCTCACCCGCTGAGCCGTCGCTCCACCCGAAAGGACCACTGATGGCAGCCCCTCAGCCGATCAACGTCGAGGACCTCAACATCTACTACGGCGACTTCCTGGCCGTGGAGGGCGTCGACGTCCAGATCCGCCCCCGTTCGGTGACCGCCCTGATCGGGCCCTCCGGCTGCGGCAAGTCGACCTTCCTGCGCACGCTGAACCGCATGCACGAGGTGATCCCCGGTGCGTACGCGCAGGGCAAGGTCGAGATCAACGGTGAGAACATCTATGACGCGCGCGTCGACCCGGTCAACGTGCGGCGACGCGTCGGCATGGTCTTCCAGAAGGCGAACCCCTTCCCGACGATGTCGATCCGCGACAACGTGCTGGCCGGCGTGAAGCTCAACAGCCGGCGGATCTCCAAGTCGGCGGCCGACGAGCTGCTGGAATCCTCGCTCAAGGGAGCCAACCTCTGGAACGAGGTGAAGGACCGCCTGGACAAGCCCGGGATGGGGCTCTCCGGCGGTCAGCAGCAGCGCCTGTGCATCGCCCGCACCATCGCGGTCAAGCCCGAGGTGGTCCTCATGGACGAGCCCTGCTCGGCGCTCGACCCGATCTCCACCCTCGCGATCGAGGACCTCATCCATGAGCTGAAGGAGGAGTACACGATCGTGATCGTCACGCACAACATGCAGCAGGCCTCCCGCGTCTCCGACCGCACCGGCTTCTTCAACATCGCGGGCACCGGCAAGCCCGGCCACCTGATCGAGATCGACGACACCCAGCAGATGTTCACCAACCCCTCGAACAAGCAGACCGAGGACTACATCTCCGGCCGCTTCGGCTGATCCACCCGGGAGGTCGGGGGTGTCCACCTGAGTGGCCGCGGCTGTCCACCCACGGTCTGACGTCGCAGGCGGGATATCGATCCGGGGTCCGACGCGGAGCCGCCCCGCCGCGCACGATGCTGGGTGACATGAACACCGCTCCGTTCCCCGCACCCACTGACACCCCCGTCGGCCCGTACCAGTCGGCGCCCGCACCGGTCCCGCACCAGGCCCACCCGGGCTACGGGGCGGCGCACCCCGCCCCGGTGCTCTCCGCCAGGCACCTGGCCATGACCTACGGGACGACGGGAGCCGCGACCCACGCACTGGCCGGCGTCGACCTCGACATCGCCCGCGCCGACTCGCTGGCAGTCATGGGCCCGTCCGGATGCGGCAAGACCACCCTGCTGCACATCCTCGCCGGGATCCTGCGCCCCGCCTCGGGCACCGTCCAGCACGACGGCACCGACCTCGCCTCTCTCGGCGACCGGGCGCGCACCCGGATGCGTCGCAACGACTTCGGCTTCGTCTTCCAGGACGGTCAGCTGCTGCCCGAGCTCACGGCGATCGAGAACGTGATCCTGCCGCGCATGCTCGCGGGCATCTCCCGCCGCACCGCGACCGCCGAGGCCGGCGGCTGGCTGGACCGCCTGGGTCTGCAGGGCATGCACGACCGCAGGCCCACCCAGCTCTCCGGCGGGCAGGCCCAGCGCGTGGCCATCGCCCGCGCCCTCGCCGGACGCCCCTCGGTGGTCTTCGCCGACGAGCCCACCGGCGCCCTCGACCAGACCACCGGCCAGGCCGTGCTCGACATCCTCGTCCAGTCCTGCCGGGACTCCGGCGCGAGCCTGGTCATGGTCACCCACGACGCCAAGGTGGCCGCGGCATGCCGCCGCACGGTCGCCATGCGCGATGGCCGCATCGCCCAGGAATTCGTGCGTCCCGACGCCACGGCGCAGGCCGCGGGCCCCGCCCAGCCGTCCACTTCCGCACCTGCCCGGCCGTCCACCTTCGCGCCCGTCGAGCCGTCGGCGCAGGTCGCGGGCCAGGGCCTCCAGCACGGCGAGGTGGCCTGATGAACGCCCTGCTCAGCGCCGCGCCGCTGCTCCTGCGCCGTCGGGGCGCGCTCGCCGATGTGCTGCCCGTCATCGCCTTCGCCGCGTCGACCGCGATCATCGCGACCGTCGTCGGCGGTGCCGCGGCTTTCGTCGGCCGCCTTCCCGCGGGGGAGACCCCGATGACCGGGGAGGGCTCCGTGATGGGGTTCCTCGTGATGTGCGCGATCATCGCGTCCGTGCTGCTGGTTCCCAGCGCCGTCGGCCTCGGCGGATCCGCCGCCCGGCTGTCCCTCGCCCGCCGGGAGAAGGACCTCGCCACGATGCGCCTCGTCGGTGGCACCAGCGGCCAGGTCGGTTCTGTGGCCGTGCTCGACGTCGCCGCCCAGTCGCTGGTCGGCGCGCTCCTCGGCCTCGGCGCCCACGTCGCGGTGACCCCCGCGCTCACCCGCCTCGATTTCGGGATCGCCCCGTTCACGGTCGGGGACCTCCTGCTGCCCTGGTGGGCCTATCCCGTGCTGGTGGTCGCCCTCGTGCTGATCGCAGCCGGCTCGGCGGCCGTCTCCCTGACCGGCGTAGTGCTGAGCCCGCTGGGCGTGGCCCGAGATTCCCGCGTGGTGCGCATGTCCGTGATCCGCGTGGTCATCTGGGCCGCCCTGATCCTGGGGTTCGTGGTGTTCATGAACATCGGGGGCCAGCTGCTGGGCGGAGTGGCCGACGGGACGGTCGTCATCGCGATCATGGTCCTCTTCGTGGCCGCCATCGTCGCCGGGATCAACGTCGTAGGTCCGTTCATCATCTGGCTCACGGCGCGCGCGCTCGCCAAGATCGCTCCCACGCCGTCCCTGATGGTGGGTGCCCGACGACTCGCCGGAGACCCCCGCGCCGGGTGGCGTGCCGTCTCAGGGATCACCTTCGCCCTGGTCATCGCCGGGTTCCTCACCATGATGGCGACGATGGGAGAGGCGACGAACCCGGAGGAGGCGATGATGTTCACGGCCATGAACACCGGCGGACTGCTCACCCTGGGCATCTCCGCAGTTCTCGCCGCCGTGAGCACCGGCGTCTCGCAGACCGCCCGCGTCATCGACCAGGCCCCGCGCCTGCGCGCCCAGCACATCGCGGGCGCCGAGGTGGGCCAGCTGCACCGGGCCCGGCTCGCCGAGATCGCCGTGCCCGTCGGCCTCAGCTCGATCATCGCCACGGGCACCGCACTCCTGGTGCTGACGACGTTCCTGGGCGGGGCCCCGAACGATCCGATGATGGCCGTGCAGTACCTGGTGTGCGTGCTCGGTGCCTATGCGCTGGTGATCCTGGCCGTGCTGGTGGGCTCCCCGCTCGTGAAGCGGTACGCGATGCGCACTGCCTGACCGGGCTGACCGGGTTGAGTCGGCCGCGCCACGGGTGCCGGCTGAGCCACGTGTGCCGGCTGAAGCCTCGGGGCCGGCTGAACTACTGGGCCGGCTGAACTGCCCTGCAGCGCCGGTGCTCACGACAGCCCCGAGACCGCGAGCGGCCGGCCCCTTCCCGGGCCGGCCGCTCGCTCTCGTCGTCCCCGCCGAGCCGCGCCCGCGCCGTGGCACGGACAACTAGGGTGGAGCCATGAATCTTGAGTCTGTTGCCCCGAACGCCGTCCCTGACGGTGCACCTCTGATCGACGTGCGCGAGCAGTCCGAGTGGGATGCGGGCCATGCCCCCACCGCCCAGCATCTGCCGGCCAGCACGCTGATGGAGAACCTCGACAAGCTTCCCGAGACCGACGATGAGCTGTACATCGTGTGCCGCAGCGGCGGCCGCAGCTCCCAGGTCGCCCAGTGGCTGAACGCCAACGGCTTCGAGGCGATCAACGTCGCCGGCGGGATGGACATCTGGTTCGAGTCCGGGCTGCCGATGGTGTCCGACGGCGAGGGCGACGCCTTCGTCCTCTGACGGACCTCTCCCGGCAGCAGCGACGCCACGCCAGAGCGGCCATTCGCCGAGCCCCGCCCGCGCCCCTGCTCACTCGCCCGGTTTCGCTCGCCCATTCCCTCGATTCGTACCGCCAGCGGGACGTTTCGGTGGAATGAGTGGGCGTGGGCGTGGGCGTGGTTGTGGACCTGGACGTGGCTGAGGACCTGGACCTGGACGTGGCTGAGGACCTGGACCTGGACGTGGCTGAGGACCTGGACCTGGCCGCGTCCGCGGACGCGGCGACTGTGGCGCCGCTCAGGTGCTGATGAGGTTCTTCAGCAGCGCGTAGCCCACGAAGGCAAAGACGTCGATCAGGGTGTGCGCGACCACGAGGGGCATGGTGCGCCGGGTACGACGGTAGAACTCGCCGAACACGAGACCCATCGCGAGGTTCGCGAGGCCCGGACCCACGCCCTGGTACGTGTGGTATGCCCCGCGCAGGATCGCCGAGGCGATGATGATCCTCCGGCCCGACCAGCCCAGCCGCTCCAGGCGCTGGTAGAGGTAACCGACGACGATGACCTCCTCGAGCACCGCATTCTTCATCGCATGCAGCACGAGCACGGGGACCGTCCACCAGTGGGTGTCCAGCGCCGCGGGGATCACCTCGACGGTCGCCCCGATCGCGCGGCCCACGTAGTAGACGGCGAGCCCCGGCAGCCCGATCCCGGCGGTGAGCGCCACACCCCAGGCCAGGTCCTTCCCGGGCCGACCGAGGTCCAGGCCCAGATCCTTCAGGCACTGGGCGAGGGAGCCCGCCGTGAGCGCGAGCAGCAGCACCACGAGCACGACGGGGACCAGCGTGAACGCGATCGAGAGCAGCTGGTAGAAGAGATCCAGCCACGGATTCTCGCGGATCGACGTGTTCAGCGACGTGGACTGCGTGGACAGCGGCCCGGCGGCGAGAGCCTGGACCAGCGCGATCAGCGAGTACACGGCGCTGCGGCCCAGGGAGAGGGCGAGGACCACGGCCACCTCGACCCGCACCCAGGTCCTGCTCGGTGTCACGGTCTGCACGTCGCCCATGATGTCACCGCGGGGGCGAGCTGCGCCTGTCGGACCGCGTCCGGATCGCGTCCGGACGGCACCAGGACCGCGACCGCACCGCGTCCGCACCGCGCCAGGACGGCGCCAGGACCGTGTGAGGTCTTCCCATGACAGACTCGCAGCATGACTGACCACTCGCAGAACCAGGCCGCCACCAGCGACTCCCGCCCCGCCGTGCTGATCACCGGGGCCAACCGGGGGATCGGCCGCGCCGTCGCCGACGAGCTCGCCGCTGACCATCACCTCATCCTCGGCGGACGCGACGAGCAGGCGCTCACCGAGCTCGCCGCGCAGTTCCCGTCGGCCGAGACGTTCGTCGCCGAGCTCTCCGACTACGCCGCTGTCGCCCGCGCCGTGGACGGCCTCGACCTGACCGGCGGCCTCGCCGGCGTGGTCCACTCCGCAGGGATCCTCGCCAACGGCACCGTAGAGGAGTCCGCGCCCGAGCAGTGGACGCAGTCCTTCGAGATCAATGTGGTGGCCGTCGCCGAGCTGACGCGGCTGCTGCTGCCGGCCCTGCGCGCCGCCGCCGGCACCGTCGTGATGATCAACTCCGGCTCTGGGATCAACGCCGTGCGCACCCGCGGCGCGTACAGCGCCTCGAAGTTCGCGATGCGCGGCCTCGCCGACTCGCTGCGCGCCGAGGAGCGGGACAACGGCGTGCGGGTCACCTCGATCCACCCGGGCCGCGTGGCCACGGACATGCAGCGTGAGCTGCGCTCCTACGAGGGTGGCGAGTACCAGGAGGAGAACTACCTCCAGCCCACCTCGGTCGCCTCGACCGTGGGCCTCGCGCTGCGCCTGCCGGCGGACGCCTCGCTCGAATCGGTCTCGATCCGGCCCCGCTGACACCGCCGCGGCTGAGCGGCTGAGCAGCACAGCGGCCGAGCAGTTCAGCGGTTCAGCGCACCGGGCCCGGAGACGGTCCGGTCGCCGGCGATGCGATAGCGCCACGGGAACAGCTCCGGGTGCGAGGCCTCCTCGCGCAGGCCGATCCGGGGGCCGACGGCGAGCGCCGGATGCGGCATGAACGGCTCCTCACCGGGCCGTTCGACGTCGGCCCGGTCCCGCGGGTCGAGCCGTCCGCTGACCCGCATCCCCTCGAGACGGTGCGGATCCCGAGCGCACAGATCCAGCCCGTCGTCGGCGAAGGTGATCCCGCAGGCCACCGTGGCCCGCCCCGGGCCACGGGCGAGGTCCCGCTCGGTGCGGCACACCCCGTTCGCCCGACGCCGCGCGAAGGCCAGTTCGGTCCCGCCGATGATCTCGCCCGCCCGGATCAGGCACCCCGTGCCCGTGCCCTCCGCGTCGGCGACGATGTTCATGCACGAGTGCAGTCCCATGTGCCGGTACACGTACAGATGCCCCGGCTCGCCGAACATGGTGGCGTTGCGGGCCGTGGGTCCGCGGAACGCATGGGAGCCAGGATCCTCCGCGCCGACGTACGCCTCGATCTCGGTGATCCGCAGCGCGGCGCCCCGGCCCACCAGCACGCAGCCCAGCAGCAGCGGGGCCAGCTCGAGCACCGGACGGTCGAAGAACTCCCGCGGCAGGGCAGGGGCCGACTGCAGGTCCGTTGCCTGTCCCTGCCTCTGCTCCTGGCCCGGGCCCGGTTCCTGGCTCGGTTCCTGGCTCTGCCTCTGGCTCTGTACTGGTTCGGAGGTCATCTCGCCCGGCACGTCGCGAGTCACTTCATGAGCCGCTTCACGGCACCCATGATCTCGTCCATCTTGCGGTCCAGCTCCTCCCGGTCGCCGGAGGTCGCGGCGTCGTGCACGCAGTGGTGGATGTGGTCATCGACCAGGCCGAGCGCCACCGACTGCAGCGCCTTGGTGACCGCGGAGATCTGCGTCAGCACATCGATGCAGTAGGTGTCCTCCTCGACCATGCGGTGCAGTCCGCGAACCTGGCCCTCGATGAGCTTGAGGCGCCGCAGGTAGGGCGACTTCGTCCCGTGGTAGCCGGGATCGCCCTGGGTGCCGTGGTCGCCGGGCTGCGGCTGCGGCATCGGGTCCACGGCGTCGGCCCCGTCAGCGGCGATGCCCTCGGCGCTCACGTCGTCCGAGTCGTCGACCGGGTCGACGGCCAGGTCGTCGGCGCTCATCACGCCAGCCCGCCGGAGGCGTCGTCGAGATGGCCCACCAGGGCGGCGGCGTAGCCGACGTAGGTGTGCGGGCTCAGCGCCAGCAGGCGGTCGCGCTCCGTGTCGGGCAGGCCCAGGGAGTCGATGAACTCCCGCATGCCCTCGCCGTTGACGCGGTGGCCGCGGGTGAGGTCCTTCAGCCGCTCGTAGGGGTTGTCCATCCCGGTGGTGCCCTGCACGCCGAGGGTGCGCATCACGGACTGCACGGCCTCGCCGAGCACCTCCCAGTTGCCCTCGAGGTCCGCGGCCATCGCGTCCGCGTCCACGTCCAGGCCCGCCAGGCCGCGGCGCAGGTTCGAGATCGCCAGCAGCGAGTGCCCCAGCGCCGGGCCCACGTTGCGCTGGGTGGTGGAGTCGGTGAGGTCGCGCTGCAGGCGCGAGGTGACCAGGGTCTGGGAGAGCGAGTCCAGCAGCGCCCCGGAGATCTCGAGGTTCGCCTCGGCGTTCTCGAAGCGGATCGGGTTCACCTTGTGCGGCATCGTCGAGGAGCCGGTGCCGCCCTGCGCGGAGAGCCGCTGACGGAAGTAGCCCATCGAGATGTAGGTCCAGATGTCCGTGGCCAGGTTGTGCAGGATCCGGCCGGCGCGGGCGATGTCCGCGTAGATCTCGGCCTGCCAGTCATGGGACTCGATCTGGGTGGTCAGGGGGTTCCAGGTGAGGCCCAGGTGCTCGACGAAGCTGCGGGAGACCTGCTCCCAGTCCGCCGACGGCACCGCGACGGCGTGCGCGGCGTAGGTGCCGGTCGCGCCGTTGATCTTGCCGAGGGTCTGGTTGGCCGGGATGCGGCGCGCCTGACGGCCCAGGCGATGGGCGAACACGGCCATCTCCTTGCCCAGCGTGGTGGGGGTCGCGGGCTGACCGTGGGTGCGCGAGAGCATCGGCACCTCGGCTGTGGCCTGCGCGAGCGCCGTGAGGTCGTCGATGACGCCCTGGAAGGCCGGCAGCCACACCTCGTGCACGGCGCCCTTGATCATCAGGGCGTAGGAGAGGTTGTTGACGTCCTCGCTGGTGCAGTAGATGTGCACCACCTCGGCCAGCGGCTCGAGGCTCGTGCCGGCCAGCCGGCGCTTGATGTAGTACTCGATCGCCTTGACGTCGTGCACCGTCTCGCGCTCGATCTCGGCGTGCTCGGCGATGCCCTCGGCGCCGAAGTCCTCGGGGATGGCGCGCAGCAGGGCGCGCTCGTCGTCCGTGAGGGGGCGCAGACCGGGGATCACCTCGTGATCGAGCAGGTGGATCATCCACTCGGTCTCCACCACGAGGCGCGAGCGGTTCAGCGCGGCCTCGGAGAGATGGTCGACCAGCGGAGCGGCCTGCGCGCGGTAGCGGCCGTCGAGAGGGGTCAGGGCGATCGGCGGCGTGATGTCCGCGAAGGAATGAGCCATGGGGACATTCTCCCAGAGTCTCCGTCGGGGGTGCGCGCCGGATCGCATCGTGGCGTCGGCCGACGCGCTGCGCAGGACCGGCGATGCGCCGCGCGGGACGCACGACGGGCCGCCCACGAGCACGGATGCTCCTGGACGGCCCGGTCGGATTCTGCAGTGGGGCGGACTCGTCGGGCGTCAGCTGCGTGTCGGTCGCGCACCTCTCAGCCATGCTCTTCTCAGTCGCGCACCTCGCGGCGGCCGCGGTCGTCGCCGATGCCGGTGACGGCCTCGACGATCGCGGAGAGGATGCCGATGATCACGCCGGCCAGCAGCGCCCACCAGAAGCTGTCGAAGTCCAGGGTCAGACCCAGCAGGCCCGAGACCCAGCTCGTCAGCAGCAGCATCAGCGTGTTGATGACCAGCTGGAACAGTCCCAGGGTGAGGCAGGTGATGGGGAAGGTGAGGAACGACAGGATCGGCTTCACGATGGTGTTGATCAGCGCCAGGATCAGCGCGATCACGACGATCGTGATGACCTGCGTGAGCAGGGATGCGCTGTTCTCTCCCAGATGCATGCCGGGCAGGATCAGGGCGGTGAGCCACAGCGCGAGGCCGGTGACGATGATGTGTCCGAGGAATCGCATGCCCCCATTGTCCCCGGTGCGCCGACGGAATGCACGGGGGAAAACCGCAGTGCCGGACGGGGGAGGGGGACGCCACGACCTGCCCGGTGGGCCCTCGGGCCCGACGACCTGCCCGGGGAGGTCGACCAACGGCCGATGGGCCGCCGGGCGTGACGTGCCACGATGCCGGCATGCGCTCCTCACCTCCATCTCCCGTCGGCTCCGCCCCTGCTCGCTCGCAGACCGTCTCGACGGCCGACGGGCGCTCGCTGCACGCGATCGTGCACGGACAGGGCCCGGACCTGGTGGTGCTCGAAGCAGGCATGGGCGCCGCGGCGGCGAGCTGGGGCGGAGTGCTCGACGAGCTGGGTCCGGGGGTGCGGGCCGTGGCCTATGACCGTGCCGGCTACGGCAGGAGCGAGACCGCCCCAGGATCCCGGGATCTCGACGCACTGGCCGCCGACCTCGTCGATGTGGTCGCGGCCTTCCCGCACGAGCGGCTGGTCCTGGTCGGCCATAGCTGGGGCGGCCCTGTCGTGCGCCTCGCCGTGGAGAGGCTGCGAGCTCGGGGTGAGGAGGTCTCCGGGGCCGTGCTGGTGGATCCCGCTGAGGAGCTCGCGGACCTGTACTTCACCCGCATCGCCCGGATGATGAACCGGGCGCAGGGGGTGGTGCTGCCTGCGCTCGCCCAGCTGCGGCTGCTCGCCCCGCTGCAGCGCTCGGCCGCCGCGGTCCTGCCCGCGGCGTATCGCGACGAGGCGGCCGAGGCGGTCTCGACCTCGACAGCGGCCCGTGCGATCCGTGCGGAGTCCGCGCACATCACCCGGGGCCTGCAGCTGCTGCGCCTGGATCGTCCGGAGCCGCTGGGCGTGCCGGTCGTGGTGCTCTCCGGCAGGGAGCCGGAGGGCCTGGGCCGACGGATGCGTGACGAGCTGAGCACTGCGCACCGGGCCCGTGCGGCCTTCGAGGCGGGCAGATACATCGCCGCGGAGAAGTCGGGGCACGTGATCGGCGCGAGCGAGCCTCACCTGGTGAGCGTGGAGATCCTCCGGCTGCTGCGCTGAGGCGGCCGCGGGCCCGACGGACGCCCTGAGGCTCGCCCGGCGGATCCGCCTACCCTGGTGGCATGCCCACCACGCCCGACCGGGACGCCGTCCCGGCACCGTCCGAGACCATCCGCCTGCGCTCCACGCTCGAGCAGCTGCCCGCTTACGTGGCCGGCAGACCAGCCGCCGACGACGGGATGCGCCGCTTCAAGGCGTCCTCGAACGAGTCGCCGTTCCCCGCGGTCGAGGCCGTGCGCCACGCCGCCACGGCGGCGCTCGAGGGCACGCACCGCTACCCGGATGCCGCCGCCCGCGAGCTCCGGGAGGCGCTCGGGATCAAGCACGGGGTCGACCCGTCGCAGGTCGCCCTGTCCACCGGCTCGGTCGCGGTGACGGGTGACCTCGTGCGGGCCCTTGTCGACCAGGGGGACGAGGTGGTCTACCCGTGGCGCTCCTTCGAGGCCTACCCGATCCTGGTGGGCTCCCACGGCGGCGTCCCGGTGCAGGTGCCCCTCACCGAGGAGCTCGAGTACGACCTCGACGCGATGGCCGCCGCGATCACCGACCGCACTCGGCTGATCATCCTGTGCACCCCCAACAACCCCACCGGTGCGTCGCTGAGCACCGAGCAGATCGAGGGCTTCCTCAGGCGCGTGCCCGAGGACGTCGTGGTCGCGATCGACGAGGCCTACCGCGAGTTCCATGATCCCGCCACGGTCGCCGGCACCGCCGGGATCTTCCGCCGTCACGGCAACGTGGTGCTGCTGCGCACCTTCTCCAAGCTGCAGGGTCTGGCCGGGCTGCGGATCGGCTACGCGGTCGCCCATCCCCGCCTCGCCGCAGCGCTGGGCCAGGTCACCGTGCCCTTCGGGGCGAGCATCCCCGCCCAGGCCGCTGCGCTCGCGAGTCTGCGCGGCGACGTGCAGGAGGAACTGGGCCGACGGGCCGCCTGGATCCGGGACGAGCGCTCGCGGGTCCTCGCCGCGCTCGCCGAGCAGGGGTGGCAGACGCCCACGTCGCAGGGGAACTTCGTGTACTTCCCGCTGGGGGAGCAGACCGCGCAGTTCGCGGAGTTCGCCGATGCGCGCGGGCTGGTGCTGCGCGCCTATGGCGCCGACGGGGTCCGTGCCACCATCGCCGAGCAGGAGGCGAACGACCTGCTCATCGAGATCGCGGGGCAGTGGCTGCAGAGCTGACCGTGGCTGGAGAGCTGACCGAGGCTGGAGAGCTGACGTCGACCACGACGCTCCTGCCCAGCAGGTCGTGCGGGCCGCGACCGCTGCCGCTGCCACTTCTGCTTCCGTTCCCGCTGCTGCCGCCGCGCAGGCAGGTCACGGCCTCGGCGGCCATCAGCCCGTAGACGAGGACCGTCGCCACGTAGGCGACGCGGTCGCCCTCCTCGAATCCGCCCCAGATCGCGGCGATCGCGGTGATGTGACCGGCCTGCCAGGGCACCAGGATCTTCAGGGCGTTGCGTGCCAGTGCTCGCTCGAGTGTGATCCGGCCGCCGCCGGCCATGTCCTCCACCTGCAGACCGACCCGGCGCTTCCCCCACGTCGCCCGACGGGGCCCGGACTCCGCCCGCGCAGCGATCACCGTGGCGATCGCCGGTGGCACGACGCTCACCGTATAGGCGTAGGTGCGGCTCCGGCCGAGGTCGGTGAGCGCGTTGACGGCGAGGCCGAACGGGACCATCGCCGCGGCGACCCCCAGGTACCCGGCGCAGTCGCACAGGTACCCGGTCGCTCGTCGTCGGGCGAGTCGGTGCATGGGACCCATCCAAGCAGTTCGCGCCGCCGAGGTCCATGGGTCGGGGGAGGGCTGCGGGCCTGGGGAGCGGAAGGGCCCGGTTGACGGACAGGGCCTGGTTGACGGACAGGGCCTGGGTGACGGACAGGACCCGGGTGAGTGGCGAAACCTGCGGAGCGACGTGGGCCTGCCCGATCCCTTCCCGACGTGCCGACGCGCCGACCGAGTCCACGAGAACGTCCCGTCAGCGGCACGTTTCGGTGGAATGGGCGCGGCTTGCGTGGCTCCTCGCCTGACGGGCCGACCGAGTCCACGAGAACGTCCCGTCAGTGGGACGTTTCGGTGGAATGGGCGCGGCCTGCGCGGCTCCCCCTTGGCGAGGCCTGCGCGGCTCCCCTGGGTGCGGCCTGCGCGGTCCCCCTCGGCGCGGCGTGCACGGCACCACATCGGGTGAGGGTGGCAAACACTGGACACCGCTGCACCCTTCGCGGCGTGCCGGGTAGCCTGGTGCGCAGCAGAACGAGGCCGACCTGTGGGCCACTCGCGACCGGAGCGGACGGCTCCGGTGGCCAGGAGAGGACCACGATGCAGGGGCGCAGCAGGGCCACGACGACCGATCCCGAAAGGGGTGGTGTCCGGCTCGGGGGGACTCGCGCCTACGTCGTCTGGGTCGCCGCCGTCCTCGCCTACTCGATGGCCGTCCTGCAGCGCACCACGATGGGAGTCTCCGGTCTGGAGGCCACCGAGCGCTTCGGCACCTCCGCCACCATCGTCTCCACCTTCGTGGTGCTGCAGCTGCTGGTCTACGCCCTCGCCCAGATCCCGGCAGGCCTGCTCCTGGACCGATACGGCTCCCGGGTCACCCTCACCGCCGGCGCGATCCTCATGGCCCTCGGTCAGCTCCTGATCTCCCAGACCGATCTGGTCTCGGTGGCGATCGTCGCCCGCATCGTGGTCGGTGCCGGGGACGCGCTGACCTTCTCCAGCGCCGTGCGCCTGGTCCCGGCCTGGTTCCCGGCGAGCAAGGTCCCCATCCTCACCCAGCTCACCGGCATCCTCGGTCAGGTCGGGCAGATCGCCTCCGCGGTGCCGTTCGTCGCCGTGCTCACCGTCGCCGGCTGGGGAACGGCTTTCTCGGCCGCGGCCGGGGTCAGCGCCTGCGCCGCACTGCTGGCCCTGCTGGTGGTGCGGGCCAGTCCGGCCGGTGTCCCGCGGCCCCGCACGAAGCAGAACCTCACGCGGATCCCTCTGGTGCTGGGACGCATCATCAAGCACCCGGCGACCCAGCTGGGCTTCTTCACGCACTTCACCGCCGGCTTCACGGGCATCGCCTTCTCGATGATGTGGGGCTACCCGTATCTCACCGCGGGGGAGGGGCTCAGCCGCCCTGCCGCCTCGGCGATCATGACCGTGCTGGTGGTGGTCTCGATCATCGCCGGTCCGGCGATCGGGGCCCTGACCACCCGCCATCCGCTGCGTCGTTCGAGCCTCGTGCTGGTCATCCTGGCCACGATCGTGGTCCCGTTGGTGGCTCTCGTGCTGTGGCCCGGACCGGCGCCGATCTGGCTGCTGCTGTTCCTGGTGGCGGGCTTCTCGATCGGCGGACCGGCATCGTCCGTCGGCTTCGACTTCCCCCGCACCGACCTCGCCAAGCATCGCCTCGGCACCGCGACCGGCATGGTCATCATGGGTGGGTTCCTCGGGGGTCTGATCTCGATCCTGCTGATCGGCATGGTGCTGGACCTGATGCGGCCCGACGGGCACTACGACCTCGTCGCCTTCCGCACTGCCTTCGCGGTGCAGATCCCGATGCTGCTGATCGGAACCGCCGGCATGCTCATCACCCGGCGCCGGCTCCGACGCCGGATGGCCGCCACCGGGAAGGTCGTGCCGCCGTGGCGCGACGTGTGGCGCAACGGCCGCTGGCGCCGGATCTGAGCGGACCCTCCCGATCGGATCGGGGTGCCATCCGTCCAGCCCCTTGCTGTGCCGGTCCCCGGTGACGTAGCGTTCCTCCCAACACTTAATTTCAAGGAGGAAGTATGTCGTTCACCCTGGGCATCGTAGGGATCGGTCAGTTCGGATCGCACTTCGCCGAACTGTTCGCCGCCCACCCCGAGATCGATGCGCTCTACGCCGTCGACTCCGTCCCCGAGCGGATCGACGCCGTCGAAGCCCGGGGCGTCACCTTCGACCGACGCTTCGACACGTACGAGGACCTGCTCGCCTCGGACGTCGACGCGATCGCGATCTTCACGCAGCGCTGGACCCACGGCGAGAATGCCCTGGCCGCTCTGCGCGCCGGCAAGCACGTCTACTCCGCGGTGCCGATGGCGATCCATGAGGACGAGATCCGCCAGATCACCGAAGAGGTGCAGCGCACGGGCCTGGTCTACATGATGGGCGAGACCAGCCAGTACAACGCCGCCGTGGTCCTGGCCCGGCGCATCCACCGCTCCGGCGCCTTCGGTGAGGTGTTCTATGCCGAGGGCGACTACGTCCACGACATGGACCTGGGCTTCTACGACGCCTACAAGTACTCCGGCGGCGACGCCTGGAAGTCCACCGCGTCCTACCCGCCGATGCTGTACCCGACCCACTCGATCGGCGGGATCCTCGGGGTGCTGGGGGAGCGGCACGCCGTGTCCGTCTCGGCGCTGGGCCGCCCGGACACCCGCGGCGACGGTGTGTTCGACAAGGACGTCTCGATGTTCGACAACGACGTCTCCAACGCCTTCGCCCTGTTCGGGATGGACAACGGCGGCGCCTTCCGCACCAACGAGCTGCGCCGCGTGGGCTACCCCAGCCACAAGCGCGAGTCCCGGTTCCGCTTCTTCGGCGAGGAGTCCTCCTTCGAGGAGACCGTCGACGTGACCTACTGGCACGACAAGAAGCGCGTGCTCGAGGTGACAGATCTGATCAGCACCGACGCCACCATGAGCCTGGATGATCCGCGGCTCGCGGACGTCTCGCCGACGCTGCGCGACGCCTTCGTGGCCGGCGCCGCCCGCTCGCACAACCAGGCGCGACTGCCCCAGGAGTTCCAGGGCATGCCCAACGGGCACGAGGGCGCCCATCACTTCCTGGTCGATGACTTCGCGCGCGCCGTGGTCGACGGCAGGCAGCCGATGGTCAACGCCTGGCAGGCCGCGCGCTACACCCTGCCCGGCGTCATCGCGCACCAGTCGATGAACCAGGGCGGGGAGCGCCTGGAGATCCGCGACCTCGGCGACTGCCCGCTGCCGGTCCAGGATCTCGACGCGGACCAGGAGCCGCTGGACCTCGACGCGCTGTACGCCGAGCAGGAGGCGCGCAAGGGCGCTGCCGCGGAGTGAGGCGTCCCGCGCCGACCGCGAGGTCGTGCGCGGGACTAGCAGGCGGTGGGAGAGGACGGGCAGCCGTCACCTCCCACCGCCTGATCGGGCCGCTGTCGTGGAGGAGGCCGGCTCGGGGTCGACCGCGCTGTCGTCGTCCCGTCGGCCGCGAGGCATGATCACGAAGGCGACGACGGTGATGAGGGCGATCCCGGTCAGCCCCGTGGGGAGATCCAGGAACCAGTTCAGTCCGGCCGCCGTCTCACTCGTGGCGACCACGCCGATCGCCAGGCCCAGGGTCGAGTTGAGTGTCGCGTGGGCGAAGGCCGACGGGATCGGGTTGCCGCCTGCACGCTCGGTGATCGCGGTGAAGAGGTAGTTCAGGGTGATGCACGCGGGGATGAACATCGCCACCGCCGCCCATCGGGGCAGCCCGGTGTAGTTATGACCGATCAGGGTGACCGGCAGGTGCCACAGCGACCAGATCGCGCCGCCCAGCACGATCGCGCGCCACGTACCCATCGGCTTCAACGCCCGCCACAGCCAGCCCCGCCAGCCGATCTCCTCGCCGAGGGCGGGCACCACGGTCACCAGCACGCCGAGCGCCGAGATGGCCAGGACGAGCGCGACCGCCCCGGCGGTGGGCATCGCGGCCCCGCTCTCGGCCATGGTGCGGGAGACCTCGGCCGCCCAGGTGCTGCCGGTGAGATCGCCGGGCACGCCGCGCAGCACCATGATCACGGCGGTGGCGACGTTGAGGGCGAGCACCAGGAGCGTGGCCAGAGGCGCCCACAGCAGGATCCGGCGCCACTTCCCGCGGAAGCGCAGACCGGTGGCGTCGCGCCACGAGGTGCGGTCCACGAGCTTGGCGACCACGATCGACGCCGCCATCGGCGCGAACATCCCCACCCCGACCACGAGCGAGTACAGCGGATGGGCGATGCCGCCTTGGAGCACCCAGAACGGCGCCGCGCAGAGCCCGAACAGCCCATAGGCGACGGCGATGAAGACGAGGACGCTGCGCCACTGGACGCCGGGTCGCCCGACAGGGCCGGTGGGCGCCTGGTGACCGGCAGCCGCCCCGGGAGCTGCGTGAGTCGTCGGGCGATCCGTCGGGCGGCCCGTCGTCCGGACCGTCGGCCGGGAGGCCTGTCGATCCGACCGCTGGTCCGGCGGGAGGAGCGTGCTCGGAGCGGCCCAGGGGTGCGGACGGGGAGCGGGCTCCTGGGCGGGAGGTGGGACGGGGGTGCTCATGGCTCCACGGTTGCCCTCCGGGAGGTGCCGGTCAATGCGCTGGCGTGGGGTCTAGACCTTGGTCGGCAGAGTGCCGACGCAGGTCCGACGGAGTGTCGACGGAGGGCCGACGGAGGGCCGACGCGCGGCCGACGGGGTGCCGATGCAGGGTCGACGCGCGGCCGACGCAGGGCCGACGCAGGGTCGACCACGGGCAGAGGGCGCGCGGCACGAGGTGCTCGGACGCCTGACCCTCTCTCGCGGTCCACTCGATTCGGCAAGGGGGTTGGTGAAATCACGGAGAACGACAGGGGTCGAGGGTGGCACGGCGGCGAAGAAGTGGTAACTTCACACTCGTCACGCTTGAGAATGAAGTTTTCTCACCGGCTGGTCCTCCCGACCGATGCCGAGTCCGTGAATCGACGAAGGAGTCCTCATGATCGCTCGACGACAGGTCCTGGCCGCTGGTGCGGCAGGCTCGGCAGCATTGGCCCTCGCAGCCTGCGGTGACGGCGGAGGCGACGGCGGAAAGGTCGACGGCGAGGGCAAGACCATCACCATGTGGCTGATGGAGGGGACCAACGCCAGCGCCGACGACTACATCGACGAGCTCAAGACCGCATTCACCGAAGCCACCGGCGCGACCCTCGACGTCCAGGTCCAGCCCTGGGACGGCGCCCACGACAAGTTCGTGACCTCCATGGCCGGCGGCACCGGCCCCGACGTCGCCGAGGTCGGCACCACCTGGGTCCCCGAGTTCGCCGACGCCGGCGGCCTGGACGACCTCACCGAGGACATCGAGGCCGCAGGGCTCACCGACGGCCTGGTCGAGGGACTCGTCGAGGCGGGCACCCTGGACGGCGTCATGTACGGCATGCCCTGGTACGCCGGTGTGCGATCGATCCTCGGCAACAAGGACATGCTCGAGGAGGCCGGGGTCAACACGCAGCCCGAGAGCTGGGACGACCTGCTGACCATGATCACCACCCTCGAGAAGCACAATCCCGACTGGATCTCGTTCCCGGTCCCGGGGGCGAGCATCTTCTCGGCGACGCCGTTCGTCTGGGGCGCCGGTGGCGAGATCGCCACGGACGACGACGGTGCGTTCACGGCCACCATCAATGCCCCCGAGGCCGTCGAGGGCCTGACCTGGTACACGGACCTCGCGCTGAAGCACAACTCCTCGACCGCCGCAGCGAACACCTGGGTGGAGACCGAGGCTCTCGCGGAGTTCCTGCAGGAGAAGGTGCCGATGTTCATCACCGGCTCCTGGGTTCCCGCGACCATCCGCCAGGACAATCCGGAGCTCGCCGAGAAGCTTGTGGCCTTCACGATCCCGGCCAAGGACTCGGCCGTCGCACCGTCCTTCCTGGGCGGCTCGCTCATGTGTCGCTTCACCGAGTCCTCGGAGCCCGAGCTGGCGTTCGAGCTCATCAAGCTCGTCACCACCGGCGACTTCGCCACCCGCTGGGCCGAGGAGACCAACTACTTCCCCGGCACCATCGACGCGCTCGACGAGATCGTCGAGGGCGGCGACGACCTCACCAAGGTCTTCGCCACGCAGATGACCGAGGGCGGCAAGTCCGTGCCGGTGACCCCGTCCTGGGGGAAGATCGAGGGTGCGAAGACCATGAGCACGCTGGTCTCCTCGATCCTCGGCGGCACCCCGGTCCAGGATGCCGCAGACACCGCCGCTGCGGAGATGGACAAGATCTTCGGCGAATGAGCACCCCGACCACTCTCGAGAGGACCCGTCCCGACGGTGCGGAGCCGCTGGCGCCCCGCACCGTCCCGCTCGGGCGGCGCGTGCGCAAGCTCGCCCTGCCCTGGACGCTGCTCGCTCCCGCCCTGATCTGCCTCGCGGTCCTGCTGCTGTGGCCGATGGCGCGGGTGCTGGACCTGTCCCTCCAGGACTACGAGCTGCGCAATCTGCTGAAGGGCGAGAGCAACTACATCGGCCTGGACAACTTCGTCCAGGTGCTCACCGACCCCTTCCTGTGGACCACGGTCCTGCCCAACACGGTGGGCTTCGCCGCCGTGTGCGTGGTGCTCACGATGGTCGTCGGCACCGTGGTGGCCCTGTTCCTGAACTCGCTCAGCACCACCTGGCGCAGCATCTGCACGACTGCGGTGATGGTCGCCTGGGCGATCCCGGCGCTGACCGGCACCTACATCTTCGTGTGGCTCTTCGATCCGCAGTCCGGGCTGGTCATCACCCTGCTCGACAGCGGTGGCCTGATGGACGCCGGCACCTTCAACTGGTTCACCAACCGGTGGACCTTCTATGCGATCGCCACCATCAACGTCGTCTACCACGGCTTCCCGTTCATCGCGGTGACCATGCTGGCCGGCCTGATGACCGTGCCCAAGGAGCTGTACGAGGCCGCGGCCATGGATGGTGCCACCGCCTGGCGCCGCTTCTGGAACGTCACCGTGCCCGCGCTGCGGCCGATCATCGCCGTCTGCGTGATCCTGTCGACGATCTGGGACTTCAAGGTGTTCGTGCAGATCTACCTCATGCCCGGTGGCGACGGCTCCACCCGTGAGGTCATGAACCTCGGCGTGTGGTCGTACACCCAGTCCTTCGCCCAGGGCGAGTACGGCATGGGCTCGACGATCGCGGTGCTGCTGACCGCGCTGCTGCTGGTGATCTCCGTGATCTACCTCCGCGTGCTCATGAAGGAGGACGAGCTGTGAACCGACCGACCCCTGCCGGCCAGGTCGGGAAGGTGCTCGGCATCGTGCTGCTGATCTCCCTGAGCCTGTTCCCCTGCTACTGGATGGTCTCCACCGCGGTGGACACCAGTCCGCTGTCCCGCGGCGCGAGCCTGCTCCCGTCGGGCTTCACGCTCGACCACTTCCGCCACGTCCTCGTGGACGAAGGATTCCTGCGCTACGTGAAGGTCTCCGTGATCGTCTCGGTGGGCACCGTGGTGCTCTCGGCGATCGTGGCGCTGCTGGCCGCGGTGTCCGTGGCCCGCTTCCGCTTCCGTCTCCGCACCCAGGTGCTGATCATGGTGCTCATGGTGCAGATGGTCCCGTTGGAAGCTCTGGTCATCCCGCTCTTCCTCCAGGCGCGGAACTTGAATATGCTCAACTCCCTGTTGGGTCTGACGATCGTGTACCTGAGCTTCTCGCTCCCGTTCGCGATCTGGAACCTGCGCGGCTTCGTCGCGGCGGTGCCCAAGGAGCTCGAGGAGGCGGCGTACATGGACGGTGCGACCTGGGGGCGGATGTTCCGCTCGATCCTGCTGCCGCTGGTGGCACCCGGACTCGTGGCGACCTCCGTGTTCTCCTTCATCACCGCCTGGAACGAATTCATCTTCGCCCTGACCTTCATGCAGGACAGCACCAAGTACACCGTCGGCGTGGGCCTGCGGACCTTCTTCACCCAGAACTCCGCGGACTGGGGCAGCGTCATGGCCGCCTCGACCGTGATCACGCTGCCCGTGGTGATCTTCTTCGTGCTGGTCCAGCGCAACCTCGCCTCCGGCCTCACGGCAGGGGCGGTGAAGGGCTGATGACGACCACCCCGACGGACGCCGCCCCCCGGCCGTGGGATGCCGACGTGCTCGGGGTGCTCATGGCGCCGTTCACCGGCACCGCTCTGCCACCCTGGATCGGCGAGGCGCTCGATGCCGGCCTCGCCTCGGTGATCCTGTTCGGGCACAACACGCCGGACCCGGCGACCACCCGGGCATTGTCGCGCGCGGTGCATGCCCGCTCCGAGGACTGCATCGTGGCGATAGACGAGGAGGGCGGGGATGTCACCCGCATCCAGTCCGCCACCGGGTCCTCCCTGCCCACCGCCTGGGCGCTGGGGGAGGTCGACGACATCGAGCTGACCCGCCACGCGGGCCACGCCCTCGGCGACGTCCTCGCGGCATGCGACGTGGACCTCGACCTCGCCCCGGTGCTGGACGTCTCCACCGACCCCGCGAACCCGGTGATCGGGACCCGCGCCTACAGCGACGATCCGGATCGGGTCGCCGCCCACGCCCGCGCTTTCGCCACCGGGCTGATCGAGGCCGGACTGGGCACCTGCGCCAAGCATTTCCCGGGCCACGGCGCCACCTCGACCGACTCCCACACCGCCCTGCCGCGGATCGACCTCGATCGCGCCGAGTTCGAGCGCGACCACCTGGCCCCGTTCCGGATCGTGCCCTGGCTGGACGCGGTGATGACCGCCCATGTCCTGGTCCCCGCCCTCGGCGAGGGACCGGCTTCGATCTCGCCCTGGGCGAGGCCGCTGCTGGACCGGGCCGCGGGCGGCACGTTCCGCGGGCTGCTGATCACCGACGCCCTGGACATGGCGGCCGTCGCCCGGGACCCCGGCTACGGGGAGGCCGCCGTGCGCGCGCTGGAGTCCGGTGCCGATCTGCTGTGCCTGGGCACGTCGATCCGCCGCGACGACGAGCAGATGGTGCGCGAGGCCCATGACGCGATCCTCGCCGCCGTGGACACCGGGCGACTGGGCCGGGAGGCGCTCCACGCCCGGGCTGTGCGCACCCGCGAGCACTGCCGGGGTCTGCGCACGCGGCGCCGCTTCGTCCCCGCCCGCGATCTGACCGAGGTGCTGGCCCGCGCCGAGCAGCTCGGGGCCGCTGCCGCCGCACGCGCGGTCCGCTCCCGCGACGCGCGGCTCGGCCTCGGGCCGACGGCCGTGCTCGACCTGCGGGCGCGCGCGAACCATGCCTCGGGGGCGCGCTCCGAGCAGCTGATCCAGGCGCTGCGCGACCGGCGAGTGCGGGCCGACGTCCCCGACTATCCCGAACAGATCGACGCCGACGCCCAGGTCGTGGCGATCACCCGACTGCCCCGCAGCAATCCTGAGGAGGGGGAGCGCCTCGCCGTGCTGCTCCGACGTCGGCCCGACGCGATCGTGGTCCACGTGGGGGTGCCCGATGCGGCTCCCGACCATCGCCACCTGGTCCTCGCCCACGGCGCGGGCCGCACGATGATGCGCGCGGCCGTGGACCTCCTGCTGGACGGGAAGCCCTGATGCGGGTCCTCGGCATGATGTCCGGGACCAGCCTCGACGCGATCGACGTGGCCCTGGTGGAGTTCGCCCGGGATCCCCGGGAGCCGAGCGTCCTGACGGCGCGCCTGGTGCACGTCGGCGAGCAGCCCTGGCCGGAGGGCACGCGCCAAGCACTGATAGCCGCCCTGTCTCCGGCGCCGGCGGACGTCGCCACCTGGAGCCGCCTGCACGCCGCCGTGGGAGAGGCGTTCGCCGGCGCAGCCGCCGATGTCCTCTCCCGCCATGGAGGCGCCGATCTCGTGGCGACGCACGGCCAGACGATGTACCACGACGTGCAGGAGGACGGCCGCGTGGCGGGCACTCTGCAGATCGGGGATGCCTCCCGCATCGTCGCGGCCACGGGGACCGCGGTGATCCACGACTTCCGCAGGGCCGACGTCGCCGCCGGCGGCCAGGGCGCACCCCTGGTGCCGATGCTGGACCAGCTGCTGCTGGGCGGCGACCGGGGCGAGCGCACCGCCGTGCTCAACATCGGCGGGATCTCCAATGTGAGCGTCGTGGGCGGGAACGGCGGGAACGAGGGCGGGAACGGGGGCGAGGACGAGCGCGGGAGCGGGGTCGTTGCCGGGGATCTGGGTCCTGGCAACGCCCTGCTCGATGCCGCGGTGCACGCCGCGACCGGGGCGAGCGCGGATCTCGACGCGCGGATCGCGCGCACCGGCACGGTCGATGCGGCCGCCCTGCGCCGACTGCTCGGCGATCCGTTCTACGCGCAGCCCCTGCCGCGCTCCACGGGCCGGGAGCACTTCGACGGCCAGTACGTGCGACGGATGCTCGGAGCCGGAGCCGGAGCCGCCGACGGAGCTGGAGCAAGCGCCGGGGCGGGAGCTGGAGCCACGGGCGGGGGAGCGGGCGACGACGCGATCGACGCCCTCGCGCTGCCTGACCTGCTGGCCACGCTCACCGAGCTCACCGCCGTGACGATCGCCCGGGCGATCGCGGTGGTCGGGGCGAGCCGCGTCGTCGCCTCGGGCGGCGGCATCCGTAACCCCCTGCTGCGCGAACGCCTCGCCGCGCAGCTGGCGCCGATCCCGCTGCTGGACGCCGATGAGCTGGGGATCCCGGCCGACGGCAAGGAGGCGCTCCTCATCGCCCTGCTCGGGTACCTCAGCGCCCACGGCCTCCCCGGCACCCTGACCCGTGCCGACGGCACCTCGCACACCGGCGCGCGCACCCCGGTGGTGCTCGGCTCGCTCCTGCCGCCGCACGGCCTGCGGGGCCGGCGCGGAGACCTCGACGAGCTCCCCGTCGGCCGCCTCGAGATCGTGCCGGGGCTGGAGTCGAGGCTGGGGCCGGGGCGATGAGCGCCCCTCTGCTGCAGGGGATCCGCGGGCGACGGGATGACCTCCAACCGGCGCTGCGGCGTATCGCCGACGTGGTGCTCGCCGATCCGCTGGCCGCCGGACGCCTCACCATCGACCAGCTCGCCGAGGCCGCGGGCTGCGCGCAGTCCTCGGTGGTCAACTTCGCCCGCGAGATGGGCTGCACCGGGTACCGGGACTTCCGTGCGGCGCTGGTGGAGGAGACGGTGCGCGCTGCGGCCCACGAGGGTGACCTCGCGTTCCCGCTCGACATCGATCCCGCGGATCCGCTCGAGACCAACGTGGCACGGATCGCCGCGGCCGATGCCCGTGCCGTGCGGGACACGGTGCGCCTGCTGGACCTGGGCCAGCTCGAGAAGGCCGCGGCGATGCTGAGCTCCTCGCGCCGGATCAACCTCGTCGGCATGGGGGCCTCGGGCCTGACCGCGACCGATCTCCAGTACAAGCTGACCCGGCTGGGGTTCTCGGCGCAGGCGCTGACCAGTGCGCATGATGCGCTGCCGGCGGCGAGCGGCCTCGGGGAGCAGGACTGCCTGGTGGCGATCTCGGATGGAGGCCGCACCAGGGATGTGCTCGATGCCCAGGAGGTCGCCCGACGGGCGGGAGCGCGCACCCTCGTGATCACGGGGTCCCCGGCCAGCCCGTTGGCCCGCAGCAGCGAGCTGGTGCTGCTGACCGCGTCCCGCGAGCCGTCCTTCCGCGCGGGGGCGACGTCCTCCCGGATCGCCCAGCTGACCATCGCGGACTGCCTGCTCATCGCGCTGTCGACCTCGTTGCCCGATGCCGGCGCCGCGGCCCTCGAGCGGACCCGGATCGCGCTGGAGAGCCGTCGATCCTGACCCGATCGGGGGCTCTGCGGCAGCATGGGATCTGCCGCACGGTGCGGCAGAACCTTGACCTTACGGTTCCGTAAGTTACGCTACCGTCGTGAGCGTTTTCCGATCCACGATCCCTGATGTCGCGGCCCAGGAGCCGATGGTCCAGCTCCTGGCGCCCGACGGCACCCGCACCCCCCATCCCGAGCTCGATGCCGTGATCGCCGGGAGCGGGGGCGAGGACGACCTCGCCTCCCCGGAGCGCCTGCGCGGCTACTACCGCGACATGGTGATGATCCGTGCGGCCGACCTCGAGGCGACGAACCTGCAGCGCCAGGGCCAGCTCGGGCTCTGGGCGAGCGCCCTGGGCCAGGAAGCCGCCCAGATCGGCGCCGGGCACGCCTCCCGCGAGCAGGACTACCTGGTGCCGACCTACCGCGAGCACGGCATCGCCTGGGCTCGTGGCATCGAGCCCTGGCGCCTGCTGGAGTCCTTCCGTGGGGTCAGCCACGGCGGCTGGGACCCCAACGCGCTGCGCACCCACCCCTACATGATCGTGCTCGGCTCCCAGGCCCCGCACGCCGTCGGCTACGCCATGGGCCTGCAGCGCGACGGCGTCGTGGGGACCGGCGAGAAGCAGACCGACACCGCCGTGCTGGCGCTGTTCGGCGACGGCGCCTCGAGCGAGGGGGAGGTCTCGGAGTCCTTCACCTTCGCCGCCTCCTTCCAGGCGCCCGTCGTCTTCTTCACCCAGAACAACCAGTGGGCGATCTCCGTGCCCACCTCGGTGCAGACCCGGGTGCCGCTCGCGCAGCGCTCCCGCGGCTGGGGCATCCCCTCGGTGCGCGTGGACGGCAACGACGTGCTCGCGGTCCTCGCCGCCGTGCGCGACGGGCTCGACGCGGCCCGTGCGGGGGAAGGGCCGCGATTCATCGAGGCGGTCACCTACCGCATGGCCGCGCACACCACCAGCGACGACGCCTCCCGCTACCGTCCCTCGTCCGAGGAGGAGGAGTGGGCCGAGAAGGACCCGATCCTGCGCCTGCGGCGTCACCTCGAGCAGCTCGGGGAGATCGACGAGGCGTTCATCGCCCGCTGCGACGAGGAGGCCCACGACCTCGCCATGCAGCTGCACCACCACATCCACGGCATGGAGGACCCGGATCCGGTGGGCATGTTCACCCACGCGTACGCCGAGCCCCATCCGATCGTCGAGGCCGAGCGCGAGCAGTACCTGGAGTACATCGCCCAGTTCGAGGACGAGAGCGACGCCGGCGACAGCGCCGAGCAGAACGGGGAGCGCGCATGAGCAGCACCACCCTCCCGATCGCCAAGGCGATCACCGCCGGGCTCCGCGACGCCATGCGCGCGGACGACAAGGTCCTGCTGATGGGCGAGGACATCGGCGTGCTCGGCGGCGTCTTCCGCGTCACCGACGGCCTGCACTCCGAGTTCGGGTCCCAGCGCGTGGTCGACACCCCGCTCGCGGAGGCCGGGATCGTGGGAACCTCCGTGGGTCTGGCCGTGCGCGGCTACCGACCGGTGGTCGAGATCCAGTTCGACGGGTTCGTGTTCCCGGCGTTCAACCAGATCACCACGCAGGTCGCGAAGATGCACAACCGCACGAACGGCGCGGTGCACATGCCGATCGTGATCCGCATCCCGCACGGCGGCGGCATCGGGGCGATCGAGCACCACTCGGAGAGCCCGGAGGCGCTGTTCGCGCACACCGCCGGCCTGCGGATCCTGGCGCCCTCGAACGCGCACGACGCCTACTGGATGACCCGTCAGGCCATCGAGTGCGAGGACCCCGTCATCGTGTTCGAGCCCAAGAAGCGCTACTGGGTCAAGGGCGATGTGGATCCCGACGAGCGCCCCGAGCTGTCCGCGTGGCAGGCGGAGGTGGTGCGGCCCGGGACCGACGCGACCCTGCTGGCCTGGGGGCCGAGCATGCCGCTCGCGCTCGAGAGCGCGGAGGCCGCCGCCGAGGACGGCATCGACCTGGAGGTCATCGACGCCCGCTCCCTGGCACCCATCGACTATCCGACGATCGCCGCCTCGGTGAAGCGCACCGGGCGGCTCCTGATCACCCACGAGGCGCCGGTGCTCGGCGGCCTCGGCGGAGAGATCGCCGCCCGCATCTCCGAGGAGTGCTTCTACCACCTGGAGGCCCCCGTGCTGCGCGTGGGCGGCTACCACCTCCCGTACCCGCCGGCGCGCATGGAGCACGCCTACCTCCCCGACCTCGACCGCGTGCTCGACGGCGTGGACCGCCTGCTCGAGCACTGACGTCCACGCGCCTGCGTGAAAGGATTGCCCCATGACACACGAGTCAGACCCGACTGCGAACTCCTCCTCGATCGTGACGATCGCGCTCACCGATCCCGGTGAGGGCCTGACCGAGGCCGAGATCATCGACATCAAGGTCGCCGTGGGCGACACCATCGCCATCAACGATGCGGTGGTCGAGGTGGAGACCGCGAAGAGCGCTGTCGAGCTCCCCAGCCATGTGGGAGGCACCGTGGTCGAGATCCTGGTGGCCGTGGGCGACGAGATCCCCGTGGGCACCCCGCTGCTCCGTGTCGACACCGCCGGAGGGCCGGCACCGTCCGCTCCGGCCGACCCCCCTGCGTCTGGCGCAGGAGCCCCCACATCTGGCTCCGACGCCACGGCTGCCGCCGATGCCGCCTCGGCCCCGGCCGCCGGGTCTGCGGCGGACGACGTGCAGACGGCCGCCGAGGTCGCTCCGCAGCAGGAGCCGGCAGAGTCTGCGTCCTCGGCCGCCGACGGAGAGCCCAAGAACCTCGTCGGCTATGGCGCGAAGGCGGCCCCGCAGCGCCGTCGTCGGCGTCGCAGCGCGCAGGACGACGGTCAGCAGGTGCCGATCGACCGCATCCTCGCCAAGCCCCCGGTGCGCAAGCTCGCCCGGGACCTCGGCGTCGCCCTCGCCGATGTGTTCGCGACGGGGCCCGACGGCACCGTGACCCGCAGCGACGTGCTCGCCGCACAGCAGCGGGCGATCGGCGGCGACGTCCCCAGCGGTGGCGCCGAACAGGACGGCGAGTACTTCCCCGAGGAGTCGCCACAGGTGCCCGAAGGCCTGGGAGGCGCGATGAAGTCCACCCGCGACCAGTCCTTCGCCGGGGTCACGAGCGATGACCGCACCACGCGGGTGCCGATCCGCTCCGTGCGCAAGCGGACCGCGGAGGCGATGGTGGCATCGGCCTTCACCGCCCCGCACGTGACGGTGTTCAACGAGATCGACATGACCCGCACCGTGCAGATCGTCTCGGATCTCCGGGCGTCCCGGGAGTGGGCCGACGTCAAGGTCAGCCCGCTGGTGGTGGTCGCGAAGGCGCTGCTGGTCGCGATCCGTCGCAACCCCGAGGTCAATGCATCCTGGAGCGAGAAGGACCAGGAGATCGTCTACAAGCACTTCGTGAACCTGGGCATCGCCGCGGCGACCCCTCGTGGGCTCATCGTGCCGAACCTCAAGGATGCGCATCTGATGACGCTGCGGGAGCTGGCCGAGGGGATCAACGACCTCGCCAAGACCGCCCGGGCCGGGCGCACCTCTCTCTCCGACACCCGGGACGGGACCATCACGGTCACCAACTTCGGCGTGTTCGGCATCGATTCCGGCACCCCGATCCTCAACCCGGGGGAGTCCGTGATCCTCGGCGTGGGCGCCATCAAGGAGAAGCCCTGGGTGGTCGACGGGAAGATCGAGATCCGCAAGGTCGCCCAGCTGGCGCTGAGCTTCGACCACCGTCTGATCGACGGTGCACTCGGCTCCGAGCTGCTCCGCGACATCTCCGCCGTCCTGGAGGATCCCGCCCTGGGTCTGGTCTGGGGCTGATGGGGACTGGTCCGGAGCCGATGGGGCTGGTCCGGGGCCGAGCGGACGGTGCAGGGCCGTGGCGAGTGAGGATCCGCGCAGAGACGTCAGATCGGGGACATCCTGTGATCTCCCCACCGCGGCCCTCGGTACCCTGATCCGGTGACTCCGAGCCCACCCCCGCCCTCGACCTCGCGCCGCGACGATCCGCGGATGCACACGGTCGAGATGGCCGCGCTGCGGTTCGACGACCTCGACCAGGCCACGGACACCTTCGGCTCCGGGCCCGTGCAGGTCCCGTTGCCCTCGTGGAAGATCGCTCTGCTGGTCGCCGGGGGCGGAGCAGCGGGTGCGATGCTGCGCTACGCGGTCTCGCTGATCATCCCCACCGTCACGACCCCCACCCTCGTCGAGCTGCCCTGGGCCACATTCTGGGTCAACCTGCTGGGCTGCCTGGGGCTGGGACTGCTGACCGGCGCCCTCGAGGCGCGACCCGGACGTCCCTGGGTGCAGCCGCTGCTCGGCGTCGGCCTCTGCGGCGGGTTCACCACCATGTCCACGGTGGTCCTCGAGGGCTCGGCGATGGTCGGAGCGGATTTCCCCCTGGTGGCTTTCGGGTACGCCCTGCTCACGGTGGTCTTCTGCCTCGCGGCGACGGTGGCCGGGCTCCTCGTCGGGCGACGGGCCGCCCTGGCTCACGAAACCCGCTCCCCGTCGGAGACTCCGGACGGCGCGGACGAGTCGGATGGGGCGGACGGGTCGACGGATCCCGACATCCTGAGCGTCGTCGACGACCTGGATGGGTACGACGAGCTGGACGAGGAGAGCCTGCGCAGCGATCAGCGCGATCACCGTGACCCTGACGGGGAGAGCGGCTACAGCGATCAGCGCGATCAGGGTGGCCACAGCCATCGAGCCACGCGGGAGACGCGGGAGACGCCGGACGCGGAGGACACACCATGAGCGCGGGGGCCATTCTGCTGGGAACGCTGCTGGTGGGCATCGGCGGCGGCGCCGGATCGGCGCTGCGCTGGTGGCTCCGCGAGGCCGGGATGCGCCTCGCCGCCCGCCGGTCGAACCAGGGTGACGTGCGCATGAAGCCGTGGCTGACCCTGCTCGCGAACGTGCTCGCCTGCCTCCTGCTCGGGATCGCGGTGGCCCGCCTGGGGTCCGCGGTCTCCGGAGTCGCAGAGATGGGCTTCCTGCTGGTCGGAGTCGGCTTCTGCGGGGGACTCTCCACGCTCTCCACCGCCGCCCTCGATGTGGTCGACCTGATCCGCCGTGACAGCTTCGCGATCTCCGTCGGGTACTTCCTGCTCTCGATCGGCACCGGGATGGCCGCGCTGTGGATCGGCTTGGTGATCGCTTCGTGACCGCTGTCGCTCCGAGGCGCCCCCCGGTGTCGGCGATCGTGCTCGTCCTGGTCACGATGCTCGTGCTGGCGCTGATCTCCGTGCTCGCGGCCGACGCCGCCGGCGGGGACAACCTCGTGCTGCGCGACGCTGGCGCCCTGGCCCGCGTCGGCGGCCCCATCGCCTCGATGATCGCCGACCTGGCAGCGGCCCTCACGCTGGGCGGCGCCGTGGTGAGCGGCTGGCTGCTCCGGGAGCAGGCCGACCGTGCCCGCGCGATGACCCTGGTCGGCATCGGCGCCGCGATCACCACCCTCGCACGGGGCGCCTCACTGGCCTTCTCCTACGCCGTCGCGACCGGGCAGAGCGTGGGCTCCGCACGATTCGGCTCCGACCTCAGCGTGTTCCTCGCGACCGAGCTCGGCATCTGGCTCGTGACCGCGGTGGTGATCGCCGCGGCCGCGACCACCATCGCCGTCACCGGGACCTCGCGCGGCACCGCCCGGACGGTCGCGATCGCCGCCGGTCTGGTGGCCTTCTCCAGCGCCATGACAGGGCACGCAGGCGGGGGAGAGAACCACGAGGTCGCGACGTCGACCATGCTCGTGCACCTGCTCGCGGTCGGGATCTGGCTGGGCGGCCTCGCGGTCCTCCAGCTGCTGCCGAGCACCTCGCGCGACGATGCGGCCGTCGTGCGCGGATACTCCCATCTCGCGCTGATCTGCTGGATCGCGCTCGCGGGGAGCGGCGTGTGGGCCCTCGCGGTGCGCATGAACTCCCTGTCGGACATCCTCACCAGCGCCTATGTGCAGCTCGGGGTCGCCAAGGCCGTGCTGCTGATCGTCCTGGCGATGTTCGGCGTGCTCCAGCGCCGCCAGGTCGCCACCGGCTTCGGCTCCGGCGCGGCCGGCCAGCAGGCCGCGGTCACCTACCGCCGGCTCGCCGTGCTCGAGCTCGCCCTGATGGGGCTGGCCGTCGCGCTCGCCGCCGCCATGAGCTCCTCGCCGCCTCCGGCCGACGCCGGCACCCCGCCGGCCGGGCCCGCCGGGGTGCTCACCGGGTATCCGCTGCCCAGCGCCCCGGATCTGTGGACCGTGCTCACGGCCTGGCGCCCCGATCCCTTCGGGATGATGCTCGCCTGCGTGATGCTGCTGGTGTGGTGGCGGCCGCGCGGCCCACGACGCGACCGTGCCCGGAGCATCCGGCTCGTCCTCGGCGGCGTCGTGCTGGTGCTGCTGACCAGCGGCCCGCTGAACGTGTACGGCAAGGTGCTGGTCTCGGCGCATCTGCTGCAGCACGTGCTGCTGCTCGCCGGCGCCGGGGTGCTCATCGGCAGCGCGGTCACGGTCCCGGCGCTGCTCCAGCGGCTCCTGGCCACCCGCACGTGGCTCGCGGCCCTGGGGGCGGCCGCCCCGGTGGCGCTCCTCGGAGCCGCCTATGCCGGACCCTTCCTGCGCAGCGCGCTCGACGGGCACGCCGCCCACCTCGCGCTGCAGATGCTGGCGCTGTGCGGCGGGGTGCTGATGACCCTGGCCGTGCGCAGCGCGTCAGGCACCCGCCGACGCGCGCTCGCCGCGACGGCACCCCTCGTGCTCGGCCTGGCGGCGGGGACTCTCCTGATCAGCACCGACCTGCTCCTCGCCGCGAGCTGGTTCGGGGCGACCGGTCGCACCTGGCTGCCCGACGCGCTCGCCGATCAGCAGCGCGGAGGGATCGGTGTCCTCGTGGTGAGCGTGCTGACGGGGCTCGGCGCGGCCCTCGCCCTGCGCGGCCACGGGAGGGTCGCCGACGCTCCGGCCGCGAAGCCCGCTGCCGCCGCGCCGACGGCCACTCGCTGAGGCGGCCGCGGCAGGCGAAGTGGTCCTGGTCAGACGACGAAGGGGTCCCGGTCAGGCGAAGAGGTCCCGGACCGAGCGCAGGCGGGCCAGGAGGGTGTCGCGATCTGCGGCCGGGACCAGCATCTCCCCGGCCTCGTCCCCGGACCCGATCCTGGGCGTCGTGGCGCTGGCGCGGGCAGTCACCTTGTGCGCGCCGAGCACGCCGCTGAGGCGACCCAGCACGCCGGACCCGGCCGAGGAGTCCGCGACGGGCACGGCGCTCTCGGACCCGGCCCGCAGCTGCTGGAACCTCCGCAGCGCCGAGGAGCCGCCCGCGCGGCTCGCCGCCAGCACATAGGCGGCCACGTCGGCCTGCTCGACCAGCACGGGCAGGGCGCCCCCGGCGACCCGCTGCTGCCCGAGCACCACAAGATCGTCGCGGCCACGGGGGAAAGCTCCCAGGAACAGGTCGAGGTCGCCGGCCGCGGTGCGGGGCACGACGTCCTCGGGAAGGTGCCCGGCCCCGGACTCGTAGCCGGTCGCGAGCACGATCAGGTCGGGGGCGTAGCGGAGGTGCCCGGCGTGGTGGGAGGGTCCGTCGTGGTAGACGGTGCCGTCCTCGGTGACGCTGGTGATCGCGCCGGCGGGGGTGATGCGCCCCTCCCGCACGCGGGCGAGCACATCGTCGGAGATGATCACCGAGTCCTCGAGCAGGGGCAGGACGGGCTCGGGCAGGCCGGCATCCTGCGGGGTGCCGACGCTGCGGCCCACGACGGCCTCGGCGATCTTCTCGTTGAGGCCGCCCAGCAGCGCGGGCTCACGGGACGCGGCGACGTCACCGGGGACCCCACCGATGCGGCGCGGCACCACCCAATGGCCGGTCCGGACGGACCAGCGCACCTCGAGGGCGCGGCGGGCGGCGTCGACGGAGATGTCCGCCGCGGACTGTCCGGAGCCGACCACGAGGACCCGCTTGCCCTCGAGCCCGTCGGGCCCGGTCCAGTCCTTGGAGTGGATGACCTGCACGGACTTCGGGACGTCGGCGGCCCAGTCGGGGCGATGCGGTCGCTCGACGATCCCGTGCGCCGAGATCACCGCGCGGTAGATCAGGACCTCGCCGGTGGACAGCTCGACCTGCCACACGCCGTCCTCGAACGGGCGGGCGTAGCGGACCTCGACGCCGGGGCGGAAGTGCGCGGTGAGCTCATGACGGGCGGCATAGGCGCGCAGGTACTTCGCCATGTGCCCGGGGCTGAGGAACTCGGGGAAGGACACGGGCTGGAGCATGTCCTCGTACTGGGTGAACTCCCGGGAGGAGATCATCTCCATCGAGGGCCAGACCGGAGAGTCCGCCCGCTCCTCGTTCCAGATTCCGCCGACGTGCTTGGCACGGTCGACCAGGTCGAAGGGGACCTCCAGCGCCTTCAGGGCCGCTGCGGCCGCAAGGCCCGCAGGGCCGGCGCCGATGATCAGCACCTTCTCGCGGCTGGGGATCTGGTCGTGATGGTCGGGCATCGAATAGAGCCTTCCGAGTCGGGCGGCGCGCGGTGCCCGGGACGTTCCCCGGACACCCGGCTCAGCGGCGGGCAGACGCTGGCCATTCTAGGGGTCCTCAGTCTCCCACCGGACCGGACTTCGCAGGTTGCCCAGCCCGCGTGATCTCGCGCTCGCGTCCGGCCCGAGTACGTTCCCTCCCCACCACCACCCCTCGCGGGCGGTTCCACGGCGAGGCGGAGGAGACCCGGAGGAAGCGCGGAAGACGTCAGAGCAGCACGGCTCTGGCCATCTCGCGCGCCAGCTGCAGGGCGCCGGGCAGGCCGGTGGGCGCAGTGCAGTAGGTGCGGCCGTCGGCCTCGAGCCCGGTGCTCACCTCGTCGTGGATCGGACCGGCGGAGGCGAGCACGGAACCGGCCAGGACCACGGGCAGGCCGCAGTCGGGGTCCAGGGCGCGCACGGTGTCCATGACATGCCGGATGGCGGTATCGAGGATCTCCCGGGCGGCGGCATCCTCGGGCAGCGTGCCGGGCAGGCGTGCGAAGCGGCCCAGAGCGGCGGGGGAGCCGGAGGGCAGCACGTCATCCAGAGCACGGATCAGGTCCTGGCGGGTATCGCCCGTGGGGGAGGGCGGCAGCAGCCCGTCACGGAGGTCGAGGTCGAGCAGGTCGCCGAGCGCCTCGGTGAGCAGAGTGCGTCGCCCACGGTGGTCGAGGTCGGCGGCCACGGCCTGCACGGTGCGTCGGCCCAGCCACACGGCGGAGCCGATGTCGCCCAGCAGCCAGCCCATCCCGTCGCGGCGCTCGACAGCCTTGCGGTCGTGGAAGCGCACCGAGACCGCCCCCGTGCCCGCGAGCACGAGCAGGCCGTCGTCCCCGACCCCGCCGGAGAGGAAGGCGGTGCGGAGGTCGTCGGTGATGAGGATCCGTCGGGGGTCGATGCCCAGCTGCGTGAGCCGCTCGGCCACAGCGCTCTGCACCTCGGCGGCCCGTGCCGGCCCGGCACCGGAGATGCCGAGGGCGACTGCCACGACCTCGAGGCCCTCACCCAGCTCGCGGCGTCCTGCCTCGAGCACGTCGCGCACGGTGTCGGCGAGGTGGTCCAGCGCCGCCGCACCCGAGGAGCGCAGGTTCGCGCCGGGGCCCGCGGCCTCCGCGATCGGGTCTCCGGCCAGCGGCGCGAGGACCAGACGCGAGCTGGTGCCCCCGATGTCCCCGGCGATGACGACGGGCGTCGACGAGGTCGTCTCGGCGTCCATGGTGGCCTCCCTCTGGCGGATCTCGGAGCGGGCCTCCATCGTAGGGCGGCTGCATCTCGCGGGAGGCATCGCAGGGTGACGCCGCGGGGCGGCATCGCGGGGAGGCGCCGCGGGAAACCCTCGCGAGGACGCATCGCCGGGAGGCGCCGCGGCGCGGGAGGGCAGGTCCGGCTCGCTCACTGGCTACCCTGGTCGCGGTGGCGGCGACGACGTCCCGGGATCACGGATGATCCTTGGCGCGCTCTTGCTCGCCCCACCCTCACCGACCTGTGTCCACGACGACCTCGACCCGACCCCAGGAGCCCCCGTGACCGATCCCCGCCCCGACGACGCCGCCATCCCTCTGGACCTCGCGGATCTGCCCTCGCCCACCGAGGAGCGCAATCCCGCCAGCGCCGAGCTCGATTCCCTGGACGCCCGCGGCATGGTCGACGTGATCCTGGGCGAGGATGCGACGGTCGCCGGCGCGGTGCAGGAGCAGGCCGGCCCGATCTCCGAGCTGGTCGAGGTCTGCGTGGGGGCGATCGCCGCGGGGCGGACCGTGCACTACCTGGGCGCCGGCACCTCGGGTCGGCTCGCGGTGCTGGACGCCGTCGAGCTCGCCCCCACCTTCAACGCGGACGAGTCGATGGTCGCCGCCCACCTCGCCGGTGGCGCCGGAGCGTTCCTCACCGCCGTGGAGGGAGCCGAGGACGATGCCGAGGCCGGAGCCGCGCTCGTGCACGAGGTGTGCGTCGCAGGCGACGTCGTGATCGGCCTGGCCGCGAGCGGGCGCACCCCGTTCGTGCGCGGGGCGCTGCAGGCCGCCCGGGCCGCCGGGATGCCCACCGCGCTGATCTCCGCGAATCCTCGGGCCGAGCTCGCCGGTGACGCGGACATCCCGATCCTGCTGGACGTGGGCCCCGAGGTGGTCACGGGCTCGACGCGCATGAAGGCCGGCACCGCCCAGAAGCTCACCCTGAACGCCCTGTCCACCGCCATGATGGTGCGCCTGGGCACGACCTACGGGAACCTCATGATCGATGTGCGTCCCACCAACGCGAAGCTCGTGGGACGCACTGTGCGGATCCTCGTCCAGGCCAGCGGCGCCAGCGCCGAGGAGGCCGGGCGGGTGCTCCAGGCCGCCGGCGGCAGCGTGCGCGTCGCGCTGGTCGCCCTGCTCTCCGGGGCCGACGTCGACCGCGCGGCCGCCGCCCTCGCCGACTATCCTCGGGATCCGCGGCGCGCCGGTGACCCCGCCGGCATCCGCTCGGCCGTCGCCGCGCTCGCCAAGCAGCCCTGAGACCGGGTGGCCGCACGTCCGCGGTAATTCCCTGGACTTCCGCACGAGCCGGTTCCTACACTCGTCCCCGTGAAGCTCTGATCAGCCCCTGACCCACACGCGCCCTCGCGAACCGGAGCTGATCCATGCCCTCATCACCCCTGAACCCCTCTGCGCTCGCCGCTGCCCCGACCGGCACCGGCGACCCCGCCCTGCATCTGCGGGCCGACGGGATCTCCTTCTCGTTCCCCGACCGCCGCGTCCTCACGGACGTGAGCCTCGTGGTGCCCGCCGGCCGGCCCACCGGCCTGCTCGGCGAGAACGGCAGCGGCAAGTCCACGCTGCTCCGCGTGCTGTCCGGCGACCTCGCACCCGACGGCGGCGCGGTATCGGCCCCCGGCCCCCTCGGCGTGCTCCACCAGGAGCTGCCCTTCGGATCCGAGGCCACCCTGGCAGCCGTCGTCGCCGACGGCCTGGACCGCTCGCGCCGACTCGAACGGGAGCTCGCCGAGGCGGGGGAGGCCCTCGGCGCCGGCGGTGGCGATCCCACCCCGGAGGCGAGCCGTCGCTTCGACGAGCTGCTCGCCGAGGCGACCCTGGCCGATGTCTGGAACGCCGACCAGAGGGCGGAGACCGTGCTTGCCGGGCTCGGCCTCGCCGGCATCGACCCGCTCACCGCCCTGGGGTCGATCAGCGGCGGCCAGCGCGAGCGTCTCGCGCTCGCGCATCTGCTCATCTCGCGCCCCACCACCTGGCTGCTCGACGAGCCCACCAACCATCTCGACGACGACGGCGCGGCCTTCCTCACGGCAGCGATCGCCGCCCATCCCGGGCCGGTGCTGATCGCCAGCCACGACCGCGCCTTCCTCGACGACGCGACGACGGCGCAGCTGGACATGGACCCCGCCGAGTCCCCGCTGCGCACCGAGATCGGCGGTCTCAGCGTGTACACGGGAGGGTTCAGCGACTACCTGCTGGCGCGCTTCGAGGCCCGTGATCGCTGGGAGCACCGCTTCCGCAGCGAGCAGGAGGAGCTCGCAGCGCTCCGTCGGGCCGTGAAGGACTCCGAGACCGTCGGGCACGTCGGCGCGGCACCCCGTACGGAGGCGCGCGCCTCGAAGAAGTTCTATGCGGACCGCAACGCCGCCGTGGTCTCGCGGCGCCTGCGGGAGTCCCGGGCGCGCCTCGCACAGCTCGAGGAGGAGCAGGTGCGCAAACCCCCTGCGGAGCTGCACCTCACCCACCTGCCCGATGCTCCCGGGCGCGGCCGCAGCGGGGGCGCGGGCGCCGGCTCCGTCATGCTCACCGCGAGCCGCGTCGCGGTCGACGGGCGGCTCGCCCCGACCTCCTTCAGCCTCTCGACCGGGCAGCGGCTGCTGGTCACCGGCGCCAACGGCTCGGGGAAGTCCACCCTGCTGGACACGGTGACCGGCCTGCTCACACCCACCTCGGGCAGCGTGGATCGACCGCGTGGCCTGCGCATCGGCCATCTGGGGCAGGACGATGCGGCCGTGCCCGGCCGTACCGTCGGCGCCCACCTGCGGGCGGCCGCCGCCGGCACCGAGCAGCCGCCGCCCGAGGACGGCGCCGTGCCCGAGCTGTTCGGACTCGTCCATCCCCGGGATCTCACCCGCCCGCTCGACCTGCTCTCCCGCGGGCAGCTGCGCCGCGTGATGCTCGCGGCGCTGCTGCTGGACCCGCCCGAGCTCCTCGTGCTCGACGAGCCCACCAACCACCTGGCGCTGGTCACCGCGACCCGGTTCGAGAAGGCCCTCGAGGACTGGGGAGGCACCGTGCTGATCGCCTCGCACGACCGCTGGCTGCGCAGCCGCTGGCAGGGTGAGGTGCTCGCGCTGGGGGACTGATCGGTCGAGGAGGTGCTGGCACGGGCCGGCTGATCGGTCGCACGGGCAGGTCAGGCTCCTGCCGTCATACGGGTTCATGTTCCTCGCCACCGTCACGGGCTCCGGGCCACGCTGGGCACGAACCCGTCTTCCGAAGGAGCCACCATGTCTGCCACGCCCGCGCAGCCCCAGAAGTTCGAGACCCTCACGATCCATGCCGGTCAGACCCCGGACTCCGACGCCGGATCGCGTGCGCTGCCGATCCACCAGACCACCAGCTTCGTGTTCCCGAGCGCCGAGTCCGCCGCGGACCGCTTCGCGCTCACCGAAGCCGGCCCCATCTACTCGCGCATCAACAACCCCACCCAGGGCGCTGTCGAGGACCGGGTGGCGGCCCTCGAGGGCGGCGCCGCCGGTCTGCTGGTCGCCTCCGGGCAGAGCGCCATCACCCTGTCGATCCTGAACCTCGCAGGCGCCGGCGACTCCGTGGCGGTCTCCCCGAGCCTGTACGGCGGCTCGTACAACCTCTTCAAGCACACTCTGAGCCGCCTGGGGATCACCCCGCAGTGGGTGGAAGATCCCACAGACCCCGCATCCTGGCGGGCGGCGGCCGACGAGACCACCCGCGCGTTCTTCGTCGAGTCGATCCCGAACCCCAAGCAGGACATCCCGGATCTGCGCGCCGTCGCCGACGTCGCCCACGAGATCGGGGTGCCGCTGGTCGTGGACAACACGGTCGCGACCCCGTTCCTGCTGCGTCCGCTCGAGCACGGCGCGGACGTCGTCGTCCACTCCGCCACGAAGTTCCTCGGCGGTCACGGCACCTCGATCGCCGGTGTGATCGTGGACGGCGACAGCTTCGACTTCGCCGCCCATGCCGAGAAGTACCCCCAGTTCAACGAGCCCGACGAGTCCTACAACGGCCTCGTCTTCGCGGGCCTTCCCGCCGCCTTCGCGACCCGCGCGCGCACCAACCTCCTGCGCGACCTCGGCCCGGCCGTCTCCCCGTTCAACGCCTTCCTCATCGGCCAGGGCCTGGAGACGCTCCCGCTGCGCATGGAGCGGCACCTCGCCAACACCCGCGTCGTCGCCGACACCCTCGAGGCCGACGAGCGTGTCGCCTCGGTGACCTGGGCGTCCCTGGACTCCTCGCCGTACAAGGCGACCGCTGACAAGTACCTCCCCCAGGGGGCGGGCAGCGTGCTCGGCTTCGTCCTGCCCGGTGGTCTCGAGGCCGGCCGACGCTTCGTGGACGCGCTGACCCTGCACTCCCATGTCGCCAACATCGGCGACGTGCGCAGCCTGGTCATCCACCCCGCCTCGACCACCCACTCCCAGCTCTCCGAGGACGAGCAGCGCGCCGCCGGCATCGAGCCGGGCTTCGTGCGCCTCAGCGTCGGCATCGAGCACATCGACGACATCCTCGCCGACATCGAACAGGGGCTCGCCGCCGCGAGCTGACCGCGCACGCACCCGCTGCACGGCGCGGACGGCACCGTCCGCACGGCGCTGACGGCACCGTCCCACCCGGGGCGGTGCCGTCGTCGTCCCCGCTGGGTCCTGCGGGGCACCACACCGCGGAGCGGACGTGCAGACATCGTCGATAGGCTGGGAGGCATGAACCCCGACCTCGCGACCCTGCCGCCCTCACCGCTCGCCGCATGGCCCCCGGTCTGGACCCCGGCCGCGGCGATCTTCGACTGCGACGGCCTCCTCGTGGACACCGAAGGGCAGTGGGTGGCCCTCCAGGACCGGTACCTCTCCCGCCACGGCGCCACCCTCGACCCGGCGACCCGCCGGGCGATCACCGGCCGTGCCGCCGAGGTCGTGGTGGTCACCATCGCGGAGGCCGTGGGCAAGGACCCCGTCGAGGTGGGGGAGGAGCTGGTGGAGGAGCATCGCCGCACCATCGGCGACACGCTGACCCCCATCCCCGGCGCCCTGGAGACGCTGCGGGCGATCGCCGCCGTGCGGCCCGTGGCCGTCGCCTCGAACTCGCCGCGGGACCTGCTCGACCTCAAGCTCGACGGACTCGGCATCGCCGACGTCGTGGACGCCTCGATCGCGATCGAGGACGTCGACGCCCCCAAGCCCGCCCCCGACATGTACCTCGCAGCGGCCCGGGCGCTGGGCGCCGATCCGACCGAGTGCCTGGGCTTCGAGGACTCCGAGACCGGGGCGGAGGCGGCCCTCGCCGCCGGCCTGCAGCTGATCGCGGTCCCCTCGATCCCCGGGCAGGAGCCCCGGGCGCCCCGCCGGCTCGACTCCCTCGCGGACCCGGTGCTGGGCACCTGGATCGCCGGCTGGGTGAGCACCCGATGAGCCCCCTGACCCCGAATGCTCCCCTGAACCCGATGAGCCCCCCGAACCCGAAGAGTCCCCTGGGCCCGACGGGCGCGCCGGCTGCGCCGAACCGCTTCACGGAGGCCTTCGGGGACTGGACCCCGCAGGCCGTCGTCTTCGACTGCGATGGTCTGCTGCTGGACACCGAGACGGTCTGGCAGCGTGCCCAGGACACCGTCGTCGGCTCCCGGGGCGTGTCCCTGTCCGCGGCCGACGAGACCACGCTGCACGGATCCACGCTCGAGGACGCCGCAGCGCTGATCGCGGCACGGGCCGGGCAGGACCCGCAGGACATCGACGCGGACCTGCGCCGCGAGTTCGACCGGGAGCTCGGCGCCGGAATCCGTCTGATGCCCGGTGCCGAGGAGATCGTGCGCCTGACCGGTGCGAAGGTGCCGCTGGGATGCGCCTCCAACTCCTGGCTGGAATCCCTCGAGGAGAAGCTGGTCCTGGGAGGTCTGCGGGAGCACTTCGCCGTGCTCGAGGCCTCCGACACCGTCGAGCGGGCCAAGCCGGCGCCGGACATGTATGCCGCGGCGGCCCGCGCCCTCGGCGCCGAACCGATGGTCACCCTTGCCTTCGAGGACTCGGGGACAGGAGCCCAGGCGGCCCGCGACGCGGGCCTGCGCCTGATCGTGGTGCCGACGCCCGGCCACCCGGTCCCGTCGGCCGATCTGGTCCTGGGGGACCTCACCGATCCGGAGCTGGCGGCCTGGATCAGCACCTGGTGAGAGCCGTGGCGAGCGGGGCCGCACGGCCCGTCGGGAGCGGGACGGCGAGGGCCGATTCGTGCGCTGTTCTCGACGAGTTCGCGTCGCCGCAGGTCATGGCGCCGCGCGCGGGCGGATGTCCACGCATGTCACCTGAGTTGGCCTCGATGCCTCGGGGCAGTGTTCACTGGACCCCATGACCACTCCGCACGACGACCCCTCCGCGCCGTTGACAGCCCGAGCCCGAGGATCCGCGCTGCGCGGCCGCGGGTGGCTGAACACCGGTGGCGTCGACCTCGATCTGGAATCCCTGCGCGGCAAGATCGTGCTGCTGGACTTCTGGACGTTCTGCTGCGTGAACTGCCTGCATGTCCTCGACGAGCTGCGCCCCCTCGAGGAGAAGTGGGCCGACGAGCTCGTCGTCATCGGCGTGCACTCCCCGAAGTTCGAGTTCGAGAAGGACCCGGACGCGCTCGCCGCGAACATCGAGCGCTACGAGGTCACCCATCCGGTCATCGACGACCCGGAGCTGGAGACCTGGACCGAGTACGGCGCCCGTGCCTGGCCCACCCTGATGGTGCTCGACACCCATGGCCGCATCGCCGGCAACCTCTCCGGCGAGGGTCATGCCGCGAACCTCGACCAGCTGATCGAACGCCTCGTCGCCGAGGGCGAGACGGACAGCTCCCTGCGACGCGGTCCGGCTCCCACCGTGCTCACGGACCGGACCCCGCAGACCCTCCGCTTCCCCTCGAAGCTCACGCCCCTGCCCGACGGCCGCCTGGTGGTCTCCGACGCCGGCCAGCACCGCCTGGTGGTCTTCCAGGCCGACGGTCAGACGGTCGACGAGGTGATCGGCACCGGCACCCGCGGCCACGCGGACGGCGACTCCGAGACCGCCCAGTTCACCGAACCCAACGGCGTGCTCGCCCTCCCGCACGACGTCGCGGTCGAGGTCGGCTACGACCTGCTGGTGACCGACACCGCCAACCACCTCCTGCGCGGGGTGAAGGTCGGCCAGGATCGTCTGCTGCGCTCCCGCACGGCGACCGAGGTGTTCACCGTCGCCGGCAGCGGTGCCCAGTGGATGCAGGGCGAGCCCCTGCCCCGCGGTGAGGGCGACGCCCGCGACTACGCGCTGTCCACCCCGTGGGACGTGACCTGGTCCCATGTCCTGAACCGGGCCGTGATCGCGATGGCGGGCATCCACCAGCTGTGGACCTTCGACCCCGTCACCGGCGCGCTCCTCGTGCTCGCGGGCACCACCCAGGAGGGTCTGGTCGACGGCCCGGCGGTCACCTCCTGGTGGGCGCAGCCCTCGGGTCTGGACGAGCTGCCCGACGGCCGGATCGTCGTGGCCGACTCCGAGACCTCGGCCGTGCGCGTCCTGGATCCCCAGACGATGCGGGTGAGCACCCTCGTGGGCCAGGGCCTCTTCGACTTCGGCCACGTCGACGGCCCCGCCGGGCCCGACGGCGTCGCCCGGCTCCAGCATCCCCTCGCGGTCACGGCCCTGCCCGACGGCCGGATCGCCGTGGCCGATACCTACAACGGCGCGATCCGGATCATCGAGGAGCATGATCCCCAGGACCCCGAGGTGACCGCGGAGGTCACCGTCGTCACGGTCGCGACCGACCTCGACGAGCCCTCCGCCGCGATCGTCGGCCCGCCGGTCGATGGCATCGGACAGCTGATCGTCGTGGAGTCCGGCGCGCACCGCGTCACCTGGGTGCCGGTCGCCAAGGCCGCCGAACGCGTCATCGACGAGGGCGCGCTGCGCTCCGAGCGGCCCGTCACGGAGGTCGGACCCGGCCCTCTCAGCGTGCGGGTCCTGTTCACCCCTCCTGAGGGGCACAAGCTCGACAACTCCCTGGGACCGTCCACCCAGGTGACCATCTCGACCACCCCGTCGGCCATGCTCACCGACGGCAGCGGTGTGGGCACCGACCTGGAGCGGACGCTCGAGCTGGACCCCGCCTACACCGAGGGCGTGCTGCACGTGAACGCGCGCGCCGCCTCCTGCGATGCGGATCCGGCCGTGGAGTTCCCGGCCTGCCATATGCACCAGCAGGACTGGGGGGTGCCGATCCGCATCGTCGACGGCGCCCCGACCCATCTGGACCTGTCCCTGCTCGCCTGAGTCGCCCGTCGACCCCGCAGAGCCCCGACGTCGGAAGCTGACTTGTGGACCTGATCACCGAATTCCCCCTGGGCGACGACATCGCCGTGACCCTCCTGGTGCTGGGCGTCCTCGCCGTCGCCGCGCTGGTCGTCGGCGCCGTCGTCCCCAGCCGCCTGCGACGCGATGAGGACGCTCCCGAGATGGACGACGGCCTCGGTCGTCGCCTCGGGAAGCAGCTCACGGCTGCAGGGTCCCTCATCCTGTGGGTGGGACTGCCCGCCCTGGTGCTGCTGTACCTGGTGCCCGGCTCGACCGACGATCGCCTCCTGCGCTCGGCGATGATGCTGGTGGGCCTGCTGCTGGGGCCCTTCGCGGCCTGGCGCGGCCTGGCCGTGCAGCTGTCCGCCCTCGGGATCGACACGGAGCGGCGGCCGGCGCTGATCTCCCGGCTGGGCGCTCTGGCCGTCACCGGAGCGCTCGCGACCGCGGTGCTCCCCGTCGTCCTCATCGTGTGGTTCCTGCATGCCTCGGGGTCCTCGGCGCTCCTGGGACTCGCCGCCGGCGCCGCGATCTCGGCGCTCGCGATCCGCGTGACCTCGGCGCCCCTGGACGCGGCGGCCGCCGCTGCGACCGTGCTGGTCGGCACCGACGAGCACGAGATCGACGCCGATGACGACGACAACCTCGGCATGCCCCACCTGCGGGCGTCCCGGATGTTCCGTCGCGGGGCGGCGCTGAGCGCCGACCTCGTGGCCCTGACCTCCGCGGCGGCTGCACTGGGAATCCTGCTGGGGGTGCCCGTCCTGGCCGGCGAGGGCATCCTCGTGGTCCTGCTCGCTCTCGGGGTGGCGATGCTCGCCGCCGGGGCGGTGGCCGTGGTCCCGCACCTGGGCAGCGCCGGGCACGAGCGCGGGGCACTGCGCCTGGGCGGTCTCGTCCCGGCCGTGCTCGGCGGCGTCGGCATGGTCGTCGCCGCAGCGCTGTGGCTCCCGTCGGCCTACAAGGAGCTGCGCTTCGCCCAGGTCGGCATGGAGAACTTCACGGACCCGGCCGTGGCCGGGCCCGAGCCGCTCCCGCGCGCACAGCTCGAACCGCAGATCGAGCAGGCCGTGGCGGACATGGGCCAGTGGATCGAGCAGACGGACGAGACGCGCGACGCGAGCGCGTTCCTCGACGTGCTCACCCTGTACACGATCTCCCCGAGCACCGTCGTGGCGGCGTCCCTGGGCCTCGGCGTCCTCGCCGCCCTGGCCGCGGTCCTGCTGCTGGACCGCACCGGTCACCGCACGGGCGGGACCGTGCTGCGGGCCGCCCGCACCAGCCGCACCGGTGGCGCCCTGGGCATCACCTCGGCACTCGCCTCGACCGCGCTGATCGCGGCGGGCGCCCTCGCCCTGGTGATCCTCGTCGGAGGCGTGATCTCGGTGCTCAGCGCCGGGGTGCCCTCGCTGGCCCTCGCCCTCCTGGCCCAGGCGGGCCTCGGGGCCCTCGTGGTGGCCGTGGCCTATGCCGGGTCGCTGCTGGCCCCCAGCGTGGTGGACCGCCCCGGCATCGGGCGCGGGCTGCGCGACGCCGCGTCCGGTGCGGCGACCGGCCCTCGCGCCGCACTGCTGCTGGCCGCCGTGCTGACCTCCCTGGCGGCGCTGGGACCCGTGGTCAATGCGCTGCAGACCGCCGCTCGGGGGAAGACGGTCTGGGAGGACCGTGCGCTCCATGCCCTCAGCCCCGTCTCGCTGCCCGTCCTGGCCGGCGTGGGCCTGGGTGTGCTCACCGTGCTGCTGGTGGCCTCGTCCCTGCTCGACGGCGCCCGGCGCCTCGGGGCCGAGGCCGTGGTCGAGACCCGCTCCGCGATGCTCGAGAACCGCAGCGGGGTGGCACTGGACGACCTGCCCGAGCTGGTGCGTCGTGCGGTGCTGCCGGCCCTCGTGGTCGTCGTGCTGATGCCGGTCGTCGCAGGGTTCGGGCTGGGTCCCGCCGCCCTGCCGGGCCTCGTGGTCGGCGTGGTGCTGAGCGCCGCCGCTCTCGGCCTCTGGACCCTCGGCGCCGGATCCACCCTCCAGAACGCCTCCACGGTCATCGGCCAGGGGCGCTACGGCGGCCCGGGCTCCTGGGGCCACTCCGGCGCGCTGGGCGGCGCGGTGCTCACCGGCGCCCTGCGTGGCGCGATCGGATCCGTGGCGCTGCCGCTGGTGCTGGTCACCTCGCTCCTGGCCGCGCTCAGCGTGAGCTCCGTGGTCGGTATGGCCACGGACGGGACCAACGTCTTCCTGCGCTGGGGGATCGCCGTGGTCGCCCTGGTGATCGCACTGACCTGCTGGGTGGTCTCCGCGACCGCCACGGAGGTCGACCTCGAGGACGGCGAGGGCGAGATCTCCAAGCCGCTCTTCGCCCGCGCCGAGGAGGGCCCGGAGGACACCCTGGACGCCATGGACTGGGAGTCCGACGACGATTCCCGGCAGGTCGTGGTTCCCTCGCGCAAGCCCACCTCGACGAAGCGCGGCAAGCCCTCCACGACGAAGGATGGCAAGGCCGCCACGACGAAGCGCGGCAAGCGCCGTGGTGCGACTGACGAGGGCTGACGATCCGGGGTGCGGCTCCGAGGGGTGATCCCTCGGGCCGACTCCGGACCCCGGTCGTGCGGGGGAGGGGTCAGACCCGGGCGCCGAGGCCGCGCAGCACGAAGTCCTCGAGCGCCGACGGCGAGAACCGGCGCGAGGTCGAGCCCACCAGCAGCGAGTTGACGACCCGCACGGTCGCGTCGATGTCGAGATCCGCGGCGAAGTCGCCGCGAGCCACGCCGTCCCGCACGATCGTGCGCAGCACCTCCTCGATCAGGAGGACATGCTCGCGCATGCGCTCGGCGGCGCTCTCGGTGAGCGAGGCCTTGCCCATCGACTGCGGCATGTGGAACGAGACGTTCAGCTCGAGCTGCGTGCGCACATAGGCCCGTGCGGCCTCCCGCGGAGAGGCGGAGTCGCTCACGCCGGCCCGCAGCTGGGCGATGTAGTCGGAGGTCTCGTGGAGCGCGTACTCGACCAGGAGGGTCTCGCGGTCCGGGAAGTGGTTGTACATCGCGGTGCGGCCGACGCCGGCCGCGGTGGCGATCTTCGAGAACGTGATGGTCTCGAAGTCCTGGCTCTCCAGCAGCTCCGCGAGCGCGGCGAAGATCTTGTCGCGCGTGCGTTCGCGGTGCTCCTCGAGGGAGGCTCCGATGATCTTGGGCATGACGCATTCTTACACTTCGACAGAACGATGTGCGCACCACGCCGAGCGGGGGCTCTTCCCGCGCGGATATGGCGGGTAGGCGCGAGTCACGCACCGGTATGCACGAAGGACCGCCGGCCGATGGCCGACGGTCCTGATCGAGCGGGTGACGGGAATCGAACCCGCGCTATCAGCTTGGGAAGCTGAAGTTCTACCATTGAACTACACCCGCGAAAATCCACCTGACCAGTGCGTGATCCCTGAGGATCGGCCCTCGTCGAGCGAACGCAGATCAGCATACCTGAGGTGGCGATGCTCCGCGAACCGGGTCCGCAGGGTGATGCGCGCAGGGGAGTCGGACGGGCCGCCGGGGTGCCGGGACGAGGGCGAGCGCGGGAACGGCGGCCGGACGGCGTACCGTCCCCGGGGGCGGGCGGATAGGCTGTGCGGCGTGCTGCTGAGCGATCATGACATCCGAGGACAGATCGAGGCCGGGCGAGTGCGCCTGGAGCCTTTCGATGACGCGATGATCCAACCTGCGTCGGTGGATGTGAGGATCGACCGGTATTTCCGGCTCTTCGACAACCACAAGCACGCGATGATCGACCCCGCGATGGAGCAGGCGGATCTGACGCGCGAGGTCGCCGTCGATCCCGAGGAGCCGTACATGCTCCATCCGGGCGAGTTCGTGCTCGCGTCGACCTACGAGCAGATCACCCTCCCGGATGACGTCGCCGCACGGCTGGAGGGCAAGAGCTCCCTGGGTCGCCTCGGTCTGCTCACCCACTCCACCGCGGGGTTCATCGACCCGGGCTTCCAGGGCCACATCACCCTCGAGCTGTCGAACATGGCGACCCTCCCGGTGGCGCTGTGGCCCGGGATGAAGATCGGGCAGCTGTGCTTCTTCCAGCTCTCCAGCGCCTCGGACAGCCCCTACGGCAGCGCAGGGAACCTCAACCGTTACCTCGGTCAGCGCGGACCCACCCCGTCGCGCTCGGCGCTGAACTTCCACCGCACCGTGATCCCCGTCCAGGAGGACTGATGAGAGACACCGCGGATGACGCCGACTCGAACGTCGCCGGTTCGGGCGAGAACGTCACGAGCTCGGACGGGAAAGCCGCCGGTTCGGCCGGGAACGTCGACGTGACGGGTCACGGCGACGAGGCTCCTGCCGTCCCCGGCTCGGAGGGAGCCCGCACCGCGCATCGGCTCCAGCTGCCTCGGGACACCCCGGCGACGGACGTGCTCGCCATGGTGCGCAATGTGCGCCCGCAGGCCGTGCTGGAGGAGGACGGGACGATCGAGATCGGCGACGACACCCGTCTGGTGCCCGATCCGTCGCCCCGCGGCGCCGGCCGCTGGACCATCGAGACCCCGCGGGTGCGCGAGGATCCCGTGCCGGAGGGCCTCGAGGACCCCCACGGGTACGGGAGCGCCTTCCCGGAGGGACTGCCGTTCGCGGCGGAGCGGCGCGCGCTGGATCTGGTCTGGTCGCTGGGCCGTCGCCTCTACGGGGCCGTGGTCACCGACGGCGGGGTCCGCCTCGAGCCGCACCCGTTCCACGTCCGGGATCTGACCGTCGTCAGCCCGCATGCACTGGCTCCGGAGTCCTTCGCCCAGCTGATCGCGCCGCTCGAACCCGATGCGGAGCTGGACCGGGTCCCGTCGGAGATCGCGCGATCCGGGTACAGCGTCACCATTCCGCTGAGCGCGCCGGCCCCACAGGACCCGTCGGCTCCACAGGACCCGTCGGCTCCACAGGACCCGTCGGCGCCACAGGACTCGTCGGCCTCGCCCGCATCGCAGGACTCGCACGTCGCTCAGGCCTCGCAGAATGACGGCGGCGTGATCCACGTCCGGGTGGGGCGCAGCACGGGACATCCCGCGCTCAGCGCGCTCGGCTGGGTGGATTCCGCCGTCGACTACGAGCTCGTGCACATCCCGGCGGATGAGGCGGAACTCGCCCTCGAGAGCCCCGATGCGGAGACCGCTGCGCGCTGGGCGCACGCCTACCGCCGCATCGGACTGATCGCCGGACTGCTCACCGAGACCGTCGGCGGCTACGTCGTGGACCTCGAGGGCTTCCTCGTGGATCCCGCCGACCTCGTCTGATCCGAGCGCCTCTGCGCGCGTCGGGCCGTCGGCTCCGGCGTCAGCTCGCCGCCGCGGTCTTCGCGGGCGCTGCGCCGGCCGCGCCGAGCTTGATCGGCAGGAACGCCAGCAGCCCCAGGGCGATCACGATGACGATGCCGAGGATCCCGGTGCGGGTGTCCTGGAAGACCGCCACCGTCACGGCGAAGGCCGCCGTGCCCAGGAATCCCAGTGCCCTGCCCGTGGTGGCGTAGAGGCCGAAGTTCTCGGTCTCCCGGCCGGGCTCCGAGAGCCGGGTGAGCAGGTTCCTCGACGCGGACTGCACGGGGCCGACGAACAGACAGATCGCGAGCCCGGCGATCCAGAACACGAGGGCGGATCCGAACGCGAGGACGACGAGCCCCAGCACGATGATCCCGACGCAGCCGACGATGATCAGCCACCGGGTGCCCATGCGGTCGTCGGCCCGTCCGCCGAGGAAGACGCCGATGCCGGCGACCAGGTTCGCGGCGATCCCGAAGATGATGATCTCGACGGTGGAGAAGCCATAGGCGTTCGCGGCGAGCACCCCCGCGATGGAGAACACCGCCCCGAGGCCGTCGCGGTAGATCGCGGAGGCGACGAGGTACTGGAGCATGACGGGCTCCTCCCGGAAGGCCCGGATCACTCGGCGCACGATGCTGGCGTAGCCCTGCACCGGGGTCCAGCGCTGCGCGGGGGCGCCCGCGGGATGCTTGGGCGCCCAGATCATCAGCGGGAGGGTGCCCAGCAGGATCCACAGCGCCACGAACAGGGGGATCGCCCGGTAGTTCCAGCCGTCGTCCCCGGTGATCCCGAGCAGCCCGGTGCCCGGCATCACGAACAGGACCAGCACCGCGCCCAGGCACACGATCGATCCCCAGTACCCGACCGCCCAGGCCGTGCCGGAGATCCGGCCGCGGTTCGCCGGGGTGGAGACCTCGGGCAGCACGGAGTTCACGAACACGCCGGCCAGCTCGCTGAACACGACGGCGAGGGCGATCAGGGCGGCCCCCAGCACAAGATCGTCCGCGTCGAGCGCGACCAGGGGCATCAGGGCGACCACCAGCACGGTGGCCAGGGTCGTCACACGCAGCAGGGTGTTGCGGACCCCGCCGCGGTCGGCGAGATTGCCCAGCAGCGGGGCGAGCAGGGCGATCGCCACGGCACCGATCGACTGCCAGGTGGTCAGCACCTGGGAGCCATGGTCCTGCGCGGCCTTGATCGCCTCCTCCCCGACGGCGCCCTCGGAGGCGACGGCGCTCGCGACATAGGTCGCGAAGACGAAGGTGAGGATCACGGAGCTGAAGGCGCTCATCCCGCCGTCCCACAGCGCGAACGAGACGACGGGGCGACGACGGGGTCGCGGTGCGGGGTCCGAGATGATGCGGTCTCCCGGGTCCGGGGTGGTGGCCATGACCTCACTGTACGGAGCGCGGAGCGTCCGTCAGCACGTGAAGTGGGAGAAGGCCCTCAGAAAAGCACGGCGATGCTCCCGTAGAATGGTCAAGGCCCCTTCCCCTGCTGTCGATGGACGGAGACTGCGTGTACACGATGCTCCTCGCCCATCTGGTGGCCGCGCTCGCGGGGCCGGTCCTGGTGCGGCTGATGGGGCGCAATGCGTTCTTCGTCCTGGCTGCGGTGCCCGCGGCCTCCACGGTGTGGCTGGCGACGGTGGACCCCGTCGCGCTGGCGCACAGCCCTCTCGAGGTGTCCGTCCCCTGGATCCCCTCCTTCGGCATCGAGCTCGCCTTCCGCCTGGACCCGCTGAGCTGGGTGATGGCGATGATCGCGACCGGCATCGGGGCGATCGTGCTGATGTACTGCGCACGCTACTTCCAGGACACCGAGCCCGGTCTGGGTCGCTTCGCCGGCGTGCTGACCGCCTTCGCCGGGGCGATGATCGGCCTGGTGCTCTCCGACGACGTGATGGTGCTCTACACCTTCTGGGAGCTCACCACCGTCTTCTCCTACCTGCTGATCGGGCACTACCAGGACCGGCAGGCCTCGCGCCGTGCTGCGATGAACGCCCTGATCTCCACCACCGCCGGGGGACTGGCGATGCTGGTGGGGCTCCTGATGATCGGCGCGGAGGCGGGCTCGCTGCGGATGTCGCAGATCCTGGTCTCCCCGATGTGGGCGGACGCCGGCCCGTATCTCGTCATCGCCGTGCTGCTGATCCTGGCCGGGGCGATGACGAAGTCCGCCCTCGTGCCGACGCATTTCTGGCTGCCCGGTGCGATGGCCGCACCCACCCCGGTCTCCGCCTATCTCCACGCGGCGGCGATGGTGAAGGGCGGCGTCTACCTGATCCTGCGGTTCGGTCCGGCGCTCACCCACCTCGAGGCGATCAGCATGATCATCGCCGTGTTCGGAGCGGCGACGATGCTGCTGGGCGGATGGCGCGCGCTGCGGCAGACGGACATCAAGCTGCTGCTGGCCTACGGCACGGTCTCCCAGCTGGGCTTCCACTCCGCGGTGGCCGGGCTCGCCACCCATGACGCCCTGCTGGCGGGACTGGCGATGCTGATCGCCCACGCCGTGTTCAAGGCGCCGCTGTTCATGGTCGTCGGCATCATCGACAAGAAGTTCGGGACCCGTGACCTGCGGGTGCTGTCTGGCGTGTGGAAGGTCGCGCCGGTGGTCGCCCTGATCGGCACCATCTCGGCCGCGTCGATGGCCGCGGTGCCTCCGCTGTTCGGCTTCGTCGCCAAGGAGGCGCTGTTCACGGCGCTCTGGGACGGCGCGCCCTGGCACCGCATCCTGCTGGTCGCGCTCGTCGCGGGCTCGATCCTCACCGTCGCCTACTCCTGGCGCTTCATCCACGGAGCCTTCGGCGCCGCTCCGGGCGCACCGGCGGTCGATGCTCCGCGGATCCCGGTGCTGTTCTGGCTGCCGCCGGCGCTGGTCGCCGTGTTCTCCGTGGCGTTCCCCCTGTTCCTCGGCCCGCTCGAGACGGTTCTGCGGGGCTTCTCGGCCCAGCTGCCCGAGACCGGCCCGGGGATCCACCTCGTCGTGCTCCCTCACCTGGGGGTGCCCCTGCTGGCCTCCGTGATCGCGCTCGGCCTCGGTGTCGTGCTGTGCCTGGTCGCGCGACCGTTCGCGGCGCTCCAGAAGAAGGTCTCCCCGCAGACCTGGGCCGGCGAGGAGGTGCTGGACCGGATCGACGCGGAGCGCGGCTTCCGCCGCCTGATGCGCAGCACCGACGCGATCTCCGTCGCCGTGACCCCGCTGTTCCAGCGCGGCTCCCTGCCCTACACCCTGGGCACGATGCTGCTGGTGCTGATCGCCCTCGTGGCCCCGATCGCGATCTCGCAGTCCCCGCTGCCGGACAACCTGGTGCTCTTCCACCATCCCGTCGAACTGATCATCCTCCCGGTCGCCGCCCTCGCCGCGCTCGGTGCCGCCCGGTCCCGGCGTCGCCTGCGCGCGGTCTTCCTCATCTCGATCACCGGCTACGCGGTCGCGGTGCTGTTCCTCGTCGCCGGCGCCCCGGACGTCGCGACCACCCAGGTCCTGGTGGAGACCGCGATGACCGTGGTGCTGGTGCTCGTGCTGCGCCGCCTGCCCACGCACTTCTCCCGCAGGCCGCTGCGGATCGGCGCCTGGGGCCGCTGGGCGATCGCGATCAGCACCGCCGTGGTCCTGTGCGGCGCGGCGCTGTACGCGGCCGACGCCCGCTACCTCGACCCGCTCGGACCGGGGCTCATCGAGACCGCCTACACGATCGGCGGCGGCCACAACGTCGTCAACGTCGCCCTCGTCGATGCCCGCGTGTGGGACACGATGGGCGAGATCTCGGTGCTGCTGGTGGTCGCCACGGGCGTGGCCTCCCTGATCTTCGTGACCCGCCGCGAGCAGTCGATCTCCCGCGTGCGCGACCTGGACCTGCGCACCTCGATCTGGCGCCGCCGCTCCGATGCCGCCCTGCCGCAGAACGCCCTCGATTTCGATGCACGGCCCGACGATGTCGCCGGCGGCAACCGCTGGCGCACCTGGCTCTCGGCGGGGCTGACCCTCGCCCCGGAGCGGCGGATGGTGATCCTCGAGGTCACCACGCGGATCGCCTTCCCGCTGATGATGATGTTCTCGCTGTACCTGCTGATGGCGGGGCACAACCTCCCCGGCGGCGGCTTCGCGGGCGGTCTGGTCGCGGGCCTCGCCCTCGCGCTGCGCTATCTGGCCGGTGGCCGGTACGAGCTCTCCGAGGCGGCGCCCGTGCAGGCCGGTCTCGTGCTCGGCTCGGGGATGGCGATCGCTGTCGTCGCGGGGGTGCTGCCGGTCCTCTTCGGCGGGACGGTGTTCGCCACGGCCACGCCGATCGTGCACGTGCCGCTGCTCGGGGAGCTCCACTTCCCCAGTGCGCTGCTGTTCGACATCGGCGTCTACCTCGTCGTCGTCGGCGTCCTCCTGGACTTCCTGCGGACCCTCGGCTCCCAGATCGACCAGCAGCAGGAGATGGAGTCCGATGTCCGTTAGCCTCGCCCTCCTCCTGACCGCCGGGGTGCTCATCGCCTGCGGCGTGTACCTCGTGCTCGAACGCACCCTGACCCGGGTGATCCTCGGCTTCGTGCTGCTCGGCAACGGGGTGAACCTGCTGTTCATCGTCGCCGCCGGACCGCCCGGGAAGCCCCCGTTCGAGGGCACCGCGGATCCGGGCGAGATGACGGATCCGCTGCCCTTCGCCATGGTGCTCACGGCGATCGTCATCTCGCTGGGCATCACCGCCTTCGGCATGGCGCTGGCCTACCGTGCCTGGCAGCTGTTCGGGCACGACGAGGTCCCCGACGACGTCGAGGACCGGCGCGTGCTGCGCCGTCGGCGCCGACGGTCCGAGGACGCCGAGAAGCTGCCCTGGTCCCAGGCGCTCTCTGAGGAGTCCCGCCGCGGTGCGCTCATGCATTCCCAGGGCTTCGCCCCGGCCGACGACGACCAGCTCGGCTCCGACCTCACGAGCGCCGAGGACGTCCCGCAGGACGCCACCGAGGCCGACGAGGGCCAGGAACCCGCGCCGCGGCCGGCCTTCCGGCGACGCGCACGCGATCAGGACCGAGGTCGTGAACAGGACCGAGGTCGTGATCAGGACCGGGGTCGGGGCGATGACCACGGTGCGACGCGGGCCCCCGGGGCGGGCCCGGCCACCGATCCCGACCCAGAGCACATCGACGAACGGGGGGACGCATGAGCATCGAGCTCCTCCTCGCCCTTCCGGTGATGCTGCCCCTCGGCGGCGCCGCGGTGACCCTGCTGCTGCGCCACCATCCCCGCGTGCAGCTGTGGCTGACGATCCTCACGCTCGTCGCGATCCTCACCGTCGCCCTGGTGATGGGTTATCACGTGACGCAGGAGGGCGTGCTCGTCCTCCAGATCGGCAACTGGTCCCCGCAGCTGGGCATCGTGCTGGTCGCCGACCGGCTCACCGCCCTGATGCTCGTGGTCTCCAGCTTCGTCACCCTTGCGGTGCTGGTGTACTCCAGTGCGCAGGCCGTGAGCGAGCAGACCGGGCGCACGCCGCTCGCGATCTACCACCCCACGTACCTGGCGCTGGTCGCCGGGGTGTCCATGGCGTTCCTCGCCGGGGACCTGTTCAACCTCTATGTCGGTTTCGAGGTGCTGCTCGCGGCGAGCTATGTGCTCCTCACCCTCGGCGGCTCCGCCAGCCGGATCCGCGCGGCGACGATGTATGTGATCGTCTCCCTGCTCAGCTCGATCATCTTCCTGTCGGCCATCGCTGCGGTCTACGCGGCCACCGGCACCGTGAACCTCGCCGAGCTGGCGGTGCGCCTGGACGGGCTCGAGCCCGGCACCCGGATGATGCTCGAGCTGATGCTGCTGGTCGCCTTCGCGATCAAGGCCGCGATCTTCCCGCTGAGCGCGTGGCTGCCGGACTCCTATCCGACCGCGCCCGCCCCGGTGACCGCCGTGTTCGCGGGCCTGCTGACCAAGGTGGGCATCTACGCGATCCTCCGCATGGAGACCCTGCTGTTCCCGGCCTCCCAGATCCAGGATCTGCTGCTCGCGGCCGCTGCGCTGAGCCTGTTCATCGGCATCCTCGGCGCCGTCGCCCAGACGGACCTCAAGCGCGTGCTGTCCTTCACCCTGGTCTCGCACATGGGATACATGCTGTTCGGCATCGGGATGAGCACCCAGCTGGGGATGGGCGCGACCATCTACTACGTCGCCCACCACATCACCGTGCAGTCCACGCTGTTCCTGGGCGCGGGGCTGATCGAGACCCGTGGCGGCACCACGAACCTCATCAAGCTCGGCGGTCTCGCGAAGCTCGCCCCGCTCATCGCGATCCTCTTCTTCATCCCGGCCATGAACCTCGCCGGCATCCCGCCGTTCTCGGGCTTCATCGGCAAGGTGGGCCTCATCGAGGCCGGCATCCAGTACAACCTCGCCTCGGGCTGGATCCTCATCGCCATCAGCGTGCTCACCAGCCTGCTGACGCTCTACGCGATCGCGAAGATCTGGAACCGTGCCTTCTGGCAGGAGCCCAGCGAGGAGATCGTGCAGCGCGATGTCACGATCCCGAAGGTGATGACGGGCGCCACCTCCGCGATGATCGGCTTCTCCCTCCTGCTGACCGTGCTCGCGGGACCGATCATGGCCTACTCGAACGAGGCGGCCGCCTCGGTGCTCGAGCGTGTCCCCTACGTCAGCGCGGTGCTCGGGGACGACGCCGCGGATGCCCTGGTGTACAAGATCCGTGAGGACGGGCAGAGGGTGGAGGACCGATGAAGCGCCGATTCACCGAACTGACCCGCTCCTGGATCTGGATCCTGGCGTCGGTCGCCCTGTGGTGCCTGCTGTGGGGTGGGCTGGATCTGAAGAACCTGCTGGGCGGCCTCGTCGCGGCGCTGTTCGTCTTCGTGCTGTTCCCGATGCCGCCGCTGGGCCATGAGCTCACGATCCGTCCGGTGCGCTTCGTCCTCTTCCTGGTGCGCTTCCTGTACGACCTGTGCGAATCCGCGATCGAGGTGGGCTGGTACGCGATCCGCCCTGCCCCGCAGCCGCCCAGCTCCGTGATCGCCGTGACCATGGCCTCGCGCTCCGATTTCTTCCTCAGCTGCACCGGTGTGCTGTGCACGCTGATCCCCGGCTCCGTGGTGGTCGAGGCGCAGCGCGCCACCGGCACGCTGTTCCTGCACACCATCGGCACCGGCACCCCGGAGGAGGCCGAGAAGGCGCGGCGCACCGTCCGCGAGCAGGAGGAGCGCCTGCTGTGGGCATTCGGCCGCCGCGAGGTCCTCGAGGAGGCTGGTCTGCGATGAGCACGTTCGACATCATCCTGGTCATCTACAGCGCTGTCCTTGCGCTGACGGCGCTGGCCGTCGTGTACCGCATGGTCGTCGGGCCGACGATCCTGGACCGAGCGGTCTCCACCGATTCCCTGGTGGTGCTGGTCGTGATCGCGATGGCCCTCTACACGGCGTCCGCGAAGGCCGACTGGGCGGGGCCCGCGATGCTCGCGCTCACGGGGCTCGCCTTCATCGGCACGGTCACCTTCGCCCGCTTCGTGGGCCGCGAGGAGCCGCGCACACCGCAGCTGCGCCGCCACCGCCCGGAGTCCGGCACCAGCACGGGCCCGCTGGACGCCATCCACGTCGACCACCGCAGCGAGGAGCACGCCCCCGCTCTCACCGAGCCCGTCGCCGTGATCGGCGCCGAGCACCTGACCGCTGACGATGCCCCGGGCGAGGCCGGCGCGCAGGAGCAGTCCGCCGGTTCCGGGGCCGCCGGTTCGGGGCTCGTGAACTCCGGGTTCGTCAACTCCAGGTTCGACGACGGAGCCGGGAACTCCGACCACTTCGAGCGCGGTTTCGGGGCAGAGGAAGGCTCTCGCGGCTTCGAGTCCGAGGCGCACGGTGACGAGGGGACCGACTCGACCGAGTCGACGGACACGACGGGGGAGACCCGATGACCGCCGTCGAGACCATCGCCGCGGTGCTGATCGGCGCCGGGCTGCTGCTGGCCGTGCTGGCCGCCGTGGGCCTGAACCGCTTCAACGGTGTGCTGATGCGCATCCACGCGGCCTCCAAGCCGCAGGTGCTGGGCCTGATCTTCGTCTTCACCGGGGTGAGCCTGGTGGTCGGCTCCTGGGCGCTGGCAGGGCTTCTGCTCGTGGTGCTCCTCGCCCAGATGATCACGATCCCGGTGGCGAGCGTGATGGTGGGCCGTGCCGCCTTCCGTCGTGGCTTCGTGCGCGGAGGAGATTATGCGATCGATGAGCTGAGCGACCGCCTCGCCACTCCGACGGACGATGACGACGACGAGGACGGCTTCATCGACGACGACGGCGATGACCACGAGGGCATGGCCTCCGACCGCGAGGACCAGTTCCCCGAGAACATCGTCGCGACCACCGAGGGTGCGATCACCGATCACAACTGGGAGGAACCGGAGACCGGCGCCGAGAACGTCGACGACGACGAGGTCATCGACGTCGACCTCGAGGACGAGACCGAGCGGGAGGCCGAGGAGGTCGCCGAGCGCGACCCCCGGCACTGACCCGCGCCCGCGCCCTCACCCGGCTCACGCACGGCTCCGGTTCGACGCACGGCTCTGGATCGACGCACGGCCCCGGATCGACGCACGCCATGGCGCGGGGACGACGAGCCCGGGCCAGGTGATTCAGAACAGTCCGATGGACTCCCCGGACCCGGTGACGCCCATGCGCAGGGCGGCGGGCTCCTTCGGCAGCCCCGGCATGGTCATGATCGCGCCCGTCAGCGCGACCACGAAACCGGCCCCGATCTTGGGGACCAGGTCCCGCACGTGCAGCATGTGCCCGGTGGGGGCTCCGAGCAGCGTGGGGTCGTCGGAGAAGGAGTACTGGGTCTTGGCGACGCACACCGGGAGGGTGTCCCATCCGTTGCGCTGCAGCATCCGCAGCTGGGCGGGCGCCTTGCCCTCGAGCACGACGTCGTCGGCCCCGTAGATCTCCCGGGCCAGGGTGCGCAGCGACTCCTCGATGCCGTCGGCCGGATCGTAGAGGTGGTGGAAGCCGTCGCCGCCGCCGGTGTCCATCGCCGCGAGCACCTCGTCGGCCACGGCGAGGCCGCCCTCGCCGCCCTTGGCCCACACCTCCGACAGCGCGGCCCGGAAGCCCTGCTCCCGTGCCCACGTCAGGACCGCTTCGAGCTCGGCCTCGGTGTCGGTCGGGAAGCGGTTCAGGGCGATCACGGGCTCGAGCCCGAACTTGCGGAGGTTCTCCACGTGGCGGGCGAGGTTCACGGTCCCGGCACGGACGGCGTCGATGTCCTCGTCGGCGAGATCTGCCTTGGCGACGCCGCCGTGCATCTTCAGCGCGCGCACGGTGGCGACCACCACGGCGGCGTCGGGGGAGAGGCCGCCCAGCCGCGACTTGATGTCCAGGAACTTCTCGGCGCCGAGGTCCGAACCGAATCCGGCCTCGGTCACGGTGATGTCCGAGAGCTCGAGGGCCAGGCGCGTGGCGGCGAGCGAGTTGCAGCCATGGGCGATGTTCGCGAAGGGCCCGCCGTGCACGAGAGCCGGGGTGCCGCCGAGGGTCTGGACCAGGTTCGGCAGCAGCGCGTCCTTGAGCAGCATCGTGATCGCGCCGGCCACGCCGAGGTCGGCGACGCTCACGGGGGAGCGATCGTAGGTGAAGCCGATGACGACCCGGTCGATGCGTGCCTCGAGATCCGCGAGATCAGTGGCCAGGCACAGGATCGCCATGATCTCGGACGCCACGACGATGTCGAAGCCGTCCTCGCGCGGGACGCCCTGGGTGGGCCCTCCGAGGCCCACCACGATCGAGCGCAGGGCGCGGTCGTTGACGTCCACCACGCGCTTCCATTGGATGCGCCGCGGGTCGATGCCCAGCTGGTTGCCCTGATGGATGTGGTTGTCGATGAGCGCGGCGAGGGTGTTGTTGGCGATCTGGATCGCGTGGAAATCGCCGGTGAAGTGCAGGTTGATGTCCTCCATCGGCACCACCTGTGCGTAGCCGCCGCCGGTGGCGCCGCCCTTGATGCCCATGATCGGGCCGAGCGCCGGCTCCCGCAGCGCCACCATCGTGGTCATCCCCTTGAGGGTGAAGGCATCGGCGAGGCCGACGGTGGTGGTCGACTTGCCCTCGCCCGCCGGCGTGGGCGACATGGCGGAGACCAGCACGAGCTTCGCGCTCGGGGCGTCGGTGAGGCCCTGCATCCGCCGCACGTCGACCTTGGCCTTGTAGGAGCCGTACGGGACGAGGGCCTCGGCGGGGATGCCTGCCGTCTCGGCGATCTCGGTGATGGGGAGCAGGGTCGCCGCCTGGGCGATCGCAAGGTCCGGGTTCTCGGCTGACATCGTCGTCCTCCAGGGTTCGGCTGCCGGCGGGGTCGCCGCAGACTCGTCGTCCCGGTCAGCCTATGACTCCCGTCCTCGCCATGCGTGTTCTTCCGGGATTGTCGCCTCCCGCCACCGGCGAGCGTGGCGAGCGGCCTCCCACGCGCACAGCAGCACGAGGATCACGAAGGTCAGGAGCCGCCAGGGCTGCAGCTCGTCGGCGGTCGCGGCGACGGAGGCGCCGAGGGCGAGCCAGAGCAGAGTGAGTGTGCCGTAGACGAGGGTCATCCGACGTGACTTGACCGTCGGGTCCCGCGGGAGCGAGCGCGCATACCCCTCGGGGGAGGCGAACTCCGCGACCAGCGTCCTCCCTTCATCGCGCGCATGGTCCTCGGCCTCGTGCAGCACCGTGGAGATCCTCCGATCGGACATCTCGCCTCGCTCTCGCAGCGCCGCGCGGGCTCGGTTCAGCCACTCGGTGTCCGCGATCTCTCCGGCGTCGAGGATCGTTGGGACGGTCACGGGGGCAGGAACCGTCGAGGGGCCCCGCCACAGCTTCGCGGTGATCCAGCACAGGATCCCGTATCCGGGGATGAGGAGCGCCGCCCACCAGCCGTTGGCTCGAGGCCCCGTCTGGCCCAGCGGCATGATGATGAGCGCGACGATGGTCGAGCAGATCGCGAGCGTCAGTGCGGAGAGCACTGCGGTGACGGGAAAAGGGAAGCAGCGCGAGGCGCGCTTGTACACGCAGATCAGAGTGATGATCGCGGCGGAGAGAAGGAGCGGCATGAGTGCGAGGCCGGCTGTGAGGTCGCCGACCTCACGGCCGGGCAGCAGATCGAGGAGGTTGCTCGCCATCAGCACAGCACTCAGTACCGCAGCTCCTCCGAGGGTGAATACCGCCGCGTCGCGGGGGCCCATCAGCAGGGGGTCGTCGAACGCATCGAGACCCTCGCTCTGCATCGCCTCGACCTGGTGGTGTGCCCAGTCGCGGGCCGGGCCGTAGAGGTCCTCGGGGCCTTCCCCGCTGTCCCGCACGAGCACGACGGCATCGAGCAGGGACTCCTCTGCGACGTCGATCTGCACCCCAGCGAACACCATCGTCACCAGGGCGTGCTCCGCCCAGTCGGCATCGGCGGGCTCTTGTCGTGCGGCGAGGTAGGCGGCTCGCAGGCGCTCCCTCTCCGAGCCATCCTCGTTCGTCAGCGTGCTGTCCTCAGGTGTCATTAGGACCTCCTTCTGGGGTGGGGCGCGGAGCGGCGCCTTCGATCTCCGGGACCGAGCCGATGCCCTCAGCGGACGTGCCGAGCGCGTGGCCGAGCAGGGTGAGGGAAGTCCGGTCGCGGACGAGCCGGGTTCGTCCCGCAGCGGTGAGCGTGTACTGCCGGCGCGCTGGTCCGGACGGGCCGGGGACCCACTCGGCGGTGATCGCCCCGGTGTCCTCCAGTCGCGCGAGGACCGGGTACAGGGACCCGCCCTTGGGGGTGCCGAAGCCGCGGGCGTGCAGCGCTTGGGCGATTCCGTAGCCGTGCAGGGCAGTCAGCTCGAGGCAGGCCAGGACGGCGCTGGGCAGCAGTGCGCGGATCCAGGTCGCCGGCCACTGCGGGACACCGTCCGGTCTCGGATCTAGGTCATCCATAGAGTTAAGTATGCACGATACCTAGTAACCGCGCGTGATCCGAGGGTCGTGGGGCGCATGGGTCGGGATCGGCACGCTCTCCATCCATGACAGAGACGAGTGGATGGATTCCGATCGCCCGGGAGGACCCGGAGACGGTCGGCTACCTGGAACCGATGACCGACGACTACGAGCTCGTGCAGCCACGATCGCTCCTCGGACATGCCGTGGGCGCTCAGGTCGACTACGACGCGGGTGAGCGATTGGTGGAGGTGCTCAACCTGGCCGAGCTTGCCGAGCAGTGGGTGCTGGACGCGGGAACTGCCGACGAGATCGCTGGGCTGACAGTCATCGAGCTGTCCCCGCACGAAATCCTGCTTGCCGATCACTACGCGACCAAGGGACTTGCGGCCACGGAGAAGGTGCACGTGGCCTGGCCCGACCTGCCGGAGCGGCCCAGCCGGGCGTGACCGTCAGTTATAGCGCGTCACGGCCTCGCGGATCTCGGCGGCCGTGGTGCCCACAGCCTCGCGAAAGCGCTGCAGGGAGTCTTCCCGGGTCGTCCCCCGATACTTCTCGAGCAGCCGGTGGTCGTGCCGGTCCGTGGTGAACCGAGCGGCGACCATGTTGGCGAGCCAGGGAACGGTTCCTGTGCTGGACCCGGCGGTCAGATGGTCGACGACGTCCTGGACCGTCCATGCGTCGCACATCGTGGGTGCCTGCCACTGCGCTGGCGAGAGATCGCGCAGGACGTCCTCCAGGGCGGCCCGTTCCGCATGGATCAGGGGCCAGAGGTTCTTGGTGCGCATACCGCGAAATGTAGGGTCGTGCCCGGTGCGGCGCAAGACGCGTGAGTGGGCGACCGCGACGATCCCAGCACCCCGACAGCAGACATGCGAAGACCCCCGCCACTGGCGGGGGTCTTCGTGAAGGTGGCTCCGACCGGCGTCGATCCGGTGACCTTTCGATTTTCAGTCGAACGCTCTACCAACTGAGCTACAGAGCCGTGGCCGCGAGCGGCCGAGGACAAGACTAACAGGGCTCCGGCACTGATCCCAACCGGCGAGGACCGGTGAGAGGCACACCACCTTCGGGGAGGTGCTGGAGCACCTCCTCACCTCCCCGAAAGGGGTCGCACCCTGCATCGACCTCGAGCCGTCGCTCAGGAGACCTTGATGATCGACTTCCCGAGGTTGCGGCCGCGCAGCATTCCCACGAAGGCGTCGGGCGCGCTGTCGAGGCCGTCGGTGATGTCCTCGATGTACTGCACCTGGCCGGAGGCGACCCAGCCGCCCATGTCCCGCAGGAAGTCCTCGTAGAGCGCCTCGACGAACTCGAGCTGGATGAACCCGCGCAGGGTGAGGCTCTTGGCGAGCACCGTGCCCATCAGCTGGCCGCTGCGGTCCGGGCCCTCGGGCAGGGAGGTCGAGTTGTAGTTCGCGGCGAGACCGCACACCGGCACCCTCGCGTACGTGTTCAGCTGCGGCAGCACCGCATCCCAGACGGCCCCGCCCACGTTCTCGAAGTACACGTCGATGCCGTCGGGCGTGGCGGCGGCGAGACGGCCGGGCAGGTCGGGGGCGCGATGGTCGAGGGCCTCGTCGAAACCGAACTCGCGCAGCAGATCGACCTTGCGCTCTCCGCCGGCGATGCCGACCGCTCGGGCGCCGTGGATCTTCGCGATCTGCCCCACTGCCGATCCCACGGGACCGGTCGCGGCCGCGACGGCGACGGTGTCCCCGGCCCTCGGCTCACCGATCGCGAGCAGACCCGCGTAGGCGGTGAAGCCGGGCATGCCGAGGACGCCGAGCGCGGTGGTGACGGGGGCGGTCTCCGGATCGAGCTTGCGCAGATGACCGGTCGTCTCGACGCTGTACTCCTGCCAGCCGCCGTAGGACAGGACGGTGTCGCCGGGGGAGAAGCCTTCTGCCGCGGACTCGACGACCTCGGAGACCGTGGCCCCCACGACCACATCACCGATCTCCATCGGAGCGGCATACGACTTGGCGGCGCTCATGCGACCGCGCACGTAGGGATCCAGGGAGAGGTAGCGGGTGCGCAGCAGGACCTGGCCCGCGTCGGGGGAGCCGATCTCGACGGCGTCGTGCTGGAAGTCTTCGGCGGTGGGCTCGCCGTGCGGGCGGGCGGCGAGGCGGATGCGGTGGTTCAGCGGCGTGGTGCTCATGGCTCGAGCGTAGGGCGGTGGCCGGGGACGTGGTCGGGCGAGGCCTTGTGAGGGGTCCGACAGCGTGTGCGGGAATCCGCCGTCGGGCACACGAGGGCCGTTCGGCGTGACACGAGTCCCATCCATCGACGACCGACGACCGACGACCGACGACCGACAGCGGTCGACGACCAACGACGGCCGATGCCGGTCGCACGGGTGGATGGGGAGCCCGCCGGCCGGCGGAGTGCGCCGGGAAATGCAGGAAGCCCCGGAACGATGTTCCGGGGCTTCCTGCGAGGGCGACCCTGACCAGACTTGAACTGGCGACCTCCGCCGTGACAGGGCGGCGCTCTAACCAACTGAGCTACAGGGCCTCACGTGATCTCTGCACTTGCGCGCTTCGACCTGACCAACTCTACCGGACGTTCTCGGGGCTCCCAGCCACTTTCACTGTGAGCCGCCTCGCACTCCGGTCTCATGCGGCTGACCAGGACATCGATCAAACCGTACGAGTACCCCCAACGGGATTCGAACCCGTGTCGCCGGCGTGAAAGGCCGGTGTCCTAGGCCACTGGACGATGGGGGCCCGGGCAACGAAGTACCCGACGCAGAGCATACCCATCGAAGGTGCTGTGCGTCTGCGGGAATCCCGTCGATGCGGCATACGCGACACGAATCGTCGGCCGCTGGATGTCCGGGTGCGGCGACGGGCGGCTCCCGGGCCGGCCGACGGCGTGGTTCGATGGGCCCATGATCCGGATCAGCCGAGAAGAGTTCGAGGAAGCGGTCGACGACGCGCTCGACTCGTTGCCCGAGGAGATCGCCCGGTCGATCGCGGAGGCGAACGTCGCGATCCTCATCGAGGAGGAGCCGCAGTTCGAGCATGCGGACGGCACCGAGCTGCTGGGCCTGTACGAGGGGATCCCGCTGGACAAGCGCTCCGTGTTCGACGGCTACGCCCAGCCCGACCGCATCTTCGTGTTCCGAGGACCGCTGCAGCGCGTGGCCGCCTCCCGCGAGCACCTCGTCGAACAGATCGCCGTCACGGTGCTGCACGAGCTCGGACACCTCTTCGGCCTCAGCGACAAGCGGCTCCACGAGCTCGGCTGGGGCTGAGCGCCGCGTTCACCATGGTGGCCTCCGCAGCGCTCATCATGGCGGCCACCGCGGCCCGCACGACCGCGCTCAGGCGTCGAGGTCGCTGAGCCCGGCCTCGTGGGCGATGATCGCGATCTGGACCCGGTTCGTGCAGTCCAGCTTGGCGAAGATCTTCGAGACGTGCGCCTTCACGGTCGCCTCGCTCATGAACAGCCGCATCCCGATCTGGGCGTTGGACAGCCCGGCCCCGACGGCGCCGAGCACCTCGGTCTCCCGTTCGGTGAGCTGCTCGATCCCGGGGTGACGGTCCTGGCGGGTGCCGGGGTTCGAGTCGGAGAAGTGGGAGAGCATGCGCCGGGTGATGGTGGGCGAGAGCATCGCATCGCCTCCGGCGACCACGTGCACGGCCCGGGCGAGGTCCTGCGGCGGGGTGTCCTTGAGCAGGAAGCCGCTGGCCCCGGCCTCGAGCGCCTGGAACACGTACTCGTCCATGTCGAACGTGGTGAGCATGATGATCTTGGGCGGGTTCGGCAGCGCGGAGACCGCCTTGGTCGCGGCGATGCCGTCGAGCCCCGGCATCCGCACGTCCATCAGCAGCACGTCGGGGCGGTGCTTCTGCACGAGAGTCACCGCCTCGGTGCCGTCGCCGCCCTGACCCACGACCTCGATCGCCGGGTCGGCGCCCAGGATCATCGCCAGCCCGGCTCGTACCAGGGAATCATCATCGACCAGTCCCACACGGGTCACGTCGTCATCGGCCATGGGATCACCGCCCTCACTTCGAAGCGTCCTTCATCGGTGGGGCCCGACGTGATCGTGCCGCCGGCGTGCGTCACACGGGTCTCGATCCCGGACAGACCCATGCGGGCCCCCGGCAGATCCGTCGTGAACCCCTTGGGAAGTACATTACTGACCTCGATCACGAGGTCGGTGCCCGGCTCACCGATCAGCGCCACCCGGGCCTTGGTGTGCAGGGCGTGCTTGTGGATGTTCGTCAGCCCTTCCTGCACCACGCGGAAGGCGGTGCGTGCGAGCTGGTCGGGCACCTGGTCGTCGATGAAGTCGAACAGGTCCACGGAGATGCCGGCCTCCTGCGAGGTGGCGACCAGGCGGCGCACGTCGTCCCAGGTGGGCTGGGGTGCCAGCGGGGCCTCCTCGCCGTCGCCGCGCAGCACGCCCAGCACCTCGCGCAGCTCGGAGAGCGCGGTGGTGGCGGTCTGCCGGATCAGCGCCGCGGACTGCTGGACCTGCTCGCGCTCGAGGTTCGGGTTCACCTCGAGGGCGCCCGCCTGGAGGGCGACCAGGGAGATCTTGTGGGCGACGATGTCGTGCATCTCGCGGGCGATGCGGGTGCGCTCCGCGCGTCGGGCCTGCTCCTGGGCGACCGCCTGGCCGGACTCCGCCTGCTCGGCGCGCTTCTTCAGCTGCGCGAGCAGCATCCGACGGGTCGAGACGTACATGCCCAGTGACGCCGAGGCCGCCACGATCAGCGCAGTGACCACGATGCCGGTGATCCCGACGATCCCGAAGCCGATCCCGCTCATGCTCAGCTCCGGCACGATGCCGGCCACGACGGCGAGCAGGGCGACCAGCAGGGTGCGCGCGCGCCGGCTGCTGCGCGTCGCGTAGGCGAACGGGACGACGACCAGCACCACCAGCGACCACGCGACGGCGTTGAGCGCGAGCACGAGGGGGAGCAGCCACGGCCAGTGGCGGTGGCGCAGGAGGAGGGCCGCGCCGAGGCCGACGATGAGCACGGCGCGCAGCAGATCCCAGCCCGAGGCGGCGAGGATCGCCGACAGCACGGCCTCGGCCAGGATCAGGACGCTGAGCGTCACGTCCTGCCAGGTCCGGCGCACGGGCGCTCCCAGTTCTTCCACTCCGTCACTGTATCGGCGCGAGCGGGCGTCCGGTCCTGCGGCCGGCTCGTCGGCCCGGGTTCCAGCCGGAGGTCGGCCCCGCGGAGGACCCGCCCCCGACGCAGGTCGGGGGTCGCGCCCCCGTCGGCCCGCCTGCGGCCGACGATCGTCGCGCCCGCGCTGGCCCCCGGTCGCTGTCCGTGCGGGGTATCGGCGACGGATCGTAGGGACATGACCTCACAGACCAGCCCCGCCGCCCGCGGCACCTCCGCCGCCCGCGGCACGTCCGCCGCCATCGAGGTGCAGGGCGTGACCAAGTTCTACGGCGACCGCGCCGTGGTCGACAACTTGAGCTTCACCTGCCGGCCCGGCAGCGTCACCGGCTTCCTCGGCCCCAACGGCGCCGGGAAGTCCACGACGCTGCGCGTGCTGACCGGCCTCGCCCGGGCCGACGCCGGCCGGGCGCTCGTGGGCGGTGTCGACTACCGCAGCCTCGATCACCCCGCCCGCACCATCGGCGTGATGCTCGACGCGGGCGCGCTCCACCGCGGCCGGACCGGTCTGGAGACCCTGCGCCTGGCGGCGCGCGCCATCGGCATGCCCGCCTCCCGGGCCGACGAGGTCCTCGAGACCGTCGGTCTGGGGCACGCCGGTGCGAAGCGGGTGGGCGGCTACTCCTATGGCATGCGCCAGCGGCTCGGCATCGGCGTGGCACTGATCGGGGACCCGGCCGTGCTGGTGCTCGACGAGCCCGCGAACGGCCTGGACCCCGAGGGGATCCGGTGGATGCGACGCCTGCTGCGCTCCTTCGCCGACGCCGGCGGCACAGTGCTGCTGTCCAGCCATCAGCTGCGCGAGGTGCAGGCCACCGTGGACCAGCTGGTCGTGATCGCCGGCGGCCGCCTGGTGCGCGAAGGCACGCTCGACGAGCTGACCAGCGAGGGCGGCACCCGGGTGGGCGCCCTGGATCCCCAGGCCCTGCGCACCGCCCTCGACACCCACGGCATCGCCTACGAGCGCCGCTCCGGGGACGAGCTCGAGGTGAGCTTGGCACCGGAGGACATGGGACGCCTCGCCCTGCGCGAGCAGATCGTCCTCACCACGTTGGGCGCCACCGATCACGGCGGGCTCGAGGAGGTCTTCTTCGCGCTGACCGGCCAGACGGAACCCGATGAGGAGTCCGGTGCGCCGACCGGGCAGTCCCAGCCCGCCGTGGTCGGCGGGCCCTGACCTCGTCGACGCCGACCGATCACTCACGGCACGACCACGCACCACGCACCACGCGAACCAGCATCGCTCGCCACGCACCACGCGAACCAGCACCCCTCGCCCTCTCCGGCACCCCACCTCTTCGAGGAGACCTCCCATGAGACCCGCACTCGACCTCCGCGCCCATCTCGACACCCGCGGCACCGCGATCCTGATGACGATCTCGCTGATCCTCATCGTCGGCTTCGCAGCCCTCGCCGGGCTCCTGCAGCCGCTGTTCCTTCCCGACTCCACATCCGAGATGGCGCTGACCCTCTATGTCCTCAGCCTTCCGCTGTCGCTGATCATCCCCGTGATCGCCGTGCTGATCACCGCAGGGGAATGGTCCGACGGCTCGATCCAGCTCACCTTCCTGCAGCGCCCCGGGCGCCTCGGGGTGCTGGCCTCCAAGGTGATCGCGGCGATCGTCGTGGTCGTCGTGCTCCTGGCGATCTCCGTCGCCATGGCGGCGCTGACCACCTGGATCGGCGGCGAGCTGATCGGGGATGGTGCTGTCTTCTCCGGGATGGGTGATGCGCTCGCCTCCCTGCTCGCCACGCTCGGGGCCACGCTGCTGTTCTCCCTCGCCGTGGGCATCGCCCTGCAGTCCACCGTGCTCGGCCTGGTCGCCGCGATCGGCATCCCGTTCGTGGTCGGCACCGCCACCGCGATCGCCATGCTCACCGGGTCCGAGACGATCATGGACATCGTGCGGGCGGTCGACCTCCAGACGGCTGCCATGGCACTCGGCACCGGGGACGCCACCGCCTTCGAGCTGCTGCCCCTCGCCCTGCTCGTGGTCCTGCCCGCCGCCTACGGCGCGTGGCGCTGGAACAGCCGCGAGGTGTCCTGACCCGTCCTGCCCCGTCCTGGCCTGCCCCGAACCGACTTGCCCCGTCCTGACCCGACCCGGACCGTCCTGCCCCGGTTCGCCGGGGGCTCGCGGAACCTGCCATCCGCGGGGCCTAGGATGGCCGGGCCGTCGCGCGCCCGGCGCGCCCGCACCATCCCGCTCCGCCCCAGGACAAGGAAACCTTGTATGACACTCGCCGCCCAGCCGCGACGGCCCTTCGCCCGACTCACAGCGGCACTCGCCGTGACGGTCCTGCTGCTCAGCGGCTGCAGCCAGCTCGGCGGCGGGCCGGAGGGCGGCGCCGATGGCGGGGCCGGCGACGGCGGGTCCAGCGATGGCGGAAACCCGGCCCAGCCGGCTCCGGACAGCGAGGAGGGCCTCCCGCTGGAGGAGCTCGGCACGTCGGCCGCGCAGGATCTGCCCACCGACCCGTCGACCGATCCGGAGTACGCCCGGTACTACGAGCAGGACATCGAGTGGGGCGCGTGCGAGGGCGTCGTCGCCGACGGCCTCGAGTGCGGGACCCTCACCGTCCCGCTCGCCTGGAACGATCCGAGCGGCACGGACATCGACCTCGCGGTGGCACGCATACCCGGCTCCGAGCAGGACGCCGGATCGCTCGTGTTCAACCCGGGTGGCCCCGGCGTCTCCGGCGTGAACTACATGGAATCCGCGCCGTACATGGTCTCCCCGGCGGTGCTCAGCGACTACGACCTGGTGACCTTCGACCCGCGGGGCGTGGGCCGCTCCGAGGGAGTCGAGTGCCTGACCGATCAGGAGACCGATGAGTACCGCGCGGTGAAGGGCCAGCCGATCTCCGCCGAGTCCACCCAGGAGTACGAGAAATGGGGTGCGCGGATCGCCGAATCCTGCGAGGAGCACTCCGGGAAGGTCCTGCCCTACCTCGACACCTACTCCTCCGCACGCGACATGGACGTGCTGCGCTCGGCCCTGAACAGTGACCAGCTCGACTACCTCGGGTACTCCTACGGCACCTACCTCGGATCGAGCTACGCCGATCTGTACCCCGACCGCGTCGGGCACTTCGTGCTGGACGGGGCGATCGATCCCACGCTCACGATGGACGAGTTCGTCGCCGGGCAGGCGGAGGGCTTCGAGAAGGCGGCCGACGTCTTCATCCAGGACTGCCTGGACACGGCCGAGTCGTGCCCTCTCAAGGGCGACGTCGCCGAGGCGAAGAAGCAGCTGAACGCGTTCTTCGCGGCAGCCGACGAGTCACCCGTGGACAGCGGGGACCCCGATCGGCCCCTCACCGGCTCCCTCGCCCGCTCCGCCGTGCTGACGCTGATGTACAGCGACGAGCTGTGGCCCACGGGCCGACAGGCGCTGAGCGCGGCGATGAACGGTGACGGCAGCCAGCTGCTGGAGATGGACGACCGCTCCGCCGAGCGCCAGCTGGACGGTTCGTACCGCACCAGCGCCGCGTTCTCGATGACCGCCGTGAACTGCCTGGACCATCCCCGCGTCGCCGACGCGGAGTGGGAGAAGCAGGAGGCAGCGCGCATCGCGGAGCAGTTCCCCACCTTCGGGTCGAACATCGCCAAGGATGACTGCGCCCAGTGGCCGCAGGCCCCGGTGCGCGAGCCGGCGGAGATCTCCGCCGACGGTGCGGCGCCCATCGTGGTGATCGGGACGACCGGTGACCCGGCCACCCCGTACGCCTGGTCGACGGCCCTGGCCGAGCAGCTGGACAGCGGCGTGCACCTGACCTGGGACGGCAACGGGCACACCGCGTACGGGCGCTCCGGTGGCTGCATCGAGGAGCAGGTCGACGCCTACCTCCTGGACGACACCGTGCCGGAGAACGGTTTCAGCTGCTGAGCGCAGAGTCTGCCGGGCGCTGAGTCCGCCGAGCGCAGAGTCCGCCGGGCGCACGGTCCGCCAGGCGCGGCGTCCGCCGGGCGCGGCGTCCGCCGGGGGCCGTAGCCGCTCGGCGGACCGCGGTCAGCTGATGACCATGTCGAACACGTGGATCGACGAGTTGCCCGGCAGCACCACGACGTCGACCGTCTTGGAGCTGTCGATCTCGACGGCGGTCGCGAAGACGCTGTAGGTGCCGTTCTCGTTACCGTAGCCCTCGGGGGTGTTGCGCCCCTTCGTCGCCGCGACGACCTCCGCGTCGAGGTTCGCCCCGACTCCCGTCCAGTTCGGGACCCCGAGGGTGCCCTCGTCACCGGTGCCGTCGGTGTAGTAGACGGTCACTGTCCCGGTCGCGTTCAACCCCGAGCCGGAGACGAGGAAGCCGATCTGGCTCCCGGTATCGTCGACCTCGATCGCCTGACCGCTGGCGGTGACGTTGTCCGCCTCACCGGCGGCGACATCGGGCCAGGTGAACTCGGTCCCTGCCCCCTCGAGGGTCGCTCCCGGGGTGACCTCGACCGCCTCGAGGGCCTCGGCCGAGAACGAGTTGCCGTCGCCGTCGAAGTCACCCTGGGCCACCGACGCGAGCGTGGTGATGCCGACGTTGTTGCGCGCCGCGGCGATCGAGTCGACGGGCTCGCCGGAGGTCAGCACGCGCTCCTGGGTCGCGGTGCCGATGCCGTCACCGCCGTTGTAGGTGATGGTCGCGGTGAAGGGGTACATGCGGAACCCGTCGCGCAGGGTGGGAACGCGCACGTCGAAGACGGCGTGTGCGCGCTCGCCGGCGTCGATCCGTCGGATGTCGATCGTCTGCGGGCCGACGGTCCATCCGGCCGGACCCCGCAGCGAGACGTTCACGCGCGTCATCGGCGCCCGGGAGGCGTTGGCGACGGTGACGGTGACCGTCTGGACGGTGTCCTCCTGGGTGAGGTCGACCGGGGAGATCTGGACCGTGGTCTGCGAGGGCGCGGACGCTGCCAGGGCGTTCCCGGCCATGGCGAGGGAGACGAGCAGTGCGAGGGCGAGGACCACCGCGGCGCGGCCGGCACCCCGCAGCTGCTGTGCCCGAGCGGCGGGAACGACGGGAGCGGTGGGGAGTTCGGGGGAGTTCACGGCATCTCCTTCTCGTGGGAATCCATACCTTGACGGACCTCGGACCAGCGTCCACGGGTGAAGTCGGGCATCTCGAGCACGGCCCCGCCCTGGTTGATGGACTCCTCGCTGAGGGGCACCGGAGCGCACCAGGTCGCGGAGTCGTAGACGTCGATGTCCGGGACGAGGCCGAGCCGGATGCACTGCACGAAGCGCCACTGCAGCAGGTAGTCGATGCCGCCGTGGCCGCCGCTCTGCTCGGCGTCGTCGCCGACGGTGCGCCACAGCCAGTGGTCGAACTCCTCGCGGTAGCTGTCGAACGGGCGCCAGGCGTCGTCGCCGTGATCGGGTTCGGTGTAGATCCGGGCCCCGGACTCCCCGACTGGGACGTAGTCCTCGAACACGCCGCGAGTGCCGGCGATCGAGTTGATCCGGCTGTACGGCCGGGGAGAGGAGACGTCGTGTTCGGTGCGGATCACACGACCCAGCTCGGTGTCGTGCAGGCAGGTGATGAGGTCGCCTTTGATGTAGGTGTCCTCCCACGAGGGGTGATCCGCTGGCATGAACCTCTCGCGGTAGTCGGCCAGGGCCCGGGGTGCGGTGGCGGTGGCGCGGATGGTGGTGATGCGATCCCCGCGGTTGATGTCCATCGCGTTGGCGACCGGGCCCAGCCCGTGCATCGCGTAGAAGGAACGGTTATGGGTGGTGTGCCACGTGCGACGCCAGTGGTCGGTGTAGTAGTTCTCGTCGAACATCAGGGCGCGCAGGTCGTGCAGGTAGGCGCCGTGCCCGTTGGTCAGGTCGCCGAACAGCCCGGCATGGGCGGCGCGCATCATCGCCAGCTCGTTGCGGCCGTAGCAGGTGTTCTCCGAGAGGGAGAGGTGCCTGCCGGTCTTCTCGCTGGTGGCTACCAGGTCCCACAGCTCGTCGACCTCGCAGGCCACCGGGAGCTCGACCACGACGTTCGCGCCGGCCTCGAGGGAGGCCTTGCCGTGGGCATAGTGGAATTCCCAGGGCGTCGCGATGTACACCAGGTCCAGCTCGACGGCATCGAGCATCTCCTGGAAGGAGGTGTCGGCGCCGCCGAACTCGCGGGGACGGGGATGGCCCTCCTTCTCGAGAGCGTCGGCGGTGCGGGTGGCGCGGTCGGCGCGGATGTCGCACACGGCATCGAGGGAGGTGCCGGGTACGGCGGCCCATCCGGCGGCCATGGAACTGCCGCGGGCGCCGAGGCCGATCAGGCCGATGCGCACGGTGTCACGCTGCTCGTAGGGGACGTCGATCATGGAGGCCTTGCCGGGGATGGGGGCCTTGGTCGGCTTCTTGACGGGGAGCGGCGCGGCTCCGGCCGATGAGGCACCGAGGGCCCCGACAGCGCCGACGCCGGAGAGACCGGCGCCGGTGAGGAGGGTGCGTCGTGACGGGAAGGGGGACTGGGGCATGCAGGATCACCTCGTGGTGGTCGGATCCGCTTCGCATCGACAGTGGCGCGAGGGAACTCCGGGTCTGGACGACTTCCGACCCGGAGTGTGACGACCCTCTCATCGGGTGCGCGCCGTGTCAAAGGATTCACAGAAGACGAAGCGGGATTGCTGGCGGGCGCGGCGTCGGCGCGGGTGCCTCATCCCCGGAGGGGGGCGCCCTGGGTGACGTGACGGGGATCGCGCCATGCGGCTTTGCGCCCGGCCATATGTGTCCCGTAAGGTGGACTGGTCGGTCGCGTGACCGGCGGAAACGCCGCCTTAGCTCAGTCGGTAGAGCGATTCACTCGTAATGAATAGGTCGCCGGTTCGATTCCGGCAGGCGGCTCGGCAGGTCAGGCCCGGTTCTCCATTGCGGAGGCCGGGCCTGATTCATGCCTGAGATGCCCATTAGGTTGCCCATCTGGCGGATGACCACGAGCGGATGCCCAAATGGCACACCCCGAGCGCACACTGTCCCCATGGACCTGATCCGAACCTCCGCCGGCTGGGTCTACCCCGACCCGGCACCCTGCGACTGCGGCACCATGGCGGCGCGGCGGGGCTGGGAGTTCTGCAGGTGCGCGTCCGCGTCCGGTGGCGGGCACCCGTCCTGGCGGTGCAAAGCCTGTGGCGAGACGCGGACGCTCGGCTGCTCGGGAGCGATCGCCGTGCCGAACGAATACGGCGGGCGCGGTTAGGGCGACGGTCCCCGCGGTAGCGGGCCTGCTGGGCGCCGCCGATGGCTAGGCTCAAATCCCTAGTGTCAATCAACAAGTGGAGGTAGTAATGCGTGGTGGCAGTAGCAGCGATCAGGAACTTCGGGCGTCCGATCTGAACC